>JBEKWP010000120.1:0-11076 GCA_049512915.1 Candidatus Sulfotelmatobacter sp.
CGAGCCGAAGGGTGGGGACGCCGCCGCGGCGCATGTCTTGTTGACAGGCTCGTCGGTATGAGGATGCTTCGTAAGCTCCGGGCCGCCGGCGATAAATCCCACGCCCCCGGTGATCAGCGCGATTCCCAGCCAGCGCAGCGGGCTGACGTGCTCGTGCAGCACAAATCTGGCAACCAGGGCGAGGATCACATACCCGAGCGACGTTGCCGGCAGAACGTAAGTGAGATCGGCCCAGGAAAGCGCAGTCATGTAGGTCGCAAAGAATGCGAGCAGAAGCAGAATGCCGGCCGCGACCCAGGGATTGAGCACGGCAAAAATGACGCCTTGCAGGTGATTGAGAGAGATGTTGCCGGTCTGCTTCATCCCATGCGAGAGCATGGAGTCTCCGGCCGCGGCAAAGACCGTGACTCCGGCCAGCACAAGATACTTGCGAAAGGTCACGGGAAGTTTAGACGGTAGTAATTTGTGCTTGTCATCCTGAAGCGCCTGCTTTTGGCGCTGAAGGATCTGGGCGCGCCGCGCGAACATTCTCGCGTTCTTTGCGAGAATGCTAACTCGCGCGTTTGGCGTGCATCCTCAGTCGCTCTATGCCTTGGCCAATTCGGCTGCGGCCTCTTCGCCATGCTGCTTGACCATCTTGTTGCGCGCCGAACGCAGCTTCAGGAAGGTCTTGGCCTCCTTGTAAAGGCGTTTGCGGTCATTGCTGTCAAACGCGGCCTTCCTCAGGATGCGGAACACTGCCTTCGGCCGGAAATAATACTCATCGTAAAAACGATGCACGGCGGAAAGAATTTCATCAGCCGGCAGCCCGGGATACTGGATATGCGCCAGCTGGTGGCCGCCTTCGTCGACCATTTTGTTGTCGCCGACCATGAATCCGTTCTTTACTGCGTAGTCGTAAAGTTCGGTGCCGGGATAGGCGTGGGCCACGGAAACCTGAATGGTTTCGACGTCCAGCTCTTTGGCGAAGGCGATGGTGTTGTTAATGGTCTCGTGAGTCTCGCCCGGCAAGCCCATGATGAAGTCGCCGTGCACGACCAGGCCGAGCTTGTGACAGTCTTTAGTGAACTGGCGCGCGCGCTCGACGGTTGCGCCTTTCTTGATGTTCTTCAGAATCTGCGGGTCGCCGGACTCGTAACCCACGATGAGCAGCCGGCAACCGGCTTCCTTCATGGCCTTCAGGGTTTCGTAATCGGTAGTGACGCGCGAAGTGCAGGACCACGTCAGGCCCAACGGCTTCAGCTTGGCGCACAGCTCGATGGTCCGCGCCTTCTGGATGTTGAAGGTGTCGTCGTCGAAGAAGAATTCCTTTACTTCCGGCCAGTATTGCTTGACCTTCGACATTTCGGCGGCCACATCGTCGGTGGAGCGCTTCCGCCACGGATGTCCGCTCAAAGTCTGCGGCCACAGGCAGAACGTGCATTGCGCCGGACAGCCGCGCGTGGTGTAAAGAGAAACGTAGGGGTTCAGCAAGAACGGCACGTTGTACCGGCTCACATCGAGATCGCGCTTGTAAACGTCGGTGACGTGCGGAAGCGCATCCAGATCCTGAATCTGCGGCGCATCCGGATTGTGCACGACCTCGCCGTTCTTCAAGAACGAAACGCCGGGAATATCTTCCAGCGGCTTGCCTTTGGCGTAGTCGACCACGGCGTAATCGAACTCTTTGCGGGCCACGAAATCGATCGCCGGACAATCGCGCAGCGACTTCTCGGGCAGCACGCTAACGTGCGGTCCAACGAAAGCAATCTTAATCTTTGGATTGCCGGCTTTAATGGCGCGAGCCAAGCCAATGTCGCCAGGAAAGCCGGGGGTCGAGGTGAACAGGACAAGAAACTCGTAGTCCTTGGCAATCTCAATGGTCTGCTCCGCCGAAATGTAGTGCGGAGGCGCATCCAGCAAGCGAGCCCCCTCCAGCATCCCAGCCGGATAAGCCAGCCACACCGGGTACCAGTATGACTCGATCTCGCGGGTGGCGGGCCAACGGGAGCCGGCGCCACCGTCGAAGTTCTCAAAAGAAGGCGGGTTCAGGAATAAGGTTTTAAGAGGCATATTGGGTGAGCCTTAATTTTACCATCCGAAGGCGGCTTATGTATTGAAAAACCAGTGTTTATGCAGGTTCGTCGTCGAATGCGGGGTTTGATGCAGCGAATGGACGAAAAGAGGCATCGGCGAACTATTTGGTCCCCACGGCCCAGCTTTCGAGATCTCCCGTCGCTCGTAGTAGCGCGATCTGGCTGCGTTCCAGTTCGAAAGTGACGTCTTGTAACGTGATCAAGCGTTCGCTGGCTTGAGCCTGGGCGTCACCGAGGTCATGGAGATTGGCGGTGGAGGACTCCATGCGGGTGCGGGTGGCTTCGATATTTTTCTGAGCGATCTCATACTCGAGTTCGGCCACGTCGCGGGCGGCCTGCATCTGGGTGACGGAGCGCTGCAGGCGCAAGGTTTCTTCCGAGACCTGGTTGCGGGCGGCTTCCGCCTGCTTGGTTGCTTTGCTGGCTTCCGACTCAGCCTCTTTGACCCGCTCGTGCTGGGCAAGATTTAGAAAAGGGAGATGGATGGCGATGCCAACGGTGGCGTTGTTGGGTTGGAAGTGATTGTAGTAGGCATCGTAATTGTTGTAGGTAGCGAGGTTGGCATACTGGGCGGCGAAGTCAACGCTCGGCCATAGCGACCGGCGTTCCCCCTTCACCCGCAAGTACTGGGCGCGGGCGTGTTCCACAGCAGCCTGCACCACGGGGTTAGCGTCCGTAGCTTTAACCAGGGATTCGGCCTCTGTCTGCACCTCTGGTTGCTCCGCAGGCAGAGCGGGCAGGGAATCGGGATCTATTTCGAAAGAGGCTGCGGGCAATCCGGTGAGCCGGGAAAGATGCTCGCGGAGAACGTCGGCTGCGCCCGAAGCTTCGGCCATGCGCAAGCGCAGACGGGCCACTGACAGGCGGGCTTTGCTGCCATCCATTTCACTGTCGATACCCTCCTTGACGCGCTGCGCGACGGCTGTTTGCATCTGATCCGCGGCCGCCATGGTTTCGCGCAGGCGGCTCAAACGCTGCTCCCATTTCGCCAGTTCAGCGAAGCTCAACACGGTGTCCTGAATGACCTGGTTGCGCTGGTCTTTGGTGTGAAGAGCGCTGACGGCGACGTCGGATTGCGCGGCGTGAATAAAGTCCTTCAGCGCGGGATTGATGAGGGCCGATTGCGCATTCACGTTGAACAGCGAAGGAGCGGAGCCTTCGAGGCTGAGGGGAAAGCCGTCGGACCAGCCGATTCCGGCTCCCGCATTCAGTTGCGGGATGTAGCTATTGCGGAGTTCGCGGTAGCTGGCGGAGGCATGCTGTTGGTCGGCGGCAGCGATGCTGATGCCGGTGGCATTCTTCAGCGCGAGTTCGACGGCCTGGTGGAGCGTGACCGGTTCGGCCAGCAGGGAAGCGGGCAAGAGGACGAGGCCCACCAGTAAAAGTCTATGAATGCGCGCGCTACGCCATGATTTATTTTTCATTGTTCTCCGCCTCATCGTTCTCCGCCTTATGAGCACGGGGCTGAAGCCCGCGCCAATTTTGCCACTCTACGCGGCCCATTCGACTCCGCTCAGGGCAAGCTGCTTATGCGCCGCCCTTCCATGGCATTGTCGGTATTGTCGTGCATGGAAAGATTCTACGGACAATCTGATGCAAGAGAAATGATAAGGGTGAGTCGGTCGGGAGCGGTGTGATCAGCCCCTGCGGATCGTCTCCGCATGCCGCCTGTGAGGACTAATGTTGTCTCGGTAGCTGGATAGCTTCCGGTCGGCCGGCTACTCGCCGAGAGTGATCGCAAAATTGAAGGCGGCGACCAATTTGCACGGCGGTGGCGTTGATATGCGAGACGCCATCATACTCAAGGCTGTGAGCGTCTTTTGCTCCTGGAAATTTATTTTGAGCCCGCAGTCGACGAGGGAATACCGAGCGTTCCGTCGACTACTTCCACGAAATTTCGTTCTTCGCGGAGGATAAGTCGCTTGCTCTGCGCCATAGCGAAATTTTCGCGAGCTTCGGGGTCGGACCTCAAGCGTGCCCGGTAGGCCTCGTAAGAAGCGAGACCATCGAACGCAATCAGACCCCAGGCCACATCATTCGTGCCCTCATAAGGAAGAAAATAACCGATAAGGTGGCCGCCGCATCGAGGGATGATGCGGCCCCAATTCTCGGCATATCTCTTGAACTCGTCTCGCTGGAAGGGATCGATCTGGTAGCGGATCACGCAAGTGATCGTCATCGCTGTTTTCCTCGCAGTGGCCGGAGCAGGGTCGCCGAAGACCAGCGCACAGATCGCCGAAATGGTCCGGACGGCTTCGCGGCGGGTCATTGGCGCGGTGGATGACTCTCTCAGATACACGTCCGGCAATATGCCAGTTGCCGAGCATGAACACTTCGTCTACCATCAAAGTATGAATGTGGAGCTTCGGCCCGACGCTACGGTCTCTGGAATTGCGGCGGCCATTGGTGAACCGGCACGCGCCCGGATGCTCTACTGCTTGTTGGATGGCCGCGCACGAACCAGTACAGAACTTGCGGTGGTCGCGGACGTAACGGCTTCAACCGCCAGCGTGCACCTGCAGCGGCTGAAGACGCTGCGATTGGTGAAAGTGTTTGCCCAGGGGAAGCATCGCTACTACAGTCTCGAGGGAGACAATGTGGCCGCGGCGCTCGAAGCCTTGAGCGTGCTCGCCGGGGAGTCCCGTGCCGCATTCGTGCCGAGTACGCCAAGTCGACTGCGCGTTGCGCGCACTTGCTACGATCACATCGCAGGCAGCCTGGGCGTCTCGCTGCATGAACGCTTCCGCATCTTGGGCTGGCTGTCGTTTCATTCGGCGTTCGATGCAACCTCTGATTCAACTGCCAGCAACCATGCATACGACCTTACTGTTGCCGGAACCAGGGCTCTTGAAGGTCTGGGCATTGACGTCGAATCAACTCGGACGCTGCGCCGTCGCTTCGCATACCCTTGTGTGGACTGGAGTGAGCGAAAGCCTCATCTCGGCGGGGCGCTGGGGGCAGCTCTTCTAAAGTTCGCGCTTAGAAAAAAGTGGGTCCTCCAGGATCTCGACAGCAGAGTCCTGCACGTCACAAGTTTGGGGCGACGCGAAATGATGACTCGCTTCGGCCTTCATGTTTGAGTAATGCACATCGCCCGGGGATTACTCTCAGAACTTAAGTAACATTGACCGAAATCCCTCTAGTTGTAATGCTGGTTGGAATGGCAAATAAGTCCGTGAAAGCCAACCGGCATAATCGCCCGCCACGCATTCGTGTCCCTAACAACGAACGGGCGCTGTTCACCGTGGATGCCAAGAAACATGTTGGAGTAATCCGGCGGCTCTCGCTTACGGGAGGTTCCGCGGTTCTCACCAACGGCCCTATTCCTGAGGGAACGATGGGAGAAATGGATTTAGGCACGGTGTTCGGCAAAGTGACCGCGCAAATCGAGTTCATGCACTGCGGAGCGGATGGGATGCCGCTTGCGCAAGCTTTCCGCTTCATCGACATGGACGAGATCAGTTCCAAACGATTCAGCGCGGCCGCCAAGCAAATGGAAAAAGCCGGATTCAGCGATGCCGAGGAGAAAGGAAATCCGCTCGGCAATCTGGCATCTCAGACTTTGAGCAAACTCCGCAACAGTATCGGCAACCTCTCGGGCATGATCACTCCCGGAAGCACTGACAAATCCTAGCGCCGAAATTGTATCGCTGCAGCAGTTCCTATCTTGTGTGAGCCTCTCGGCAGAAGCACTCCAGCTCCAGCTAGCGAGTTACGCGCTTCAGGGCATCCTGGGCTGGACGAAAGCTGTGCGCCATAGAGAGCGCCGCGCGATACTCTTCGGCGGCAGCGGGGCGGTTGTTTTGTTTCTCGAGCAATTCGCCGAGCAAATAGTGGGCTTTGAAGATCGGGGCTTCCTCGGCCGGGTTGGACAAGGCGATATAACTGTGCAAAAGCTGGATAGCTAGAGGATAATCGCGATCGGCACGAAATAACATGCTCGCGCCATCGACAAACGCTCCGGGATGATCCAGGCGGCTGGATTCCAGGCTGTGGAGCGCCTGCTCCATCTCGTCGAAGCGGTTGGCGTGGCGATAGAAGCCGGCCAGGTTGAGCCAGGCGCGAGCGCCGTTCTGGCTGGCGGTGACGGCGGCGCGGAATTCCTGCTCGGCCAGGGCGGCATCTTTCTCTCGCTCGGCGATGCGACCCCTGACCCAGTGTGCCATCGACGGATTGAGCGGCACGAGCTGTTCAGCCTCGGCTCGCGCTTTATCTTTGCCGCCGCCGACGATGGCGGGAGCTTCCAGATAAAACTCCGCGAGGTCGGTGCGGGCCTCCCAACTGTCGGGAGAGAGCTCGACGGCACGTTCGAATTCCGAGCGAACCTTTCCCGCCAGTCCTGAAGCCTTGAGAAAACCCGAGCGATCGGCCTTCTCGCCGTAGATGCGGCCGAGCCACAGGTGATACAGCCCGTTGTCGGGCGCCAGGGCGACGGCCTTTTCGCAAGCGGGGATGCCAGCGTCCCAGTTGTCGAGTTCGAACTGAGCGCGGCAGAGCAGGTTGTAGGCCTCCGCGGTGGGAGCAGTACGAATCTGCTGCTCGACGCTTTGCATAGCCTGATCGACGCGGCCAGCCGCGAGCAGGTCTTGCGGCGTCTGGGCGGCGAGAGCGAAGGGTATCAACAGGACTGAAAGCAAAGCGATGAGGAAGCGAGCCACTCGCGCGGTTATCATGCCGCGAAGAACGCTTCGATCGCTTGCGCCCTCGCGGGGCAGGCTGCGACCCATCGCGCGGCTCGCCCGCATTCCCTCGGCAAGTTCAGGACAGGCTCTTCGCCGCGCAAGGAATGCTTGCTCAGGATGACAATCGTTATCAATGCACTGCATGGGCTAGGGGACCACTCTCACGCGGGCGCCGTCGGCCAGGGGCTTGTTGGCTTCAGCCGAGGACAGGGCGACTACGGAATTCTCTGGAAGGCCGGCCGTGATTTCGACCTGGGTTAGGTTTTGCAGGGAGACTTCCACTTCGCGCCGCTTCAGTTCGCCGTTGACGACCTGATAAACGTAAGGCTTGGTGTCGTCCATGCGAACGGCCTCCCGCGGCAGCGTAAGCACGCCGCTGTGCTCGGCGGTGATGACGGTCACGCCGACATTGACGTTCGGCAACAGGCGCAGATCGTGGTTGTCGAGTGTGCAGGTGACTTCGCCGACGTTGCGCGCGCCGCGAAGTTTCACGGTGGAAGGCACGGTGCTGACAACCCCGCTCCAGATGCGGCCGGGCAAGGCATCCCAGGTGACCTCGATTTTCTCTCCGGCGGCGAGGCGGCCAATGTCAGGTTCGTCGACGAAAGCGCGCACCAGCATGTGTGAAAGATCGCCTTCCTGCAGCAGCAGATCACCGGTCTGCACATAGGCGCCTTGCTTGACGGGCAGCGTGTAGACGATGCCGTCAAAGGGAGCGCGCACGCTGGATTTACGGAGAGCGTCTTCGGCCGCGTCGTAGGCGGCACCGGCTTCCGCGCCCAGCGCCTGAACCTTGGCGACCTCCGGCCGCGAGTAGCGGTCTTTCTTTTTTTGCTCGAGCAAACTGGTGTCGGCCTGGGCACGCTGCAATACGTCCTCGGCCTGCTTGACCTCGCCGGCGGAGGCTGCGCCTTGCTGCTGGAGTCGGCGAAGAGCGTCCAGATTGCGCTGGGCTGCGTCACGCGCGCTGCGGGCTTTGACCAGTTGAGCATCGAGGGTGAGGATTTCTTCGCGTGTGCCGCCGGTATCGACATCGGCCTCATCCGCCTGCGCCGCTTTGATCTCGGCCTGGGCGTGCGCGGCCTGGCTGCGGAGGTCGGCATCGTCGAGCTGCAACAGCAGTTGACCCTGGCGAACGTGGTCGCCTTCTTTTACGAACAAATGTTTCACCGTGGTAGCCGACGGGGAGTGCGCTTCGAAGTTGCGGATGGGCTCGACTTTGCCGTTGGTGGAGATCAGACTGCGGATTGGTCCGCGTCCGACTGTGGTGGTTCGAACCCGCAAAGGCCCGGGGCGCGTGAAGACCGGGATGATGGCGAGCGCAACCGCGATGGCTCCGAGACCCAGCCAGGTACGGCGCTTGCTCGCAGGACGTCCGTTCGAATTGTGGTTGGTTCCTGCCAACTCGTTATCTTTTAGGCTGCGGCGGGCACAACTGCAAAGATTAATTTACCACTCAAAGCAGCGCGAAAGAACGCCGTCTCGCCGAGCCGTTGCATCATTAGATGCTGGCAGAGCAGGGTGGATGCGGCAGCGGTCAGCTTGGAGAGCCGCTCTGCGGGTTTCGCATTGGCACCCGCGCCGAGCCCTCAAACGCTACAATGCTTCCATGCCAAAACCGCGCCGCTATAGGCCCGAGCACGCTGCCGCCGGGCTCGACGCCAAATTTCCTGAGATTGAAACCTGGACGAACCAGTTTCCTGGTTATGAGATCGTGATCGACGATCCGGAGTTTACGTCCGTGTGTCCGAAGACCGGCCTGCCAGATTTTGGCGTCATCACGCTGCGGTACCAGCCCGATAGAGTTTGCCTGGAACTGAAATCGTACAAAGAATATCTGCATCATTACCGCAACCTGGGGATTTTTCAGGAGAACGTTGTGAACCGCGTTCTGGAGGATGTGGTGCGATGGGCGAAGCCGGTGTGGGCCGAGGTGAAGGGAGAATTCCGACCGCGCGGCGGAATCTCAACCACGGTCGTGGCACGCTGGCCACCTGCGAAAAAGAGTAGGGGACGACTTTGATTTTGAAATGACTGGCGAGCGTGGCATAGTGGAGCCATGCAAGACGCGCTCTCGTAAGCCAACCAGTCCGAGATGTGAACCAAGCCAGCCGTCGTGGCTGATCGGCTCTGGAGCGTAGAAGAGTTTGTTGCCCCCCGCGGAAGTTTACGAGCTGCGGGGCGGAAAGAGCGAGGCAAACCATGAGCACCGTAACTCTGGTTATTTTCATTGCAAGTGCGATGATGCTGTTTGGAACATCGAACTTCCTTCCCAATGCAGATCCCGCAATGAATGGTCCGCTGAGGAGGTTGCTTATGCAAGCCGTAGTTTCGTTGGCCGTGTTGGGTGCAGCTCTCTTTATCATTCTGACGCACGGATTCGGCCCAGATAGCAAACGCTGGGCTTACGGTACTGTGGGAATGGTCGTCGGTTACTGGTTGAAACCGAGCAGCCCGCTGCCGCAAAAGCAGTAGCCTCGAAGACGAAATCGTCAGCCCTTGCGCGGTCTGCGGCGTTGCGCGGCAAACATGCGCGGATCATAGCTCAGCTGTTCGACTCCGCGCACAACCACTCGGCGGAAGTCGTGATGCCGCGGATTCAGCAGCCAGTTATTTTCATGCGGGGCGAGGGCTGAGGGCACAACCAGCACGCAATGTTTGCCCTCGGCTGCAAATTCGTCTCCAATGCGGGCAAGCTCGGCGGGCGCGGGTGAGTTCCGCCACGAAGATGGAAGATCCTCGACTGCGATCAGTTTGGCAGGCAGATCGTTAGGAAATTCAGCCGTGACCAGAACCAGGTCCGGCGGCGCGTCGTCGGGATCGAGATGAACGAAATATTCGAGCATGGCCAGCGATTGGTGCTCGGAGGTGTAAGCGAGACGGGTTCCCGCGCTCGACCAGCGCCCACCGTAGAGATAAGCGCCTTCGCCATCGAGCGGAGAGCGCGCATACAGCTTGCGCAGTACGCGATAGACTTTCCTCAAGAGACACGCCTCAACTGACTCGTCTCAACTGATGCCGCCGTAGGCGATGCGTCCCAGGACGTTTTCGACCTCACGGGCTCCCAATTCCGTGTCCACGGCGCTGATGGGAGCAGCGCCGCCGAGCGCGCGATTGGCCCGCTTCAGCCAGCGCGCGGCACTGTGGCGGTCGCCGAGACTGTGCTGCGCCAGGGCGACGATTCGGGCCAGGCGGTAGAGCCGATCGGATTCGAAGCGGGCCAGCCGCCCACTGCGGCGCCTGCGCTGCAAACTGCGCGGCGAAAGATCGAGAGCGTCGGCCAGTTCTTTGAGGGTAAGGCTCGAAGCTCGCATAAGCTGTTCGACCACGGCGGGAGGGAAGCCGGTGCGGATGGCTTCGCAAAGATCGCGCTGGTTGTTGAGTGTGCGTCCCAGAACGGTTCGGCCCCCGAGTTCTTTCACCACCGCGCGCAATTCGTTTACCATTTGTCGTCAATAATAGCGACAATTGTCGCCATTGTCAAATCGCCATCCATGTGGGGACAGCCGCCCTCGGCTGTCCGTCGAGCGCAGCTCGACTCAGCTTTCGTGAAGGCCGCGGTCCGCGTCCGTGCTATATTCGCTCGACCGTGACCTCCTCGAAACTGCACCCACGCACGGCGCTGATCGTACTCACGGCGCTCAATCTGCTGAACTATGCGGACCGCAACGTGCTGTTCGCGGTGCAACCGCTGGTGCAGGACGAGTTTCACCTTACCAAGACACAGATAGGCTATCTCACCAGCGCATTCCTCGGCTTCTACATGGTGGCCGCGCCGTTCGTCGGCCCGCTGGCCGACCGCTATTCGCGCAAGTTCATCATTATTCTGGGCGCGTTTTTCTGGAGCGGGCTCACGCTGCTGACCGCCTTCACGCATAACTACACCGAGTTGCTGATTCGCCACACGCTGGTTGGAATCGGCGAAGCCACGTTCGTCACCATCGCGCCAACGTTCGTCGCCGATCTTTTTGCGGAAAAGAAACGCGGCCGCATTCTCGGCGTGTTCTATCTGGCGATTCCGGTGGGGTCGGCGGCGGGATATTTGTTGGGAGGCTATCTGGCTCCGCATTACGGCTGGCGGTTTCCGTTCTATATCGCAGCGGCTCCGGGATTCCTGCTTGCGATTGCGGCAATGTTCCTCAAAGAACCGGTGCGCGGGCAATTTGATTCACTGAACAGCACTCCGGAACGCACAACCGTAGTCGGCTTGGTTCGCAATCCTGCGTTCCTGACTTCCACGCTCGGCATGGCGGCCATGACATTTTCCCTCGGCGGCATTCAGGTGTGGATGCCGCAGTTCCTCTATAGCGAGCGCCACT
>JBEKWP010000121.1:0-11029 GCA_049512915.1 Candidatus Sulfotelmatobacter sp.
CAGTCCCGGAATATTCCACGAGAGATGATGCACCGCATCGGTGGTGGCAAGAATCACGCTGCGTCCCGGCGCAAAGGCCAGTCCCACCAGCCCGTGGCCCGCAACTTCCAGGCTGGCTTTGCCCTCGGGAGTAATCTTCACAATCCCGCGTTTGCCGGAGAGCGACGCCGCCACATACAGGTTGCCCGACGAGTCAAAAGCCAATCCCTGCGGGCGTCCCAAGCCGCGGTAAAACGTGTGGACCGTTCCGTGCGGATCAATTCGATGGACGCAGTCAAAACTCGATGTTGTCGGCCCGGTCACAAACAGATCGCCCTGCGGACCGAAAGCAAGATGGTAGGCCGAGACGCTCGGCTCCAGCGTAGCAAACACGAACACCTGCTGGTCGGGGCCAATCTTGAAGATGGTACCGCTGCGATCTCCTACGTAGAGGTTCTGATTCTTGTCAAATGCAATTCCCGTGGCGACTCCCATGCCCTCGGCATAGGTCGCTACGTTTCCGCTTGGCGTCACGCGATAGACCGCTCCGTCATGGCGCGACGAAACGTACATCTGTCCCTGACGATCGAAGGCGATCGAAGTCGCGTTCATCATCTCCGCGACAAACGGTTTAACAGCGTAGTTGGTATCAATCTTGAAGATCGCGATTGGAACCTTCTGACCCCGCGAACCCGAGAAGGTCGCGTAGATATTGCCCTGAGCATCGAGCGCCGGGTTGGTCACGGGGTGCAGGTTGTCCGCGATGGGGACTGCCACCTTCACCGTCTGCGCGTTGCTGACGTGCCCATCGGCAGCCACTACCACGGGGCCTGAAGTCGCTCCGTCGGGAACGCGGGCCACGAGAAACGAATCCGAACTGATTACGACCCCACCCTCGACTTCGCCGAACTGCACGCGTGGGCGCTCGTACTGCTGCGGCCGCAATCCCGAACCCGCGATGCGAATTTCGCCTCCCGCCAGCGCCAGCACCGGCGAGACCGACTCGATGTGCGGTCCGCCATTCACGTTTTTCTTGCCCAGAAGGCGCTCGGAGAATCCCATGAGGAAAGCACTCGCACTGCTGTAGCCAACACTATCTTAGAAGACCAAGCCTTATCGTATCGAAATGCAACAAGAGATGCATGGCTCCCAGCGCGTAAAGGCCGGCGGCCACGTCATCCAACACAATGCCCGTGCCTTCCGGAAGCGCCTCCAATTGTCGCACCGGAGGCGGCTTGACGATATCGAAGGCACGAAAAAGTATAAAGGCCGCCAGAAAAGATTTCCACGCGAACGGCAGGGCGATCAACGCCACCAGTTGCCCCGCAACCTCGTCAATCACCACAAACTGAGGATCTTTTATCCCCGAACCCCGCGCGACCTTCGTAGCCGCAGGGATTCCGACCAGCACCACCAGCAAGGCCAGAGCGATGGCGATTGGGGTACGCCATTCAGGCGCGAGCGCGTGGCACAACGCCGCCCACAGCAATGCGGTCGCCGCCGAGGCCCATGTCCCCGGCCCAGGCCGCAGCCGTCCAATACCGAAAAACGTGGCGACCAGCGTAGCCCAGGCTGGGGGCGGTGAGAGAGCGTGAGAGTTCATAGTCAAGCGGTTTTTGTAGCGCCGCCGTCCTCGGCGGCTGTCGCGCGGACGTCGTCAGGTTCCGTGTCTGCGGCCCTCGAAATATCTTTCACGATTCTTCGTCCACATCTTCCGGCGTGCGCTCTCGGATCGGCTCATCCGCGTCCGTTACCGGCGAGGGAATCACATAACCGCCGCTCGCCCACTTGCCAAGATCAACGGTGCGGCAACGGTCGCTGCAGAAGGGGAACTCGGGGTCGCCGCTCTTCACCGTTTTCTTGCAGATTGGGCAGCGGAGCTTCAGTGTGCGTTTGCGAGGCATTGGTCAGGGAAAACTGGAGCCTTTCGCTGAGTTAAAGCGGAGAATGTTTTAGCCAACCGCTCGCTACAGAATCCTCGCCACCAAATCATAGTCGTGAGCCTCTGTGATCTGGCAGCGATAAAACTCGCCCGGCTGGGGCTCAGTCTCTGCCGGAAAATCGTTGACGAAGACTTTGCCGTCGATTTCAGGAGCATGCATCGAAGTGCGTCCTTCCATGAGCAGATCGGTTTCTTCCGATGCCCCTTCCAGCAGCAGGTCGAACTCTTGCCCCACGAGCGCCTTCTTTTTCTTCTTGCTGATCTGCCGCTGGATTCCCATCAGGTGTTTGCGCCGCCGCTCGATCTCACGCACCGAAAGCTTCTCGTCCAATCCATAAGCGTCAGCGCCCTCCTGATCGGAGTAGGAAAAAGTTCCCATCCAGTCAAACTGTGCTTCCCGCACAAAATCGCAAAGCTCTCCAAACTCTTTTTCAGTTTCTCCCGGGAATCCAACGATAAACGACGTTCGCAAAGTCAGGCCCGGAATCGCCCGCCGCATCTTGCTGATCGAGCGCAGAAACAGATCCGCGCCGCCTCCGCGTTTCATGCGCTTCAGCACCGGCGCCGATGCATGCTGCAACGGCACATCCATGTAGGAACAGATCTTGTCGGACGATGCAATCGTCTCCAGCAGCTTGCCCGTAATCTTATTCGGATAAGCGTAGAGAAAGCGGATCCAGCGCAGGTCTTCAATCTTCGCCAATTTCTCCAGCAGCAGCGCCAGACCATCCTTCAAGCCGAAGTCTTCACCGTAGCAGGTCGTGTCCTGCCCAATCAGAGTGATTTCCCGCACTCCACTCCGCGCCAGCCGCTCCGCTTCAGCCACCACCGACTCGAACCGCCGCGAGCGAAACTGCCCGCGCAACTGCGGAATGATGCAGAACGTACAAGGATGATCGCAACCCTCCGCGATCTTGATGTAGGCCGTGGATTTCGGCGTAGCCAAAATGCGCGGGGTCTCATCGTCATACAAGTAATTCGGGAGATCGGCAATCGCCCCGTTCCATTGCTCGCGCGAGAACCGCCCCTGCGCCGCCCGGGCATCGCCCTCGGCTCGCGAAGGTAGAACCACGAACGGGGAAGCGCTGTGCGATAAATTCGCTGCTGCAGGCGGGGTGATGCCAGTGGCCGCCAAAATGTTCTGCAACTCCCCGGTCCCGACAACGGCGTCTACTTCCGGAATGTTCTTGCGGATTTCATCCCTGAACCGTTCAACCAGGCAGCCGGCGACCACCAACTTCTTCGCCCGTCCAGAAGTCTTAAGACCGGCCATCTCAAGAATCGTATTCACCGATTCCTGTTGCGCACTCTCGATGAACGAACAGGTATTCACCACAATTACATCGGCGTCCTCAGCCCGGGGCGAGAGTTCCGCCCCAGCTCGTGCCAGCAAGCCCATCATCACTTCGCTGTCGACCAGGTTCTTGGGGCAGCCCAGGCTGACGAAGCCGATTTTTTGCGGACCCGCAACGGGTTGAGGCTTAGTCGACAAGCTGCCGGTAGTTTTTTCGCGGGAAGGTGACACAGTGAGGCTCTTCGAGGGCATGCAATCTTATTATTTTAACATTTTCTGGTCGCGATCCCAGGCGCAAGTACGCCCGGGCTGCATGCATCTCGTCACCATGCGGCGCCAGGGACCGCGAAATACACAACCTGTGGATGAAAACTTTGCGCTTCATGCTACCCTAAGCGTTATCGAAGAAAAGTGTAAGTCCCGCATCCTGGAGGGGAAATGTCTGGGAAACAGGCCGTAATTGCAGTCCTGGCAGTGATGATGTCCATTCTGGGCGGTTCAGCGGCAGCTCAGGACGAGAAAAACGAGCTGACCGGCCTTATCGGCCGCATTTTCATCAGCGATCAGGGCATCATAGGCGCGACCAATGAAAATCCGGTTGTTCGCTCCGGTAACGGACTCACCTTCGAAGTCAACTACGCGCGCCGCCTGTTCGGTACTCCCGTCTTTGCCATCTCAGGAGAAGTGCCAGCCGTCTTCAATCTTGATGAAAAGCTCGGCTCGGGCGACGACGTTGTTCCCAAAAACTACCAGCAGATCTTCGTTACTCCTTCGGCTCGCCTGAATCTGTTTCCTGAGACCGCGGTTTCGCCCTGGGTGAGTCTCGGCGCGGGTTTCGCCCACTTCAGCGAGAATAAAGATCTTCTCTACTACGGACCAAATCCCGGCACCTCCTCCACCTCAGGGGTGCTCCAGGGTGGATTCGGTCTCGACGTTAGAGTCTTGCACCAGTTCAGCGTCCGCCTCGATGTCCGCGACTTCTGGTCCGGCACGCCGAACCTGCCCTTGGCCGATACCGGCAAGACCCGCCAGCACAACTACTTCGTCGGTGGCGGCGTAGTCTGGCACTTCTAACGGTCTCGCCGGCTCCAGCAGTTGTAGTGCCGGCAGCCTGCCCTGAGCGAAGTCGAAGGGTCCCGCCGGCTTCACCTTTTTCAATGTGGCTACAGCCGCCCTCGGCTGTCCGTCGAGCGCAGCTCGACTCTCTGATACCTTACTTCTTGGTTGCCAGCTCCACTTCTCCGTACAATTCCGGCAGCCGCAGCGCGTCGTCCGCTGAATTTCCAAACCGCGCTGATTCGTAAGCGTCGGTAAATTCCCCGACGCGCGTCCGAAGGCGCTCATTTTCAATCACGCGCACGAATTCCTGAGCCGTTTGCGTCTCGGGTTTCTTGATTCCTTTCCGCGCCAGATAACGAGCCATCCGTTCATACCACATCGTGGCAGCCTGATTCGGCGAGCGCTCCGGATGCGCCCGCAACTGCCTCGTTCGGATCATCCGGGTTATCCGCCCGGCGTTGCCCAGCGCCAGCAGCACCGCCGCCAGCGCCACGCTCATCGCGAACCAGCCTCCGGGCGAATGTCCCACTCGTCGCTGGCTTCGCCGGGCCCAGTTCAGCAGCCGCCCATACTGCAGCCGCGCCCACATTCGGCCCCGCTCCCAGAAACCCCGAGTCCCGCTCATCAACGACTGTCCTAGAACATACTGGTGCGAGGTGTCATAGCTGACCACCCACTCCCGCCAGAACGACGCCGCGGCGTCAAGGTAAAGCATCGCCCTCCCCCAACCTTGCGGTGACTCAATCGCACCTCCCGGCGTGGGATCAAACGTGACCCATCCATAGCCCGGAAAGTAGGCTTCTACCCAGGAGTGCGCGTTCTTTGCCCGAACCACGTAGTAGCCGGTTACATCGTTGAATTCATCGCTGCGGAATCCGTTCACCACGCGCGATGGAATGCCCAGCGTCCGCAGCATCACAGCCATCGAGGAAGCGAAGTATTCGCAGTGCCCCTGCTTGCGCTCGAAAAGAAAGTTAGCCAGCGGATCAGCAACCGGTGAACGCGGCAACTGCAGAGTGTATGCGTAATGCGACTGCAAGTACCTTTCCACCGCAATCGCTTTGTCGTAGTTATTGGACGCTGAGCCCGCGATCTGCGCCGCCAGGCGCGGAACGCGCGGATCGAGATTTCGTAGTCGCAGATAGGCCGGGGCAAATTGCGGAAGATTGTTTCCGGCTGCTCGAAGTTGCGCGGGAGCAGGCGTCGAGATATCTGAGTCCGCTTCGTAAAGGCTCACCGACCGTTGGCTGTCCACATCGGAGACGGCTCCGCCGCTATCGATCTGCAACGTGCGATAGGCTCCCTCCACTCGGCGCGCCCATGGGGCCAGAAAGAAAATATTCGTGCCGATTGGTTCCATCAGTACGCGGTAATGGATCAGGTTATTGGGCAGCGTCAAAGCTCGCGCAACTCCTTGCCCGACCGGCGGAATGCGGAAGCCCCCATCCGCTTCCCGATACAGCGCATACTGCTGAGGCGAGTTGGACCAGCTCTTGCCGTCGAAATTCGCCAGCGCAACCCCGCGCCAGGCCAGCTCGTGCCGGCCGTCTCGATCCCCGTCAATCTGGATGTGCATCACCACCGCGTCCGATTGCTGAATCTGCCCGATCCGGCCCAGTTGCACCCGATCGCTGAAGCCGGTCGAAAAATCCGTGCCGAACGAGTAGCCGCCCAGGTAACCCGCCGACATCCGGGGCAACAGAAAGAACATCGCCGCTGCACCGATCAGGATCATCACCACCAGGCCCGGCGTGACTCGCGCCAGCGAGAAGGCCAGATGCCGGTGCTCCTGCGTATCGTTCGAGTGTCGCGCCTGGAAACGCGCCGCCTGCCCGGAGCGCCGCATCTCCATCAGGATGAACGTAGCCACCGCCATCAGCATGAATACCGCAAAGAAAAACATAAAAACGCTATCCACGGTCAGCACCGCGGATGCCAATACCATCAGAAAGGCGAGGATCGCCAGCGTCGTGTAGTCGCGATCACGCCGCAGCGAGAATGTGCGCACTACCACCGCGAACAGCACCAGGTGTACCGTCGCCGAAAGAAAGCTGCGAGACAGGAGCAGGTAATCGGCTCCGTAGAAGACGAAATAACCGATGGTCAGCGGCGTAGTCCAGTGCTCCGAAATCACGACGGACCGCCGCGTCGCCAAAATGTAGCCACGCAAAGCCAGCGCCGCTCCCGCCAGCAACACAGTCGGCAGATCCACGCCCCCGGTGCTCGCCAATGTCCCAAACCCCACCAGCACAAGCAAATAGACGGAGAATTCGAAGTATCGGTTAATTGCCTGGGAGAGCGGACTCAACTCGAGTTGTCGGGCGGTCTGCGGCATTGAAGGTCGTGAAGGTAGGCCTTCCTCTATTGTTCGACAAGTTCCATCCAGAAGGGAAGGCCTTCGTGCCTCTTTCTTGCACCGAAAGTCACCGCCCCTTTGCGCGGCCAGCTCCGCCATGCGCTCCCTGCGGGTGTCGACGCTCATCTTTGTTAGAATGATGCAGGTCAGGCATCGGTCTCACGCGACGTACTCTCGCCAACCCCGCCAGGTCCGGAAGGAAGCAACGGTAACGGGCTCTTGCGTGTGCAGTGGGCCTCCGGTGCCTGGCTTATTCCAAATAAATTGTCATCCTGAGCGGAGACTTGCGTTCCGCGGAGCGGAGCGCAAGTCGGAGTCGAAGGATCCCTTGCATCTCGGCAGCGTACTCGGCTCAAAGGGATTTTCCACCACAGATGTTTACTCGCAAAGAAACTTCCGCCTCAGAATGCCGCCTCGGCCATCCGTTTCTCACCTTCGTTAGACATTCTTGCTCCAATCCTGCAAAATACTGAGTCTCATACTCAGGAGCTCTAATTGACCAATCCGATCCGCGCGGGAGTAAGAGTAAAGATCAGCGCCCTCGGCACCTACGTGCCGCCCAAGCTGCTCACCAACGCCGACCTCGAGAAGATGGTCGACACCACCAACGACTGGATCCTGGCCCGCGTCGGCATCCACGAACGCCACATTGTCGAAAAAGGTGTGGCCACCAGCGATCTCGCAGTAGAAGCAGCCAAGAAGGCGCTCGCCCAGCGCGGCCTCGTAGCGAGCGACCTCGATGCCATCATCGTCGGCACGGTCACGCCCGATATGTTCTTCCCCTCGACAGCCTGCCTCGTCCAGCACAAACTAGGCGCCGAAGGGGTTTGGGGATTCGATCTTTCCGCCGCCTGCTCCGCTTTTGTTTATGCAGTCCAGACAGGCGCTCAATTCATCGCCACCGGCACGCACAAACGAGTCCTCGTGATCGGCGCTGATGTGATGTCCTCAATCATCGACTACGCGGATCGCGCAACCTGCGTCATCTTCGGCGACGGAGCCGGCGCCGTACTTCTCGAACCCGCCGAAGACGATTCCGTCGGCTTGATCGATTTCATCCATGAAGTCGACGGCTCCGGAGGATGCTTTCTGCAAATGCCCGGCGGCGGCAGCCTCAATCCCGCAACCCGCGAAACCGTCGACAAGAAAATGCACTACGTTCACCAGGACGGCCAGCAGGTCTTCAAGTTCGCCGTGCGCAAACAAACGGAAGCCTGCCTGAAACTGCTCGAACGCAACGGCCTCAAAGGTTCAGATATCGACGCCTTCATCCCACACCAGGCCAACCTGCGCATCATCAACGCCACCGCCGAGCGCCTGGGCCTGCGCCCGGAAAGCGTAATCGTCAACATCCAATGCTTCGGCAACACCACAGCAGGGACGATTCCGCTAGCGATGAATACCGCCGTAGAACAGGGCAAACTGAAGAAGGGAAGTCTGGTCCTGATGGCCTCAGTAGGCGCAGGATTCACCGTAGGCGCCGCCCTGCTACGCTGGGCCTTCTAAAACAGCACGCACCGCAAGAGTAGCGCCGGCAGCCTGCCCTGAGCGAAGCCGAAGGGTCCCGCCGGCTTACCTCTTAACAGGTTCTGCGGAACGGGGCGGCCCGTGGAACAGCTCCTGCTTTTGGGTGGCGCAGCGCTTCAGCGCTGCGATCAGTCCTCCACAAATCAAAAGGGCTTCAGCCCCGAGGTACATTAGTAACTCTCCCCAGCGCATTTGAATAGCGGGACCAAGCACCCACTGTTATGTTTTCCCGAGCGTCCGCCCCACGTGGGGATGTGGCGGACGAGCAACACCATGCTTCGTGCCACATGCTGCTGTCTTCTGCTCGCCCTCGCCGTCTCGAGCCAGGCCGCTGCCCAGAAGTCCAAAGACAACTCACAAGAAACCAAGCTCCTGATCATGGAACACCTGTGGAATGAAGCCCAGGTAAATCGCGACGCCCGTGTTCTCGATGCCATGATCGGCAGCCAATTCATTAACACCGAGTACGATGGCGAGGTCAGCGACAAACCCAAGTTCCTCGCCGACATCAAAGATCCCCAGTTCAAACCAACCAGCCTCACCATTCAAGACGTCAAAGTCAGCATGTACGCCGATGCAGCCGTAGTGGTCGGCATTTACCACACCAAAGGAACCTACCAGAGTAAGCCTTACGAGCACTTCGGCCGCTTCACCGATACCTGGGTCTACAGCGATGGCCGCTGGCAGTGCGTAGCCAGCCACACCAGCCTGCTGAAGAAGTAGACTTTCCATCATTTCCAGAGCCCCGCTGATTTCCTTGAACAGGAAGACGGCGTCCGATCCGAATCCTAAGTATATCTTGACATGGATATACATACACGTATAATCACGACAGACACTATATCGTTCGCGAGGATATTTCGGGCCATGAAGAAAACGTACATGAAAACGCCGAAGCTGGGAGGCGCGAACTTCAGAGGACAGAAAGCCTTGGTGGTTGATGCACTCTCAAGTTGCGCTACTCCGGTTACACTCGAAGCGCTCGCGCCAATCGTCGACAGGGACGGTAGGTACAGCGCCCTTCTTAATGACTGGGCGAAGGAAAACGGCGGTGTAAAGGGAAGCATCCGATTCCACCTAAGAGCCTTGAAAGGACTCGGGATGGTTGAGGAGAGATCGCTGCCGGCGTCAACCAAAACGCAGGTTGTCGGCTGGGGCAATAGTCAGGCCCTGCGAATCCCCCGGCCCATCCTCGATGCCCTGCAGCTAAGTGAAGGAGACGAGGTGGAAATGATGGTCGAAGACGGGCGGCTCACCGTTCGGCCTGTCAGTCCGAAGCTGACTCTGGAGTCTCTGGTTGCGGCTATCACGCCGGAGAACCGCCACCAGGAAACTGACTGGGGCGAACCCGTCGGCAATGAACTATGGTAGCGGGGCGCTACACACCTGACCGGGGACATGTCATCAAGATTGACTTCGACCCCAGTGGGGGGCACGAGCAGGGCGGTTGGCGTCCGGCGATCGTGCTGTCCCCCGCCGCATACAACGGCAAAACGCGACTTGCCGTCGCCGTGCCTGTTACAAACCATAGCAAGGGCTATCCCTTTGAAGTGCGGCTTCCGGCCGGCATGAAAACCAAGGGGGTGGTTCTCGCCGATGCGATAAAGAACCTCGACTGGTATACGCGCGGCGCCAGATATGTCGAAACCGCGCCAATTGACGTCATCCACGCGATACACGAGCGCCTGCTATTACTCTTGGGAATCGAGACACTCTAGAATTCTCACGACACTCCCAATGCAAGCCACTCCCCGTCCACCGCGCTGGAAGACCCTGCTGGCTTTCGCCATAATCTACTTCGTCTGGGGATCAACCTTCCTGGCAATCCGCATCGGCGTGCACGAGGTGCCGCCGCTCCTGCTAGCAGGAATACGTTTTTTCGCTGCAGGCATCGTGCTGTACGCCTGGGTCCGCGCCACCGGAACCGCCTCACCCTCCCGCCGCGAATGGCTATCAGTAACCTTACTGGCAGCACTAATTTTTCTGCTCGATTACGGATTAGTCTTCTGGGCGGAGCAGCGCGTCCCCTCCGGCATCACCGCCGTGATGCTGGCAACCATCCCAGTCTTCACCGCGCTAGCCGAAATTGTTATCCTGCGCACCCAGCGCCTAACCCTCCGCCTGGCATGCGCCCTCCTGGTAGGACTAGCCGGAGTAGCGGTCCTGGTCAGCCGTTCCGTAGGCTTTGGCGACGCTCCCATCGAAAGGTCGGGCGCGCTTGCCTTGGTCGTAGGCGCGATCAGCTGGTCGCTCGCCTCGGTTCTCTCCCGCAAGCTGAGTTTGCCCCAATCCAAGTTCATGAGTTCTGGAGTCCAAATGCTAGTCGGCGGAATCCTGCTCCTGCTGGCAGCCGCTATTTTTGGAGAGTTCAACGGCTTCCACTGGCGAGCCGTTTCTTCCAGCGCGTGGCTCGCATTGGTTTACCTGATCGTCGCCGGCTCAATCATTGCCTTCACTGCCTATGTCTGGCTAATTCACCACGAGTCTCCCACCAAAGTCGGCACCTACGCGTATGTGAATCCGGTCATCGCTGTCGTCCTCGGATATTTCCTGGCCGGGGAACCGCTAGGCGCGCGGACAATCCTGGGAACCTTGCTGGTGCTGGTGAGTGTAGTGGTGATCACATCCACGCCAAAGAAGAAAGCAGCATTTGCAGCGGTCGGGGCTGAGCGGGTCTGACCGCCTCCGCGCCGATTTCTACTCGACGGCGTCATCCCGAAGCCCCGCGTTTTCACCAGCGGGGCGAGGGATCTCGCGCGGAGCTAAACCGTCGCCGCGAACTCTTGTACCGTGCAACGGCCCTTCAAGTCTGTGACGAACGAACAGCACTCCGGTGGGTAAAGCAGGGACGCCGCACGCCGGATCCCTCTCC
>JBEKWP010000122.1:0-11013 GCA_049512915.1 Candidatus Sulfotelmatobacter sp.
GTCGGCGAACTGCTGCACAAAGCTGTCATCCTTTGCCAGCCGCGCTTTGAATTCGCTGTCCGGATGCAGATCAATCACCACCGCCAGCCCCCGATCCAGAATCATCTTGACCGCCGCGTCCAGATATCCCAGATACTCCGCCGGAATCTCCTCAGGCCGGTGGTTCGCCATCATCGGTTGCGGATCAACACTCAACCGCACGTGATCGAAACCCATCGATTTGATCAATGCGATGTCTTCCGCCGTCGTCCAGCTCTGAAAATGTTCCCTGGTGTAACCACGCTTGTCATAAACCTGCGCAAACCATCCGCTGGTGTTGATGCCGCGCCGCAGATGCGCCAACCGCGATGCAGAGATGGCAGATGAAGTCACGGCAGATGAAGATACTGGCGGGATCGAAGAGCCGGGTGCGGTGGTCTGCGCCCGCGCGAGACTCAGGCAGCCCAGAAAAGCCAGCAGTACGGCGCAGCGCATAATTCGCAGGCATGGCATGCTGTCCCTAGCTCAGAATCGGCAGTGTCCGAATTCTCTTCTTCGTCGCCGCATAAATTGCGCTGCACAGCGCCGGCGCCAGCGGCGGCACGGAGGGTTCTCCAATCCCCGTCGGCGCCTCCGTGCTGGGCACGGCATACACCTCGACCCCCGGGATCTCTTCCATGCGCAGGGGAGCGTAATCATCGAAATTTCCCTGCACCACCCGCCCTTTCTCGATGGTGATTTTCGCGCGCAGCGCATTTGCCAGGCCAAAAACGATCCCGCCCTGAATCTGCTGCTCCAGAATGCTGGGATTGACCACCTGCCCGCAATCCACCACGGCCACCGCACGGTGCACTCGCGGCACGTCGTTCTCCATGCTGATCTCCACCACCTCAGCCGCGTAAGAAGAAAAGCATCCGAAACACGCGATCCCGCGAAAGCGCCCCGGCGGCAACGGGTTCTTCCATCCTGCCTTGTCGGCAGCGAGTTGCAAAGCGCCGCGCATTCGCGCCGTGCGCCACGCCGTGTCGAAGTACTGGATGTTCTGATCTTTCCCCAGCATGTGCAGCCGGTACTCCAGCGGATCTTTCCCCGCCGCAACAGCCAGTTCGTCGATGAAGCCTTCGCTCGCGAACGCTGCCTGCAACGCATAAACCGATCGCATCCAGCCCAGCGGCACAGGCGTCTCGGCCGGCACATACTCCAGCGAAACATTCGGCAGCGCATAGATGAAGGCCGCTTCATCCGGCAGATCAGGATCAACGCCGTTCGGTCCAGGCTGCCCCTTCTGCCCGCTGATCGACGGCGCAACGATGCGGTGCGTAAACGCCACCGGCCATCCCGCTCCATCGAGCACTGCGCTCAACTGATGCAGGCTCGCCGGACGGTACGTCGAGAACCTCATGTCATCTTCCCGAGTCCAAATCACTTTCACCGGGCCGCCCGTCTTTGCTTCAACGATCTTGGAGTCAACCAGCGCCTTCGACACCAGCGCCGCCTCCACGGCGTAGTCGAACTCGAGCCGACGGCCAAAGCCTCCGCCCATCAACGTAACGTTCACCTTCACCTGGTCCGGATCCAGGCCCAGCGCCTTCGCAACCTGATCGCGGCAATCCTGCGGCACCTGCGTCGGAGCCCACAACTCGCACGAGGTTCCTTGAAAACTTGCGGTGCAGTTCCCCGGCTCCATCGGCGCATGCGCCATGAACGGCAAATGATATTCGGCGGAGATCCGCCGACCCGTCACTTTCGCAACGTCACCCGCAGAGTACAAACTCGCGCCTTTCTTCCCGGACGCCTGCTTGAGCGCTTCCATCACCCCCGCAGTATTCAAATCTTTGTTCGGACCAGCGTCCCAACTCACGTTCAGCACCCGGCGTCCTTCCATCGCGCCCCAGACGCTATCGGCCACCACCGCCACAGCCGTGTCGCTGATCTTGCCCACGTAACTCACGCCGGCAATCTTTCTCGAGTCCTTATCGTCAAAGCTCAACGCCTTTCCGCCGATCGTTGGACTCCGCGACAACACCGCGTACTTCATCCCCGGCACGCGGAAGTCAATACCAAATACAGCGTCTCCCCTTACCTTCGACGGCGTGTCCACGCGCGCCAGCCGGTGCCCAACGATCTTGTAATCCTTGTTCTGCTTCAGCGGCACATCCGTAGGAACCGGCAGCGTCGCCGCCTTCTCCACGAGTTCTCCGTAACTCAGCCGCCGCTTCGACGCCCCATGCGCAACACCACCGTTCTCCGCCGCGCAACTCGACCGCGGTACGCCCCACGTCAGCGCGGCCGCTGAAATCAGCATCTCGCGCGCTGCCGCTCCAGCTTTCCTCATCGGATCCCACGTCGTCTTTATGCTTGCGCTCCCGCCCGTGCCCTGATCTCCGTAGAGCGTGCTGGCTCCCGCTTGCTCGATCTCGATCTGCTTCCAGTCGGCTTCCAGTTCCTCCGCGAGAATCATGGGCAGCGCTGTGCGCACGCCCTGCCCCATCTCCGAGCGCGCGCATACAATCGTGACCTTGTTGTCCGGCGTAATCCGCAGGTAGGCGTTTGGCGAAAAAACCTCTTTGCCCCTGCGCCCTGCATGCGGCAAGTAGAAGCCCACCACCAGCCCCGCTCCCGCGGCCACTCCCGCCGCAACGAATTCGCGCCGACTTAGCGGACTCATCGCGCACCTCCCGCACTCGCAGCACCTGCACCCGCAGCCCGATGAATCGCCTTGCGAATCCGTTCATACGTCCCGCAGCGGCACAGATTGCCGTTCATCGCCTGCGTGATCTGTTCATCGCTCGGATTCGGTGTCTTCGCCAGCAGCGCCGCCGCATTCATGATCTGCCCCGTCTGGCAGTAGCCGCATTGCGGAACTTCTTCCGCAATCCATGCCTGCTGCAACACGTGCAGTCCATTTGCTCCCAGCCCCTCAATGGTCGTAACACTCTTCCCGGCAACCTGTGAGACTGGCGTGGAACAGGAGCGAATCGCCGACCCCTCCACGTGCACCGTGCAGGCCCCGCAGAGCCCGGCGCCACACCCGTATTTCGTTCCGGTGAGTTCCAGTGTGTCTCGCAGCACCCAGAGCAACGGCGTCTCCGGCGAGACGCTTACTTGTTTCTCGTTACCGTTAACCCGCAATGTGAATTCGGCCATATCTCTCCCAGGGAGGAATCAAAGCCCGGACAATCATCCTACTCAACCCGCAGGAAAAGTGGAATGGTGCTCGCGCCAGCGACTAAAGTTTCCAGTCTTCGTGCCGATCAGAGGTAGAGACCCTCTAAGACGCGCAGGGCGCGGCGACACTCGGTGGAGAAGCTAAAATTGAAAGCTGAGGATCAACCGGCAACCGGCCCCGCACCTGCCTTTAGCGCCGCGCGTCAGGAACCACGCTTCAAACTTGAAGTGGAGATCAGCGTCCGCACCCGCACCCACGGTGTGCTGGAGGGACGTACTGTGGATATCAGCGAGTCCGGCATCTCAGCTATCCTGAAAATTGGGGTCCCCTTGTCCCAGATCGTGGAGCTGGGCTTCATGGTTCCGATCGGCCGAGTAAATATTCCTGCGATGGTTCGCCAAAGAGACGCTTTTCGCTATGGTTTCCAGTTCATTGGGTCTGACGCCGCCAAGGACGTTATTCGCTCCACCTGCCGCCAGCTTGCCGTTGAACAAACTCTTTTGCGCGATCAGGCGGCTCCACCTCACTAGATTTCCTTGCCCCTGCCGCTCAGCTTCGAATTCTTAGCCTACCGCCCAGCCTTGCCGAGCTTTCGCGCCACGTCCCCCGGGCTCTGCCCCGAATCCGCCTGCTGTCCGGTGATCTGGGCAGTGGGTGAGGATCCATTACCGCGATCTGTCATCCTGAGCGGAGGCTGCACTTCGCAAAAGCGAAGTGCGGTCGCAGTCGAAAGCCCGCCCTGAGCGAAGCCGAAGGCGTCTTCACCACTGCTCTCCTCGATTTTTGTGGGAACGGGAACGGATGCCGCCAATGGCGGTCATCATTGATGGTCGATATAACGAGAGCGGAACGAGACTTCAGGCTGAAACCGCGGATCGCAACTGCGCCCTACTTCAGTTCCGTCAGTTTCTGAGTCGCGATCTCTACCGCTTCCTGACTGGGATTGTCCTTCTTGATCTGCTCGTAGAGGCGTTTGGCGTCGAGCGGCTGGTTGCTGGCCTGGTAAAGTTCGGCCAGTTGAAACTGCGCCGTCACTTTGCTCACTGAAATCGTGGGCTGGTTAATCAGTTCCTGATACAGGGCCGCGGCATCCTTGGTGCGGTTGGTGTTTCCGTAGAGCCCGGCCAGCGCGAGCTTCGCCACTGATGCCAGCTCTTTGCTGCCGCTCGAAATCACCGCCTTGAGGTTGCTTTCCGCGGCGGCATTGTCGCCCGCGCTCGCAGCCGTCACTCCCAGCAAATAACGCGCCATATCTGCAGTGCGCGTGTGCGGATATTTGTCTACGATCGTCTGCAATTGTTTTCTGGCCGTATCCGAGCGCTCTTTCGCCGAGGCGAAGCTGGGAAACTCCGGCTGCTCGGGCGTACCGGCAGGACGCAGCGGCGTATCGAGCGTTCGCACTGCCTGCGATAAATCGAAGCTCGCCTTCTCATCCTGCGCGCTCAGGTAATACCAGCCGCCCGCCACCGCGCCGGCAATCACCACAAGGGCGACCACGGCGGCCGCAAGCGTGTTCCTGTGTTCTACGCTCCAGTGAGCCGTCTTTTCGGCGGCTCCAATGGTGGCTCGGCTGAACGCATCCTGTTTAAGTTGGTGGCGGGTTTCTGCGCGCAAAGACGACCTTCCAATCTCAGTCGATGAAGTCGATTTCCCGAGTCTCTGTAATGACTCTGTGTCTAAGGTGGGACGAACTATTAGTTTATCAGCCGGAAAACGGCACCGTCAAAGCCGCATCTCGATTGTCATCCTGAACAAGCGTTCTTTGCGCAGTGAAGGATCTGGGAGAGCCGCGCGACGTGTCGCGTTTTTTGCGACACAACAATCGCGCGTTTGGCTCGCTTCCTTTGTTCGATTGGCGTCACCACTGTCCCCTACCGCGGAGCCTCCTCGAGCAAACCCTGCTCCAGCTTCTCCTGGCACTCAATGCAATGCCGCGTCCACGGCACCGCTTCAAGCCGCTTGGCGTTGATCTCTTTGCCGCAGTGGATGCACTCGCCAAAGCTGCCTTCGCGAATCCGCGCCAGCGCTCTCTCCACCATCTGCAGCAGTTGCCGCTCGTTGTTGCTCTGGCTGAACAGAAATTCTTTGGTGTACGAACTGGCGGCGCGGTCGGCAATATCCTGCGCCGTATCTTCATCGGCAGAGCGGCCGTCGGCCTGCGTGCGCGACACCGTGCGGCGCAGATCCTGCTGCCGCGTCTCCAGCCGCTTCTTGAATGCTTCCAACTTCTTCTTATCCATAAGTTCACTTCTATAATTCTGCGCCGGCTCCCCAAAGCCGTGCGCCGGGTTCGGGCCAAACAAAAATGATAAGCGCGTCAAACGAGATGCGTCAACCACAGGGGTGGGATTTGGTAGCAGTGCAGTTTGAACCCACAGGGATGGCAATCGACTCCGGCCTGTGGCAAACAGTCGGATGACGAAACAGACAAGAAGGAAGCTCCTGCTAGTCCCTCGCACTGGCCCGGCAGAATGCAAAGATTGCGGACAGAAGATCACAGGCTAGACCTATGGTGAGGTTCTTGCGAAATTCCGGCAACACGAATGCCGCGAGGACGTAAACCAAGCCGCTGCTCGTAACGTGAGGAAACCGACGGAAGGCAAATAGATCCGCATGCATCAGTGTGGCTTGGTACTGGCGCTACGAGCCATAGCCGGATTGCGCAATCGCGCCATCCTGACGCCAAAATCGGCGAAGAGCGAGTCAAACGTACCGGAATCAATCATGTTCTGGAAGATGACGTAAGGGTCGTTAGCGTCACCGTCTTTGCGTAGCGATTCTGAGATAAAGAGAATGCAGACTCGCCTTATCTTGGATGACGCAATCCAGCAAATCCTCAACCGCCCTTTGCGTAGGCGAAAAAGGTTCGACAAGTCGCCCCTCAACGCATGCGTATTGTTGATCGGATCGTTGGGAATGATCCGCTTCACGGCGTCCCTAATCATCTCAAAGGTAGTTATATGAGTGCTGGAGTAGTTCCCTTGAGTTTCTGCTTGTTTGGCCTTGCGATGTAGGTCGGCGTAGACCGCTTCAGCAGTAGCGGTCATGTCAACTTCATAGGGCAAAGAAGAAGGCGCGCTTGCCTCAGCGGGCTTGCGCGCCTTGCGTCCTTTCGCTTTCGCCGCCATGAGATTTACTTCTTCTCCAAGTCGGCTTCGATCTCTGCCAGGGACCTAACCCGGCCAGCACGTAGGTCCTCGAACGCGGCGGTCAGTCCGTTCTTCTCAGCTTCATTGTTCAGCAGTTCCATCATATTTGCCACCGCAGCAAATTCAGCCTTGATCTCAAGAAATCTCTTGTAGCTAAAGAGAACTGCCAAGGGAGTGTCGTTTTCCTGAATTACCAAAGTTTCGTCAGTCTGCTCCTTTAGGTTGGTTGCGTTGAGATTGCGGAGCTTGCTAACTCCGACGTATTTAACGCTCGGATCGATGTTCGGCATTGCGCAATTCACCATTCGGCCTCCTTCCTGACGGTTAGGGTTGCTGTCGTATTAGGGTATGAATTAGGGGGATGTGTTGCCAGTCACTTACTGCTTAGATTAGCAATCTAAGCAGTAAGTGACTGGCAACACCTAACACGAATATTAGCACCAAATTTCCACTTGTCAAGCAAAAACTTTCCCATCATTCTCCGTTGTTCATTGACAATATAAGCGCAATATATTAGCATATAAAACATAACCAGGCTGCCAATGAATAAGCAGTGTGTGGCTGGGGCGCCCCTAGTCGAAGGTAATTCCATCAGCATCAGGATTCATCAGACGCTCAGCGTGACGCCTGCGATGGAAGCGGAGATCGCAGATTACGTTTGGTCTTTTGAAGAGCTAATCGCCCTGCTTGATATGCAGCGGGCATTAACAGCCTAGAAGGGAGGAGGGAAACCTTGCCACTAACAACCACCTTTTACAACTTCAACGAACAGGGAATCGAACTGGTCAACGAAGTCGGAGGAGTGTATGGGCTTGCAGTACGGACATCATACGTACCGAGCTTGTTCACGATTCTGTATGTGGGCCTATCCGGCAATCTGCGGGAACGTCTTCAGTCCCACCTAAACGATCCGCCGACCACCGGCATCACCCACTTCTTTGTAGAACGCATTGACAACTTGGCAGCGAGAGCGGGGCGGGAAAGACAGCTAATCGCTGAATTCCGGCCCGTCGCTAACACGCACCACAAGTGACGTACAGGTTCCGTCAAACCTGCCCGTCGTCCGTTCAAAAAAGTACCGTCGATCTCCAACGTGGAGCACGGAATATCGTGCTCCCGTTGAGAGATAAACAGTCTCATTTGTGGACTGATCCACATATTCAAATTCTCTGATCTTCGCCGGGGCCTGCGTGATTTCCAGCCACGACCCGACCGCATGACGAATCGACGCGCGAATACGCTTCAATATCGGGTCTCTGCCGATTGTTGTAAAGGCTTCCATTCCTCAGACCTGACTTTATACCTCTAAACAGCCCTGTTTGTCATTACCATAGGGGATGCCCTGTAGATTTACTGTCTTGGATTGACCATCCACTCTCGTTCCACCTAAGATCCAAACCGCACCACTATGCCGGTTTGGGAGCGTCCCAAAAAGCCAGTTAAGACCTCGCCGTCCAGGGGCTACAATAATCTCATGGAGTCGTTTGCACCGGACTTCGAAGCCAAGCTGAACCGAATCGCTTCCCAAACCGGCAAGGGCGCGGACCAGATCGTGCAAGAACTGGTCGCCAGTCACCTGGACCACGACGAATGGTTCCAGCAAGAGGTTGGGAAGGGCCTCGCATCCCTGGATCAAGGCAAGTCCATCTCGCACGAGGAAGTGCGCCGCCAGATGGAGCGGAACCATCCTAGCGCGCACCGGTGAGCTGCACACGATAGCCAGCGTTGCCGGGCTTAATTCGTTTGCCGATTCCGCTGCCTTCGGCAATTCTCAGGTCATAGTCATTCTGAAGGATCAGCCAGAACTGCGCTGGGAGCCCGAAATATTTTCCCAGGCGAATGGCAGTCTCGGCGCTGATGGCCCGGTCTCCCCGCACGACTTCATAGATGCCGGGAAACTCCAGCGCTTTCGCCAGCGCATACGCGGTCACCCCCATCGGCTCCATAAATTCCGTCTGGAGAATCTCGCCGGGATGCACCGCAAAGATTTTTCTTGCCTTCGCCATCGCTGCTCCAATAATCAGTGGTAGTCCGTGATCTCTACTTCAAAGGCATTCCCGCCCCGCCGCACGAAACACACCCGATATTGATCGTTAACCCGGATGCTGTGCTGTCCGGCTCGGCTCCCTCGAAGTGCCTCCAATTGATTTCCAGGAGGCACCTTCAAGTTGTCCAGCGCCATCGCGGCATTCAAAATCGCAAGTTTCTTGAACGCCCTTCGTTGCAGATCAGCCGGAAGCCGGCGGCTCTTGCCCGATTGCCATAGCCGTTCCGTTTCCTTGTCCCGGAAACTCGCGATCATGTCCGAACGATAATATTCGTTGATACTACCGTGACGCAATACTATTGTATCACATGAGTATTGAGGGCCTCCCGACAAGGTGGCTAGCGAACGACCTAGCGCGCAACCTGGCGCACAACGCTTACCGCAAGCGGCATCTGCTGCCTCGTTGTGCCGCTGGTCGCGGACGCCGTGGCCGAATACGTGCCCGCCTTGGCTGTGCTGGTCGCTGCCAGCTTGAGCACGCTGCTGCCAGATCCAGGGGCGGACAGCTTGGCAGGTGCGAAGGTGCCAGAGACTCCGCTGGGCAATCCGGTTATCGCGAAGGCCACCGCCGCGTTGAAGCCTCCGCTGACCGTGACATTCAGAGTGACGCTCTTGTTCGACCCATCAATGACCGAAACCGAATTCGCCGAAACAGCCGCGTGAAATGAGGGCGGAGTTGTCGCGCTGGTCCAGTGATCGACTAGGACCGACCCATCGATCGAGCCGAGTCCGGTGGCCTGATCGTATCCCGCGGTGGCGTTGAAGCCAGCCTGTCCGGGCACGCTGTTGTTGCCAATCGTGATGGCGTGAAAAACGGATGCTCCACCTTCTCGCTGCTTGCTGGCCAGAGCATAAAACGCAACGTTGGCGTTGCCCTGCCGCGCTGCGGTGTTCTCGACCACCAGCGCCATCACGCCGGCAAATGACGGCGAAGCCGCCGAGGTGCCACCGACCACATAAAGTTCACCGCTCTGGTAGATGAGGTAGCCGTCGTGCCCCGCGGAACTGAGCGCAACATCCGGGACGTCGCGCTTGCCATCCGCGGGAACGCCGGTGCCGGCTTGCCAGGAGGGCTTGGCATACTCGATGCTTGCTCCGCCGCCGCTCGCCCACAGTCCATAGTCGGGAGCGCTTGCGTTCCAGACTACTTCCGGAATGTAGCCGAGCGCTGATGCCTGTGTTCCCGGCGAGTTCGAGGGCGACCAGTAGAGCGTGGGGTTCGACAGGTCGTTGAACTCTGTGCCTCCGACGCAAACGCTGTAGGGGGTGGAGCAGAGACCGTTGACGGCGCGTCCGTGTGTGGCCTTCAAGGCCGACGCGGAATCGCAGCCGGCAGCACCGCTGTCTCCCGAGGAAACGAATACCGTGATGCCCTGCGCTGCTGCCTGCTGCCACAGGCTGTTGAGAAAGCTATTGCCGGAAGACCCGAGCGACGCCTCGCACAGGCCGAAGCTGGTGCTCATCACGGGCGCGAGGTTGTGGTTGACGATGTATTGCGCCGACAGGTCCACGCCATCGCTTGCATTCGTAGACTTCGACACGACGAACTTGATGGTAGCGCTCCTGGCCACGGCGCCGGACCACTCCACGTCGAGATCGGCTTCGGTTTCTTCATTTGTACTCCAGATGCCGGGGTCGGTTCCGTTGACGATGATCTGCGGGTCGTTGGCGGGCAGGCCGAAGAATGTTCTGAACTGGCGCGCGTCCGCAATGTTGATGTTGGAACGGGCGACGATGGCTACGGACTGGCCGTTGCCGTTGACGGACGATTGGTACAGCGGATCGAGGTCGTAGATGGTGGCGAAGTCTGCCGGGGCCAGATAGTATGCGCCGCCGCTGCTGAAGTCAGGGGATGGCTTGCGGACCGGGCCGTGCATTGGTTCGCTGTGAAAATCGTGCAGCGAAACCACGCCTCCCACGATCTGAGCCAGAGCCGCGGGAATTTCAGGATCGTTCACGTTGGCGTGATGGACTTCATCGCCAATCTTAAATATGTGAATCGGAGTATGGAACGTTGCCTGCACCTGGGTGGCGGTGCCGGTGAAAATGATGGAGCGGCGGCCGGCGGTGAGTTCTTCGACTTCCATGCCATGACTTTGCAGCCAGGCTACGATCTGGGCCGCATCGGAATCGGAGACGCCGAAGCGTTCGGCGTACTGCTCGGGCGTGAGCCACTGATGGTAGTAAGGCGAGGCGGGGTTGTGCTGCGCATCCACCAGTTGATCCAGACTGTCCTGCTGCGTCGAGTCTGGCAGCAGGGTGAGAAGCATGTGCTCCATGGGGAAGTCGGGTGCGACTGCGCCGGCGTCGAATCGGGCCTGGGCCAGGGGATGCACGTTACTGTGCAGCGTGACTCGCTGATCGTCGTCAATGAAGGAGGCGATGCGGTCTCTGACCTGGACGAACGGAGGCTGGGTGAGAGGAAGATTCGGGGAAACGGGCGCGGGCAGCGGCTCCTTTGCGAAGACTGTAGCGGGCAGGTCGAGCGACATGAAAATTGCCAAGGTAAGAAATGCGAAGATGCGACGCAGCGGTGACACGGATGACAGGCGGAACATTGTTGTTGAGCCTCCGAGACGAAGCGCGGGTGGTTACTTCGCCTCTGGCTTCATCGGCGGGGCGCGGGAACACTTGAGGGATCAGCCCAAAGTTTTCTGGCAGGAGTCACC
>JBEKWP010000123.1:0-10318 GCA_049512915.1 Candidatus Sulfotelmatobacter sp.
AGTCATGCGCATGAATGAGAGTCAAGAAATTAACTATTAAGTTTGGTGCTCCCGAATTTACATTCCGCCTGAAGAATATCGGCAAGGCTTGCGCATGAACCTGACTCATGACTCACGGTGGGTCCTTATGCAAATGCACTGCGCTAGCGCACAAGTGCGCGGCGTAATATCACCGATGTCCTATCCGGAGAAATATTCCATCGATAGGGTCGCGATGTATGGTATGTCGACCGTTTTTGCCCTAACATTAAGATTTGAGACGGCCCGTCTCACTGTGAGATTTAAGCTCTGCGATCAGCCTGGCTTTCAGGCTTGCAGTCGATCTAACCCATTGAAGAATATAGCGCCTGAGTGCTAGACCTTCCGTTCGGAGCGATGGCTGTGTCCGTGCTTCTGCTTCCTGCATAACCGCGTGTTCCGGCTCCCCAAAGCTCTTCCTAACCGGGAAGAGGGGGAGCCCAACCGCACTTTTGAAGTTGATAAAAGATCTCCGCGGAGCTCTTCAGGAATGAGAGCTAGGTGGAAATCATTACTTGTATCTGGAGATTTTCAGTTGGCGCATTTAGGGACAGCCAAGGCGAAGACGGCTCAGGCAAGCACGGTGGCCGAGTTGGCGCGCTTTTTTCCCGAAGCCACGCCGGTGCGCATTCCTGTTCAATTCACGCGCAGCGCTCGAATCAATGAAGATATGTCGAGAGCAAAGGAATTGGCGGAAAGCACCGTGATTGAATTTGGCACAGCGCGCGAAGTTTTGTTTGCCTGCTCCACGCCCCTCGAATTCGCCGATGTTTTGCGTCTGCGTAACTCGGATGGATCGCTCGATACGGAAGCTTCCGTGGTAGCTGTGCAGTATCACCCGGGCGCGACGGTCGTAGCGGCGCGCTTCCTCAACTCGGTTCCCAACTGGATCGTGAAATCATGACAACATCATCCCAGGCGGCCTCGCCTGCTCCCGACTATGCCGCGCTGTGGTCGAGTGCGCGGCGTCTTTATCCTATTTATGTCGAACTGGCACGCGAGTTCGTGATCGATGCTCCGCCATGCACGGCGCTGGAAACCTCACCGGACTCGCCCGATCGTGACACCGTAGAACAGGCGCTGCAATGGCTGCACAATATGGATGCACGCATCCAGGTTCACCAGTTACGGCAGTTTTTGCAGACCAGCTCGCTGGTCGATCGCGACGGTATCGTCGCCATGATGCAGCATCTTCTTGGCAAAGCCGCGCACACCGATTCCGCCCGCGATAAGATCGATTTCCTACTGGTGCAGTATTTCAGCCAGCTCGCGCCCACCGAACTTGGCGACAACGGAGCCGACATCGCTTATGTGGCGCAAGCGCTGGAACCGGTGTTGGGCAAAGTAGATTTAAAGACTCCGCTGTGGCTGAATGCGCTGGACCGGGTTCTGGATGCGGCGCGAAAGTGCAACTCGCTGGACGAATTGCTGCATGGAGGCGTTCTGGAACAGGGACGCAAAGCCAAAGCGCAAGCGGGCGAGTTGTTTTACATGCCGATTGCACTGGTGTCCTTTACCCGCTTCGGATATCTGATGCGGCGGGCGTTTTTCCGCCTGATGCTGACCGATCTCAACAGCATTCTCGATGGCCTGACCGAACTGGAAGAAAAAGGCGTGACCACGATCGATTGCCGGCGCGCACAATTTTCCGCGCAGGAGCCGATTGCCCGTCTGCGCATGATTTGCCAGTCATGGAAGGTGATGTTCCAGGCGGAATATTCCTCCGGGCAACCGCTGCGCATGTTGGTGGACCTGCGGGCTTCAGTGGAAGCCGCTTTGGGTCGCGGCGCGGCAGGAGAAGATGGTGAAAAAGCTTTGGAGAAAACAGCAGCAGCGAAGGCTGCTCTAACAAGTAAAGCAAAACCGCTGGCGGCTGCGGCTGCCGCAAGCGCAGGTGGCCCATCGGCGCAGAAAAAGGCTGCGCCGCAATCGGCTGCGAAGCCTGTAGCGAAGCCGGCAGCCCAAAGGAGTGAAACCCCAGAGTTCGAGATTTCTGCGGGAACGGCGGAGTGGAATCCGGATGAGGACGCAAAGCCGGGGAAGAAATAAGCAGTTTCGAATTGCAAACAACAAAACTTTAGCAAAAGGAATTTTGCGTTTGGAACGCCCAACGGTACTTATCATCTCCGACGACCCGGATTTTTCGCGCGGCATCACCGCGCGCTGGCAAATGGAGCGTCATGTGCCTGCTTTCACCATCCTGAGCGGAGATCTCTGGCCTCGCACGGTGGAAGATTTTGAGGTAGCGATTGTGGGACCATTGCGGCGCGAGCTTTTGTCGGTCATCATCGAGCCTCTGCATTCCACATCACAACCATTGTTTTGTCTCTGCGAAGATGCATCTACCGCAGAATTGGTGCGCGAGCGCTGGCCCCGCACCAATGTGCTGCGCTGTGTGGACAATTGGCTCGACACCTTGATTTTGGCGGGTGGTGAAGCGATACAGCGTGCTCTTGCGGAAGCGCGTGCGCGCGCGGCAGAGCGGGCTTGCGACACGCTGGAGCGGGAAGCGACGCTGGGCCGTTACATGCTGGAGATGCGGCACGGATTGAATAATGCGCTGACCTCGCTGCTGGGAAATTCCGATTTGCTGCTTCTGGAACCGGGCAGCCTGTCGGCGCAATCGCGCGGACAGATCGAAACCATCCGCAACATGACTTTACGTATTCACGAAGTAATGCAGCGGTTTTCGTCACTGGAAAAAGAAATGAATGTTGTGGCCCGGCAAGCCGAGTACGATTCAGGCAAGTCCAGCTTTGCGGCGGCTGCGGGCTAGAAACGCAATTGTTCGGTTGGAAGGAAGTATTCGGAACGAATCCATCGTGAGATGGCGGACATAACAAGCTCATCCTCCCCTGGCCATGTGCCGATGACATTCAGAGGCGCGCGAGTTTCTCGCGGCTCGGGGAAGATTTTATGCATAAACTAATGGCGACCAGCACCATACTGGAGCACGAACTTTCCGAATTGCGCCTGCTGGTGGAGCGCCAAACGGGAGTGGTGCTCGATTGCCCGAACAGCGCGCTGGCCGCGCACGTTGCCGATTTCGTAGAGGCACAGCAACTCGATTCATCGGCCACGCTGTTTGAACGCCTTCGTTCCTCCGAGCAGGATCCTTCCACTCTGCCCACTTTGCTGGATGGCCTGCTCAACGCAAACTCTGGATTCTTTCGTCATCCCGGTGCGATGAACGCTTTAACACGCCAGGTTTTGCCCCAGCTTTGCGCCCGTAAGTCCGCTGATATTCCCGGCCCTGTCCGCATCTGGAGCGCGGGCTGCGCTACCGGGGAAGAAGCCTATTCCATTGCCATGGCGGTTTGCGATGCGGTGAATCCCGCCAACGTCAGCGTTCCGGTGAATGGAAGCGCTGCCAACAAAGCAAGCGTGCGCACCGGAGGGATTTTAGAAAGTTCAGCGGGTGCGGCGCCGCACCCAAAGTTGAACTCGGGATGTTCCATACACATTGTTGGCAGCGATTTGTTGCCGCGCAGTATCGAAACAGCCGACCGCGGCGTGTATCCGCAATCGGCACTCGACGGTCTGCCGCCTGCCACCATTCGCAATTATTTTTCGAAGATCGGCTCGCCCGCGGCAACGCCAATGATTGCGCAAAACGAAGTGGAGTTGGAGGAAAGAAAAATCTCTTCCCTGAACCTGCAACCCATAGCTAGCCCCTCACACCTGCTGGTGAAGCCGCGGTTGCGCAGCCTGGTGACTTTCAACTGCATGAATCTGGCACGGCCGGGATACATCGGCCGCTTCGACTGCATCTTCTGCATGGACGTGCTCTCGCACTTCTCCCGCGCCCAGCGCCAATCGGCACTTGAACGTTTGCATCTTTATCTAGAACCCGGCGGCTATCTCTTCCTCAGTCAAACCGAAAAGCTAGCCGCCCCAAACCTGAACTTCCGCTCGGAAACCTTCGATGGATATACCTTCCATCGCAAGCCGCTGGCGGCTAGCGCGGCGTACGGAAGATAAGCAGAAAGAAACCACCGAAGAACAAGTCAGCCTAGACTTAGCCACCCACAAGCTTTACGCCTGCGCTCACACAGGCGCGTATCAAGTCCTCATCTAAGGTTGCCAGCGGTTCGGCGGCTTGCGAATACATCTGAGCTACGCGAACAAAAACTCCTTAGTCCGTAACTCCTTAATCGTATCCCGCAACTTCGCCGCCTTCTCAAACTCAAACCGCTTAGCCGCTTCGCGCATGTCGCTTTCTAGTTTGCCGATGTAGACATCCAGCTCTTCCTGCGACTTGAATTCGGGGATGCCCTCGCTCTCGCCGCCGGTCAGGTCGGTGTAGTCGGCCTCGATGATGCGGGCCAGCGACATATCCAGCGGGCGCACGATGGACTCGGGCGTGATCCCGTTGGCCTCGTTGTAGGCTTCCTGGATGGCGCGCCGGCGGTCGGTTTCGCCCATGGCCTTTTTCATCGAGTCGGTCATGCGGTCGGCGTAAAGGATGGCCCGCCCATTTAAATTGCGGGCGCAGCGTCCCATGGTCTGGATGAGCGCGCCGCTCGAGCGCAGGAAGCCTTCTTTGTCGGCGTCGAGAATGGCGACCAGAGAAACCTCGGGCAGGTCGAGCCCTTCGCGCAGCAGGTTGATGCCGATCAGCACGTCGAACTCGCCCTTGCGCAGGTCGCGCAAGATCTTCACCCGCTCCAGGGTCTCGATTTCGGAGTGCATGTAGCGGCACTTCACGCCCACTTCGCTGTAATACTCGGCCAGGTCTTCAGCCATGCGCTTGGTCAGCGTGGTCACGAGCACGCGCTCGCCGCGGCTGGTTCGCTCGCGGATTTCGTGCAGCAGATCGTCAATCTGTCCCTTGACCGGACGCACTTCGACGGGAGGATCGACTAGACCCGTGGGCCGAATGATTTGTTCGATCACCACACCCGCCGACTTGGTCAGCTCATACGGGCCCGGCGTTGCCGAGACATAAATCATCTGCCCCATGCGATGCTCGAACTCTTCGAAAGTAAGTGGACGATTGTCCAAGGCCGATGGCAGACGGAATCCGTACTCGACCAGCGTCTCTTTGCGCGAGCGATCGCCGTGGTACATGCCGTGCAACTGCGGCACAGTCTGATGCGATTCATCGATGAACATCAGATAATCGCGCGGAAAGTAATCCAGCAAAGTCGGCGGAGGCTCGCCCGGAAGCCGCCCGGTGAAATGCCGCGAGTAGTTTTCGATGCCATGGCAGTAGCCCATGGACTTGATCATTTCCAGATCAAACATCACCCGCTGATGCACCCGCTGCGCCTCGACCACGCGCCCCTGCTTCTCAAGTTCCGCTTCCCACCACTTCAATTCTTCTTTAATCGAATCGACAGCCCGAGACCGAGTCTCCGGCTTCATCACATAATGCGTCTTCGGATAAATCGGCAGCCGCACATACTTCTGCTTCACGGTCCCAAACAACGGATCAATCTGCGAGAGCGCCTCAACCTCATCCCCCCACAACTCGACGCGATAAGCCATGTCGTCATAAGTAGGAAAGATCTCGATCACATCACCGCGAACCCGAAAAGTTCCGCGCCGAAAATCGCCATCGGTGCGCTCATAGAGAATTTCGACAAGCTTGCGAGTAATGTCCTCGCGCTTGATCTTCTGTCCCTTCTCCAAGAAAAGCATCATCCCGTAATAAGCTTCGGGAGATCCCAACCCATAAATGCAGCTCACCGATGCCACAATCAAACAATCCCGCCGCTCAAACAAAGACCGAGTAGCCGAAAGCCGCAGCTTGTCGAGCTCATCATTAATAGTCGCCTCTTTTTCGATATAAAGATCAGCCGCAGGCACGTAAGCCTCCGGCTGGTAAAAATCATAGTATGAGACGAAGTACTCTACGGCGTTTTGGGGGAAGAAGTTTTTGAATTCGTGGTAGAGCTGGGCGGCTAGGGTTTTGTTGTGGGCCATTACGATCGAGGTTCGATTCAAGCGCTCGATCACCTTGGCCATGGTGTAGGTCTTGCCGGAACCGGTTACTCCTAAGAGAACCTGATGCTGTTCGCGATCGAACAGGCCTCTGGTTAGAGATTCGATGGCATTAGCTTGGTCGCCCTTCGGTTTGTAATCGCTTACTAGTTTGAAGTCCATTAGAAGCAGCTTCCAGCTTCTGGCTCCTAGCTGTTAGCTTTCAGCTCTCGGCCATCAGCGGGGCACAGCGACAGAAAACTTGGCCAGCACCTGCAGAAAGGAATTTCAGCGGGTGGCATCTCTTTATTATAACGTGGCGAACAGTTGGCTTAACGGCGGCCTTACGAGCGGCAGCTCTCGGCCTTCGTCTTTCTTTGTGGCGCTAGGGGTTAACGAAAGTCAAATGCGTAAACACAAAGGACACGAAGATACACAAAGGACGGGATGAAAACTTTATACGTCTTGGCTTGTGCTGAACGGAATGGTCTACGGAAGTTTGAAGTTTACTGTGATCTGGGTTTGAATTTCGACGGGTTGGTCGTCGAGGTAATAAGGTTTGTATTTCCATTGCTTGACTGCGTCGATAGCGGCGCGCGCCAAAACCGGATCGCCACTGAGCGTCGACACCTTGGTGATGCTGCCGTCTTTGCCAATGTTAGCGAGCAGCTCGACAGATCCCTGGACGCGCATTTGCCTGGCCAGCGCGGGATAGGCAGGGGGAACGCTCTTGATCAGCAGCCCCTGCGACACGCCTTGCGAGACCTTCAATTGCTGAGAGGCCTGATGAGGAAGACTCGCGGCGGGCGTACTTATGATTCCAGAGATGGCCTGATTGTTGGCGTTCGAAGCATCCAAGGATCCGGGAGCAGGTGGTTGTACCGGTTCCGGTTCAGCTGGAGTTGGCGAAGCCGGGGCGGGGGCTTCGTTCTTGACCACCAGGGGCGCGGTCTCTTGGGTATCCGGCTGGGTTCTAATCACGGTGTTGGGCGCGATGATGGAAGTCGACTTCTTCGCAGCCGGTGGGCGCGTGTCGGTCGTGGACAGAGTTATGTCAGGACCCTGCTCGACGGGAAGCGCGGCGACTGGCGGGGATGGAGCCGTTCTAATGGCCGTATCTTGTGCTGGACTTTGCGAGGACAGCGGTTGTGCAACTTGGGGCTGAGCTGGCGCGGTCCTCAGTGGAGCGGTTTGGGTCGCGGAAGTCGCGCTTGGGGCTTGCATTTTTGTCCAGCCAACATAGCCGATGGCTGAGACTGCAACCAGGAGCGCGGCTGCGATCAGAATGGTCCTCTTATTACCGCCGGATGTGGGCTCGGTTGATATACCGCCAAGCGAGGCAAACGCGGGCGCCTCTACTTCGGGCATCTCTGTCGGCTCGAGGTCATCGTGCGGCTTCGGCAGCGTTTTTGCTGGAGCGGTCGCTGCCGCTTGACCGGACGACATGCCGATGCTGTGGGAGCGGCTGATGGGAGCGTCAGAAATACTTGTTGGCGAAGGCGGAATTTTACCGGTTGCGGGAGCATCCACTTCCGAACGTCCAGTGACCTCAGCTGCCTGGCGCAAAGCCGTAGTCATTGGTTCGGCTGCAGGTTTGGAAATCGGCTGCCACGGATATTCTCTCGCCGTCGGAGATGTCGGTGGCGGATCTGGCATTGACTCAAGCAGAGCGGCCTCAGTTGGCTCCGGCTTGGGACCGGGGTCAGCTTCGACCTCGAACAGAGCAGAGCTTATCGGTGGAATCGGAGATGGCGGAGGCTGTGTCGGCAAGTAGGTTGGTTTGGGCTCGGGAATCTGTGGAGGGGACACGCGCTTCGCATTGATACTAGTAACCGGGATATTCGTAACGGGCCGCGGGGGTGGTTGGATAGAAGGCGCTGTGCTCGCGGGTCTGGCTGCATCGGTTTTCCGCAGCAGGCCGCGGGCGACGCGCAACGTACCCTTGGATTGTTCAACGTTAATCGGTTTGGTCAGAACCAGGTTGGCGCCGATGCGGAATGCCTTGGCAACGCCAGCTTGTCCCTCGACGACGGCAACGGCCAGCGACGACTGATTGGATCCGGAATTGTGCGCACTTTTGAACAGCAGGGCCGCATTCTGTTCACTATCGCAGTCCACCACGATGGCATCGAAATGTTCCGCCATCAGCTTCTTAACTGCCGCAAAAGGCTCGTTGCAGGGCTCGACTCGAAACTCCAGGTCGTTCAGGACTTGGGTGACAACGCGGGCAGTTTTCTCGTCAGGGCAGAATAAAAGGGCGTTGTACTTCATACTGGAATCGTAGGTACTGTGGTGAGAAGCATCAAGTTACGTAGGTACTTTCAGGGCCACTAAAAACTCTTGATTGTCTCGCACTTACGAAAGTTCGTGTCCAACAGATAGACCAGGGTTAGTGGCGGTGCCGTCCGTTCGAAATAGTCCGCGCGGGATGCTTCGCCACGCTGGAGAAAACGGGGGCTTCAGGATGACGTCAGGTTAGCAGAGGGGATCAACTGCCGTGCCGACTTTCCGCTTGACTCTGGAACCCATTCAAGGGTTCATACTGATGCTGTGAGTGCGAACTCCAGATGCCTTCGCTCGGGAGAGCTTGCCCGCCTGACCGGCGTGAGTCCGGACACAATCCGTCACTACGAAAGATTGGGAATTCTTCCGAAGTCGCCACGAACAAACGGCGGCTATCGCATGTACAGTCCGGCGGCTGTTGAGCGGGTTGGGCTGGCACAGCGAGCGCTCCAGCTTGGCTTTTCATTGACGGAGCTCTCGGAAATTCTTCGTACACATGATCACGGAGGCATCCCCTGCCACCGAGTGCTCAACCTGACTGAGGAAAAGCTGCACTCGCTGGGACAGCAGATTGAAGAACTCCGGCGAACCCAAAGCTATATGCGCCGGCTGGTTCGTGATTGGCGAAAGAGGCTGAAGCAAACTCCAGCGGGCAGCAAAGCCATGCTGCTTCATTCCCTCGCCGATAAGCCTAAGCTCGTGACTAAATTTTCTGCAAAGAACTTCAAGAGGAGATCCAAACCATGAAACATCTCGTTACCACGCTATTGTTGTCGCTGCTGGTCTCTCCCGTTGCGGGCCAGGACTCGAAGCAAGACGACGGCATGAAGAACTGCCCCATGCATGACCAGCACACAAAGACTTCGTCCCAACACCAAGCGGATGTCGAGAAACATGGCGATGAGGCGATGGGGTTCGCGCACGACAAGACAACGCATCACTTCCGCGTGTACGCTGACGGCGGGGCCATCGAGGTAGCGGCAAACGACGTCAAAGACGCCGCGAGCATTCAGGCGATCCGCTCCCACCTGGCTCATATCGTGATGATGTTTTCGGCTGGGGATTTCTCTATCCCGATGTTCGTGCACGGTCAGGTCCCGCCGGGTGTTGACGTAATGAAGAGCGCACCTAGTGAGATTTCCTACAGCTTTGAAGAACTGCCGTCAGGCGGCAGGGTGCGAATCAAGGCCAGCTCCAACGATACGCTGAGTGCTATCCACGACTTTCTTCGCTTCCAGATCGAAGATCATCGTACCGGAGATTCCACGGAAGTGACCGCTCCCTAGAGCTTGTCATTTGTGTCCTCAATTTGGTTTTAGGATTGGTGGGGGAGGAGAAGTTCATCGGCAGAGTCTGGCAGGTTCGGAATGAGCCAGCGGAAGAGTAGGGTTGCGGCGAGGGCCCCGGCGATCTGCGCCACGATGAATAAAGGAACATCGGCAGGTCGAATGCCGGAGAAAGTATCCGACAACGAACGCGCGATGGTGACAGCTGGATTGGCGAAGGACGTCGATGAAGTGAACCAATATGCGGCGGTGATGTAACTTGCAACGGCAAAAGGCACCGCGCCTGACCGCAAACGCGAGCATCCCCAGATCACCGAGAGAAGGCCGAACGCGGCAACGAATTCGCTGAAGACTAAGTTCCATCCCTGCCGGCTATGGGACGACAGCGAATACCAGGGCAGACCGAACATCAGGTGGGCGGCCACTGCTCCGAGAATTCCACCCGTACACTGCGCAGCGATGTAGGCGGGGACTTCGGGCCAAGGGATCCCATGTTCGAGAGCGTCCGCGAGTGTGACTGCCGGATTGAAATGCGCGCCAGAGATCGGCCCGAAGGTCAGAATCAGCGCAGCCAGAGCGGCTCCGGTTGCGATGGTGTTTGCGAGTAAAGCGATGGCGACGTTTCCGGCACACAAACGTTCGCCCATGATTCCGGAGCCGATCACGGCGGCAACCAGGAACGCGGTTCCGACCAATTCCGCTACGATGCGCGCCCGCAGATTGAATCTCATGGCTGGCCGATACGGTTGATTTCTCTCTGGATTGCCAGGCGGTCCAATGCGGTGATAGGAAGGTTGAGGAACAAA
>JBEKWP010000124.1:0-10294 GCA_049512915.1 Candidatus Sulfotelmatobacter sp.
CCTTCGCCGTCGTCTCGAGTTCCTGCAGCAGTTCTTTCTGGCGCTTGCTCAGCTTGCTCGGAATCTGCACGCGCACTTCCACGTAGAGATCGCCCTTGCCGTGTCCGTTCAAAACCGGTACGCCCTTGTGGCGGATGCGAAACGTGGTGCCGGGCTGGGTTCCATCGGGAATCTTGAGCGTGTGCTCGCCTTCGAGCGTGGGCACGCGAATCTCCGCGCCCATGGCGGCCTGCGTCACCGACAGCGGGACGGCGCAGTGCAGGTCATTTCCTTCCCGCACAAAAAATGGATGCTCCTTCACATGCAGCACGAGGTAGAGATCGCCCGCGGGGCCGCCGAACGGTCCGGCTTCGCCGCCTCCCGTGAACCGGATGCGCGTGCCGTCTTCCACTCCGGCGGGAATCTTGGCATCGACCGTACGCTGCCGCAGAAGCCGGCCTTCACCTTTGCACTTCGGGCATGGATCGGTAATCACGCTGCCCGTTCCCTGACAGGAGGGACAAGTGCGCGCGATGCTGAAGAAGCCCTGCTGATAACGCACCTGGCCGCGGCCGGCGCACGAACGGCAGGTTGCAGGACCTTTGCCGGCGGCCGTTCCGGAGCCGTGGCATTCTTCGCAGGCTTCATGACGGCGCACCGTGACTCGCTTCTCCACGCCGAAAGCAGCTTCTTCGAACTCGATGGTCAAGTCTTCGCGCAAATCCGCGCCGCGCTGAACCCGGCTGCGGCGGCGCCCGCTGCCTCCGAGGACGTCGCCAAAGCCAAAAAATTCGCCGAAGATTTCGCCCAAGTCCTGGAACGGCGTGCCCTCGAAACCCGCGCCCGCACCGGCGGCAGCGCCGACTCCGGCATGGCCGTAGCGGTCATAGAGCGAGCGCTTCTCAGTGTCAGCCAGTACGGTGTAGGCTTCGGTGACTTCCTTGAAGCGTTCTTCCGCGTCCGGATTGTTCGGATTCCGATCAGGATGGTACTGCATGGCAAGCTTGCGATAAGCGCTTTTGAGTTCCTGGTCGCTTGCCGTGCGGCTCACTGACAATATTTCGTAATAATCGCGTTTTGCGTTTGTGGCCAGAAGAAGTGCCCTTCTTTATGGGACAAATAAGAGAAATTGAAATTTGTGGTTCTTACTTCCCGTGATTGCTGGCCACCTTCACCATGGCCGGCCGGAGCAAGCGGTCTTTGATCTTGTAGCCGCGTTGCAACTCCTCGACCACCTGATGATCGGGAGCGTCGCTGGTTTCCACCATTTCGACGGCCTCGTGATAGCGCGGATCAAACGCCTCGCCCTTCGACACAATGGGATGCACCGAAAGCTTGGCCAGCGCCGCCTGCAGTTGCTTGTAAATCAGTTCCACGCCTGCGCGCAGCTCGGCCGCGTCTGATTTCACTTGCAGCGCGCGCTCCAGGCTGTCCATCACCGGCAGCAGAGACTTGATCGCATCCGCCACGGCGTAATCACGAAAGTCTTGCTGTTCTTTGCTGGCCCGGCGGCGCGCATTTTCAAACTCTGCCTGGGCACGCGCCAGCCGGTCGAGCAGCGAGTCGCGCTCGGCCTTTAATTTCTGGATTTCAGATTCCGGTCCAGACGATTCACCGCCTCTTGCCTCGGATGTAGCTTCATTCCCGTCGCCGGCCGGCAGTTCGTGATCCAAATCGAGCCCGGCATTCTTTGCTTCTGATTTTCCGTTCACTTTGCTCATACAACTGATTACTCCGATTCATTCAAAATTTTGTCAAACAGCCGCGCGATGTAGGAAACCGCGGTCATGGTGTGCTGATAATCCATACGGGTTGGACCAATCACCGCCAGCGAACCGAACATATCGCTCCCCGAGCGCGCCGGCGCCCCGATCAGCACGAAGTTCTGCATGGAGGGCAGTGCATCATCCAGCCCAATCACCACCCTCACCGCCTCCTGCTTTACGTCAAGATAGGCGCCCAGAAGCTGCGCGACTTTCTCCTTTTCCTCGAGCGTCTTCAGCATCTCCTGCAGGCGCTTGCGATCTTCCTGACCCGTCACCAGGTTAGCGGCGCCTTCCACGAACACGACCTGCGCGCCGGGATCCGCAGCAAGCGCGCCCTGTTTGAAGAGTTGCTCAATCGAATTCATCAGGCGATCGTACTCGCTGCGTTCCTGCTCAATCCTGCGTCCCAGCTCGGCGCGCATCGACTCCATCGTCCAGCCGCGAAAATTCTCGTTGATGTAGCGCGCCGCAAGATCGAGTTCCGCCTGCGGTAAATCCAGCTTCAGCACGCGGTCGCGCACCACACCGGAACGCGTCACCAGCACGGCCAGCACTTTCTGATCGCCCAGGCGCGAGAAGTAAACATGCTCGAGCGCGTTCTTGGCGCCGGTGGTGGCAACGGCCACGCCCACGTTGCGTGAAATCAGCGACAACACATGCGAGGTGCGCTCCATGAACTCCGGCACATCGGTAATTCCCGCCAGCGAGTCAGAAATCAAGCTTTCTTCCTGCGGCGCCAACCGTGCCGTTCCCGTAATCTGCTCCACGTAGTATCGGTATGCATCCGTAGTCGGCACGCGCCCCGACGAGGCATGCGTCTGCTCCAGAAACCCGGCGTCCGACAGGTCCGCCATCACGTTGCGAATCGATGCCGGACTCAGGCCCTCGCGATTCGATCGTGCCAGCGTGCGCGAACCTACGGGCTCGCCCGTGGAAATAAAAGTCTCCACGATCGCCGTCAGAACTTCGCGTTCCCGCTTGCCGATATTGGGATCAGATGGCATGTTGTGTTGAGGGATCGGCCGGGCTCGCGGCCAGCTCGAAATCTCCAGCTAACTATTTTAGATGCAGAAACTTAGCTTTGGACGCAAACCCGCGTCCTGCTTGGATTCTAGGAACGCTCCACCTTCCTGTCAAGGACCGCAGGGCTCACCCTCAACAAGCAGAATCTGTCATCGCTCTTCCCCCGCTGGGCTATCCCCGGTATCCTCAACTCGCACGTGGCAAATCGATTCGTAATGAAATCCAAACCTCACATCGCGGTCATTGGAGCCGGAGCCTTCGGCGGCTGGACCGCTCTTCATCTTCTTGAACGCGGAGCCCGCGTCACGCTGCTCGACGCCTGGGGTCCGGGCAACTCGCGCGCGTCTTCGGGCGGCGAAACCCGCATCATGCGCGGCACCTACGGCCCCGGCCAACCCTACACTGAACTGGCCGCTCGCGCCCTCAGGCTGTGGGCGAAATATGAGCGGCGCTGGAAGAAGCAGTTTCTGCACCGCACCGGCGTTCTCTGGATGGTCAGCAGCCGCGACGACGCTTACGAGCGCGGTTCGCTCGAACCACTCCGCCAAGCCCGGATCAAATTTCAGGAACTCTCTACGGCCGAGATGAAGAAACGCTGGCCGCAGGTCAACTTCGCGGACGTCCGCTGGGGAATCCTCGAACCGAAGTGTGGATACCTTGACGCCCGCGCCAGTTGCCAGGCTGTGGTCGACGCCTTCGTCGCGCAAGGCGGAGTGTACCGGCAGATCGCAGTCTCACCCGAAGGCCTTGAGGATCCCGCGACAAGCTCGTCGCTCCGCTCCATTACGCTCTCGAACGGCTCGCGGCTCAAAGCCGATCACTACGTCTTTGCCTGCGGACCGTGGCTGGGCAAGCTGTTCCCTGAAACTCTGGGCAACGTAATTCGCCCCACCAAGCAGGACATTTTTTTCTTCGGCACACCCGCCGGTGACTCCCGCTTCACCGACGCACATCTTCCAGTATGGGGTGATCATGGCAAGCGTTTCTTCTACGGCATCCCCGGCAGCGATGGTCGCGGCTTCAAGGTCGCCGATGATACGCGCGGCTCCGCTTTCGATCCCACTTCCGGCGAGCGCTTCGTCAACCCGTCAACGCTGAAGCGGGTTCGCGAATACATTGCCTTTCGTTTTCCAGCGATGAGAGACGCCCCGCTGATCGAAGCCCGCGTCTGCCAATACGAACAGACTGCCGACAGCAACTTCGTCGTCGATCGGCATCCGCGCATGGAGAACGTCTGGCTGCTGGGAGGCGGGTCGGGACACGGGTTCAAACATGGGCCAGCGCTGGGAGAGATGATGTCAGGATTGATCCTGAAAGACGGCGAAGCCAATGCCGTTTGGCGGCTGTCGCGGTTCTCGAAGCGACGAGCAGGTTAAACGACTTCCCTACTGAATCTGAATCACGCTGGCCGTCTCGCCCGCCTTGATCTCTCCAACGCGCTCAACCACCTTCCGCGCGAATGCAAAGATCGATTTGGCATGCGGCGAATTTTCGCCTTCTAGGACGATCGGCTTTCCGCCGTCTCCAGACTTACGCACCTCGGAGTCAAGTTCGATGCTGCCGAGAAACGGCACGCTGAACCTCTGCGCCATGTTTTCGGCGCCGCCGCGGGAAAAGATATCGATCTCGTGGTGGCAGTGCGGGCACGTAAAAAAGCTCATGTTCTCGACCACGCCCACCAGGTCCACCTTCATCTGCCGGAACATTTCGATCGCCTTGCGCGCGTCCTGCAATGAAACGTCCGACGGAGTCGACACAACCACCGCGCCCGTCAGCGGCACCGACTGCACCAGCGACAACGCGATGTCGCCCGTCCCCGGCGGCAAGTCGACGACCATGTAATCGAGATGCCCCCACTCCACCAGGCTCAGAAACTGTTTCACGATCTGGTGCAGCATAGGACCGCGCCAGATGATGGGCTTGTCCCCGGGATTGAGAAATCCCACCGAGATTACTTTCAGCCCAAACGCCTCCAGGGGCTCGATGCGGTTTTCGCCGACCATCTTGGGCTGCCCGCTCACCCCCAGCATCAGCGGGACGTTCGGCCCGTACACATCGGCGTCGAGCAGGCCAACCTTGTGCCCCATCTTCGCCAACGCGACCGCCAGGTTCACCGACAGCGTGGTCTTGCCCACGCCGCCCTTGCCTGAACCCACGGCGATGATGGCATCGACTCCCGGCAACGGCTGCGGCCCCGGCGCTGGCTGCCCGGGATGAGACGGCATATGTGCACTCAAGGGATCACACTCCAAAGAATAAAGTCAGGATGGATCGAACACTTAGATTATACAGGGACGAATCGGGAGACCGAGGGAACAGGCACCTACAAATCCTAGGTTACCGGTGCCCGTTCTTCGGCTGATTCCTCCACACTGTACATCCATCGAATCGAGCGCTCGGCGTGCAAAATGATTGGGTTGCTCGGGTGCGCTGGGCAACTGAGGTCGTGACCGCCTCCCGCGCATTTGCAAACCGTCTGGTAGTACGCGTTGAGCAGGCCCTGCATGGCGAGCCGAGCTGTCTTGATTCCCTCTGCGCTGAAGCCGGCAGCGTCGGTATTGACTTCCTCCCGCAGCGCGACGATCGTGAGCCCGGAGACACACGCGAAGAGCGCGAGTCCCACGATGTCTGCCCGGTCCCAGACAGCAAATGAGTACTGCGGCGGCATGATGCAGTACCACGCCCCAACCAACGCGGTGAGAGCCCCCGCAACGGACGGGATCACTCCCCATCTGCGCGCCGACAAGATGACGGCCGCCAGCATCGGGAGGAAAATATATTTTCCCGCCATATAGGGCCAAAGCCAGTGAGCGAGAAGCACGCTTGTAACCGCCGCGAGGACAGCGTAGGCCACGCGTTTAGCGAGCAAAAACTGTGAAACTGAGTACGTCGGGTACCCTGAGAAGGTAAGAGCCATGGGAACATGCTCCCGCAACCTGCGAACTCGAATCTCTTTTTTTCACTGATTCCAAAAACGACGACTAATTGTATGCCTGTTTCGCCTGTTGGCAACGCTCAGTAGCCTTCGCCCTCGAGCCGCACCTTCCCGCGAAACATGCGAAACAGCAAAGTGAAGTATCCCAGAGCCAGAATCATCCCCAGGATCCACCACGTAAGACCAACTGTGAGCCCGTGCCGCCCCGCGGCGGTGTTATAGATGGTCAGGCTTCTATGAGCCGGATCGGTGCTGGCCGGCAGCACCACGGGATACAGCGCAAACGCTGCTCCCACCAGCATTCCCACAATGTAAAGAGCAGATCCCACGAAGGCAACCTTCTCTTGCCCTTTGCGGATGGCATAGATCATGACGGCAAGGCTGCCAAACACAATCACGGGAATCAGGAAGCCGATGGCATGCTGCTTGTAGTTGTCGAGCACAGTCGGCTGCACGTAGCAAGTCGCTACCAAACCGACGATAGTCAGAATCAGCTGCAGCGGCCACGCCCACAACGCGATGCTGCGCGTACGCTGATTCAGTTCGCCATCGGTCTTGACCGCGACATATAGCGACCCGTGCGCAGTTAATGTCACGAGCGCAATCACGCCAGTCAGTACCGTATACCAGTCAAGGATTCCGGTATTCGCGCCCACGCGGAAATTCGTCCACAGCGGCTCGAAGAAATAGCCGTCCGCGCCCAGAGGCACGCCGCGCACCACGTTGCCCAGTGCCGCGCCGAAGAAAATCGCCAGCAGCACACTGGAAACGCAAAAGATCAAATCAAAGAAGCCCACCCAAACCGGATTCTCCATATGCGCCCGCAGTTCGATGCCAATGCCGCGCAGCATCAAAAGCCATAGCACCATCATCAGGGGCAGATAGAAGCCGCTGAAACTCGACGCATAGAGCAGCGGAAACGCGAAGTAGAGCGTCCCTCCTGCCGCAATCAGCCACACTTCATTGCCATCCCACACCGGCCCAATCGCGCGCAGAATCTTCCGGCGCTCGTCACTAGTCTTGCCCGCGCCCAGGTAAATCGCGCCGGCTCCGAGATCGAAGCCATCCAGCACCACGTAAGCCGCTACCATCACGGCGACGATCATGAACCATAAAGTTTCCATCGCGCTCCTCGAAGGTTCGTATCAGGGTATGCCTTCAGGCATACCGCCAAGACTCCGCATTATGAATCGCGCCTTCAGGCGCTGCCCGCGCTCTAATGACCAGAACTCACTTCGGCCGTCGGTCCGTGCTCAATCTCTCGCCGCACCAGAAACAGAAACAAAATTCCAAGCACCATGTACATGCCGAGAAAACCGAGCAGCGTGAACATCACATTGCCCGCCGAAACCATCCTCGAATATCCCTCCGCCGTGCGCATCAGGCCATAAACCAGCCAGGGCTGCCGCCCCAGTTCCGCCGTCATCCAGCCTGCAGTGTTGGCGATGTAAGGGAATGGCAGGGCCAGCAGTAGAATCCACAGCATCCATCGCGCAGAAAACAGCTTGTCGCGCCACAGCAGAAACGCCGACACCACCATAATCGCAATGAAGATCGTGCCCAACCCGACCATGATGTGGTAGCTGTAGTAAAGAAGAGCGATGTTCTCCGGCCACATATCCGATGGGAAAGCATCGAGACCTTGCACGTCGGCTTTCCAGGCGCGGTAAGTCAGAAAGCTGAGCGCGTCGGGCACCGCCAGCGGATTATCAATCTTGCGCTCAGCCACATTCGGCTGCCCCAGGATCACCAGCGGGGCTCCCTCCTGGCTCACGAACAGCGCTTCCATGGCTGCGAGCGTTACCGGCTGATGCACGGCAACCATCCGCCCCTGACCGTCGCCGGTGGGGAACAACTGCAAGACGCTGAAGATCAATCCGGCGACCACACCCACCCGTACGAAGATCCGCGCCTGCGCCTCAAACTTTCCCCACAACAAGTAGAACGCGCCCACTGACGCCATCACAAACGCGCCGGTAATCACGGCCCCGCCCATGTTGTGCGCATATTGCCACCACGCCCATGGATTCAGCACGAGTTCCCAGAAGCTTGACAGTTGCACTGAACCATCCTTGGCCCCAACAAAGCCTACGGGATGCTGCATCCACGCGTCGGTGGCGATGATGAAGAACCCGGAAAGCCACGATCCTAGAAATACAGCGACCGCCGACCACCAGTGCGCCCGCGGGCCGAGGCGCTTCTCTCCATAGAGAAACAATCCAAGAAACGCCGACTCCAGAAAGAAAGCGAACAAGCCTTCCATGGCCAGCGTCTGCCCGATCACGCCCCCGGCAAAGCGCGAGAAGTGCGACCAGTTCGTGCCAAACTGAAATTCCATCGGAATTCCAGTCACCACGCCCATCACGAAGTTGATGCCGAAGATCCGCGCCCAAAACCGGGCAGCCTGGTTGTAGGTTTCGTCGTTACGGCGCAGGGCAAGCGTCTTCAGAACAACGATCAGCAGCGCCAGGCCCATGGTGAGTTGCGGAAAGAGATAGTGGAAGGTAACAGTGAATGCGAAGTGAATGCGATCAACCAGAAGCGCACTATCCATGAAAATCTCCTAGCGCACCGTATAGGCTATCGATTTCGCTGAGGGCGCCGATGTGACGCCGATCACATCTATTTGCGGATTATCGTTTCGTCTTGCGCCGCCGCTCCAGCTCCGCGCGCCGGATCTCGCGCCGCCGCCCCGCGTCGTCGTAGCGCCGCTGCTGCTCCTCGGTATCTGGAATCACCGGAGCGACCTTCAAGTGGTTCCCCTTGCCATCGATGGCCACAAATGTCAGGTATGCAGATGCCACGTGCTGCGCCGTATCCGATATGTAATTCTCCACCCAACCCTTCACTCCCACTTCCATCGATGTATGAAACACCCGGTTCACCGACGATCTCAAAATCACCAGATCCCCAACCTTCACCGGCACCAGGAAATCGATGTGATCCACCGAAGCCGTTACGACGTAAGTGCGGGAGTGGCGGTGAGCCGCCATCGCCCCCGCCAGGTCGATCCAATGCATCAACCGGCCGCCCAGCAGAGCACCCAGAGGGTTCGCATCGTTGGGCAAAACAATCTCCGTCATCTCCGATTGCGAGTCCCGAACCGGCCGGGGCGTCAAACTCTCTTCGCTCATCGTCGCTTTCCTCGCTCTGCTGTTCGCAATCCTGTCGTCTCAAATGTAGGGATAGCCGCCCCTTCGGCTGTCCGCCGTGCGAAGGGCTGCTTCCTGCGGTTACCTTTAACCCGCCGCGGCCCGCGTCACTTCTTGCTTTTTCCTGTTCTCCAGGAACGACTGCAGAAAACACTCCGCCATACGCTGCACGCGGTCATCGCGATGCCGCTCGACCCATCGCGACTCGTAGGCATCAAACTCCAAAGTCCCATGCCCTGCCGGACGATGCTCCCGCTCGCATACGTAGCGAACGTGAATGCGCGCCTCCGTTCCATTGTGTGCGCCGCCTGCGGTTCTGGCTGCAAAGCGGACTGAATCCCACTCCCGCTCCCGAGGCAATCGCCCGCAGCCCTCCGCATACCCAAGATTGCAGAACTCCCGCAATTCTTCCTGCGATGGAGTTTCACCTTCATGCCCCGGCGCCGAGCACTGTCCGCTCCACCCGCATCCCAACGGAAGCCGCCGCGCATGCAGCCAATTCCCGTTCTCCAACTTTTCCACCGGCACGAAATACGGACAAGCCACCAACTCCTCCGCAGAAAAAAAATGTTGAAATGTTATGGACTGCATTCTACTCATCTCAGCCCATCCAATCCAACCGGGAACAGATTCGGAGGCGAAGGCGCGGTTTGTAGTAACCTCATCTCAACTGAGAACTGAAAACCGGAACCGAGAACCACCTTATGGACCGCATTGCCGCCCTCAACGACATCCTCACACAGAATCCCGACGACACCTTCGCGCGCTACGGTCTGGCCATGGAATATTCCAACCAGGGAGACTTCGACCGCTCCCTGGCCGAATTCGCCATCCTGCTCAAATCCAGTCCCGACTACACTCCCGGTTATTTCATGGCCGCCCAAACGCTAAACCGCGCCGGCCGAATCGCCGACGCCAGGGCCATGCTCACTGACGGCATAGCCTCCGCCCGCCGCACCGGAAACCTCCACGCCCAAGGCGAGATGGAAGCCATGCTGGCAGAGCTGGGATAGTTTTAAGATTTACCCCGTGAACCCCTCTGTCCTCTGTGTTTAAGATCTTCGCCCAAGCAATCACCCCGCCATCCGCCCCATCACCCACTCCACGAACCCCGGAAAGTGCTCGTAGATCTTCACCGGAACATACATGGTCCAAGGCACAATCACTTCCCGCTTCCGCTTCAAGTATCCGCGAAGCGTAGCCCGCGCGACACGTTCAGCAGTAATCCCGCGCACCGACCCCGGACGCACCCGCTTCAGCTCATTCCCGTGAATCGCATTCTCACCGAACGCAGTCCGCACATATCCCGGACAAACCGTCAGCACATGAATCCCATCTTTCTTCAATTCCACGCCCGCCGCCTTGCCCATCGCATTCAACGCAAACTTGGTCGCGCTGTAAGCCGCATGAAACGGGATTGGAATATGCCCCGCCACGCT
>JBEKWP010000125.1:0-10274 GCA_049512915.1 Candidatus Sulfotelmatobacter sp.
CGCAAACTCATTTAAAACCGCGCCCCTTCCTTCTATTTTCTGCCGCCTACAGGCACACTTCACATCTTGCCGCGGCTGATCCGCCGCCCTGAACAATCTCGCATGAATCCCGGCAACAGTAACCGTGCGGGACTATTTCTTCAGCGTGCGGATATAAGCCACTAGACCTTTAATGTCTTCCGGCTTCAAAGATGCGTATTTCGGCATCTTGTTCTTGCCGTTGGTGATGATATCCGTGAGCTGCGCGTCCGACATTCCCTGCACGTCGGCAGTTGTGAAATCGTGGGCGCCCATCTTCTTTCCCATCGCCGAACCTGTCCCGTCAGCGGCATGACAGCCGGCACATTTCGATTTGAAGAGGTCTGCCGCGCCTTGTGCATGCGCCGATAAGGAAAGGCCTAGGACAACAGCCAACGCTGTTGCAAGAGTAAAGGCTCTGAAGTCAATTCGTTTCATCTTCAAGCTCCATTTCGGGGTCTGGTGACCAACTTTAGAACGACAATATAGCTACGAACTGAGCAATATTGCTCTCTTTTTGGATGGGGGCTGTGATTCCGGTCGCAGTGCGCTAAGAGTTTCGGCGCTCGGTTCGGTTCTATATTGGACGCGGCTCACTGGCTCGGCATCGTTTGGACCGACGGTCGATAGTGTCCGCAGACCACGTCTGAATCTTCACGTCTGAATCTTCTTCCTAGGCCCTTCATCCAAACCGGAGTATATCTACGCCATAGTCGCTGCCGTCGATTCAACTCGAGGAGGATGGATGTTTGAGAGCATTCTCTGCCAGGTCACGGAATACGATCCTGACGTTCTAGAGTCCCTGATTGAGCTCGCAGTTGAAATTGCTCGGGAGGGCCGGGAGGGAAGGCGCGTTGGCACGCTATTTACGCTCGGAGATGAGAAGGCGGTGCTCGCGAAATCCAGGCCGTTGATTTTGGATCCGTTGTTCGGGCATCCGGAATCTTCCCGGCATGTCACCAATCTAAATTTACGCGGAACTATCAAGGAATTGGCGCAGTTGGACGGCGGGTTCGTGGTAAGTCGCGAAGGAATTGTCGTTTCCGCGTGCCGCTATCTAGATGCGGTTGCCGCACAAGTGGACGTGCCGCTGGGACTCGGTAGCCGTCACATTGCCGCCGCGAACATGAGCGCAGTTACCAAAGCCGTGGGCATTGTCGTCTCTGAGAGTTCGGTGGTGCGGCTTTTCTGTCATGGAAAACTGGTCGGCGAAATCATTCCTGAGCTTTGGATGATGGATCATGCCCACCTACGTGGCACTGTGAAGAGAGAACAAGTCGGCGAACTGACGATTCTGACGCCAAATCTGCGACCGGCCTCGATCGCGGAGTAAAGACGACACACCACTGATTTCCTTTACCGTTGATGGATTGAAGCGACGCAGCGCCATATCGAGGATATGGGAGACTTATATTTCATGAAGAAAATTGGCTTCCTCTCATTCGGTCACTGGACACCTTCACCGCAGTCACAAGCTCGGTCGGCGACCGACGTGCTCTTGCAGTCGATCGACCTCGCCGTGGAGGCCGAGCGCCTGGGGATGGACGGAGCCTACTTCCGGGTTCATCACTTCGCGCAGCAACTGGCATCGCCATTTCCGCTACTCGCGGCGGTTGGCGCGAAAACGCGAAAGATTGAAATCGGCACCGCAGTCATCGATATGCGGTACGAGAATCCTCATTACATGGCGGAGGACGCCGGGGCCGCGGATCTCATCGCTGGTGGCCGACTGCAGTTGGGGATCAGCCGCGGTTCTCCAGAACAGGTCATCGATGGTTGGCGCTATTTCGGCTACAGCCCAACTAAAGGCGAGGACGATGCAGATATGGGCCGTCGGCATGCCAAAGAATTTCTTGAGTTGCTGCGTGGCAAGGGCTTCGCTCAGCCGAACCCACGGCCAATGTTTCCCAACCCTCCAGGGCTTCTGCGTCTTGAGCCGTATTCCGAAGGATTGCGTGATCGAATCTGGTGGGGGTCTGCTTCCAACGCGACGGCAGAATGGGCCGCCAAGCTAGGAATGAACCTGCAGAGCTCGACCCTCAAATTCGACGAGACCGGCGAGCCGCTACACATCCAGCAGGCTGCCCAGATTCGCGCCTTTCGCGCAGCCTGGAAGAAAGCGGGTCATACCCGTACTCCGCGGACCTCGGTGAGCCGCAGTATTTTTCCGTTGATCGATGACCGTGATCGTGGCTATTTCGGGCGAGGCTCTGAGGGAGAGGATAAAATCGGGTTCCTTGACGAAAACACACGAGCGATCTTCGGCCGGAGCTACGCTGCTGAGCCAGATATCCTCATCGAGCAGCTTAGGAAAGACGAGGCGATCGCGGAGGCCGACACGCTGTTGCTGACCATTCCGAATCAACTAGGTGTTGCCTACAATGCGCATGTCATGGAAGCAATCCTGACTGCGATCGCTCCAGCCCTCGGTTGGCGCTAGACCGGATTTAATGAGCGGCCAGCACGCGCTGCCTTTTCGGGAGGATTATCGAAAAGAAAACCCCCAGCGGAAGCCGCTGTTGTCGCATCGGCGCTCTTAAAGTTTGTTTTTCCTAAAGCCGATATGGCCCTTGGATGGCAAGGACCTACTGTGTTCCTGTCAGATCAACCGAATTCTGAGGAGATACCAATGTCGACAGCAGCCATTTCCAGCAGTTCCATTTACCAGCAGACCGAGCAATATTTTCAAACCCGGCAAAGCGATCTGCAGCAACTCGGACAAGCACTGCAGTCCGGAGACTTAGCCGGCGCTCAAACGGCCTACAACAACATAGTCCAGCTCGGCCAAAGCGGCCCGTTCGCCAGCGGAGATCCGTTCTCGCGAACCCAGCGCGAGCAGGATTTCACAGCCATCGGGCAAGCGCTGCAGTCGGGCGACCTGGCAGGGGCACAAGCCGCCTTCAGTACGCTCCAAAGCACGTTCGAAAGAGGGGCGGGCACGCAAAACTCCCCCAGCGCGGGTTCCAGTTCCAGCAGCGGACCGGAAATTATCCTTAACCTCAGCAACAGCAGCAGTGGTACCAGCTCCGCTTCCAGCGCGGCCGCCTCCAGCAGCGGGCCGGAAATTATTCTCAACCTGGGCGGTAGCGGAAGCGCCAGCCCCGAGCAGATCACCATCAATCTCAACCCATCCAGCGGTGGAGGGGAACAAGTCTCCCTCAGCGTGGGCAGTCAGGGTTCGAACGCGCAGGAAATTACGTTCAATCTGGCTCCTAATAGCAACGAACAGATCGTCCTGAATTTATTGGGCGAGTCCTCTTCCGGCTCCGCCAGCAATTCCTCAAGCAGCTCCTCGACAAATGGAGGCCTTAGCGTTTCGGCTTGAACCGGTAAGGCCGACGGTGCAGTTCGCGGGAACCATGCCCTCCCCGCCCGCCTACTGCACCGGCGCGTTTCACGCCGCGGCCGCCCCACCGAAAATCCTGCCGTTCACCACTGCTTACTCTGCAAATCCTTGAGTCCCTCCGAGTCTTCCTCCGCGCTCAGTTTTCGCAGAGCCTCGGCTTGGAGTAAACTGGCCCCTTCCAGGGGGAAACTTCAAGAAAGGAGAAACCGGTATGAAGTCCAGGTCATCGGTTTTCGTTATTGCTCTGTTATCGATCGCGACGCTGGGATTTGCCCAGGATCGCGGCCAGCCGTCCGCCAAGTCGCAGGAACGCATCACTAAGGAAGTTCGCCACGAACTTGTCATGCTTCCGTATTTCACTGTGTTCGACAACATTGCCTATAAAGTGGACGGAGCTACAGTTACGCTACTGGGGCAGGTAGTAAGGCCTACGCTGAAATCCGATGCTGGGAACGTGGTGAAGCGGATCGAAGGGGTTGAGCAGGTGGATAATCAGATTGAGGTGCTTCCGCCCTCGCCCATGGATGATCGTCTGCGCGCACGCTTGTATCGCGCGATCTATGGCTACCCAGCGCTCGAGAAATACGCTCTGGGCGTGCAGAAGCCGATTCGCATCATCGTGAAGAATGGCAACGTCACCCTCGAAGGAGCGGTCGACAATGAGGGCGACAAGAACTTTGCGGGACTTCGCGCCAACAGCGTATCCGGCATTTTCTCGGTGACCAATAACCTGGCAGTTCCGCCGAAGTAGAAGAAATCGCGCGCGGCGTCCTGCCACTTCGCTTCCACTTTACCGCGAAAGCGACCTCCAGTTGCTTTCGTGCGTATAATGGTGCGCGTTCCGAACCAACTCCGGAGGAAATGCCATGATGAATCGCCGCAGGTTCCTTGAGACCGCCACGGCGGTTACCGCGGCCACGCTGCTCACCAGCCGAACGGGCTGGGCTGCGGCGGACCATAAGATGGATAAGATCGGCGTGCAGCTCTACAGCGTGCGCGACCAGCTGAAGGCTGACTTCGATGGCACTCTGGCCAAAGTTGCCGCGATCGGCTACCAGGAAGTCGAGTTCGCCGGATATTTCGATCACTCGCCCAAAGAGGTACGAGCCGCCATCGACCGCCATGGTCTGGTCTCACCCTCCTGCCACGTTCCGTGGGACGTGCTCGGCGACAAGTGGCCGGAGCAGATCGAGTCCGCCAAAATCATCGGCCAGGGCTATATCGTTTGTCCTTGGATCCCCGAAGAAATCCGCAACCAGCCTGACGGCTGGAAGCGCGCCGCCGACACCTTCAACCGCGCCGGAGAAGCGAGCAAGAAGGCTGGCGTTCAGTTCGCCTACCATAATCACTGGTTCGAGTTTCTCCCCGTCAACGGAAAGCTGCCTTACGATTTCCTTCTCGAAAACTGCGACGCCAACCTAGTCAAGATGGAGCTCGATCTGTGCTGGATCGAGGTCGCCGGTGCCGATCCGATCAAGTATTTCGACCGCTATCCCGGACGCTTCCCGCTCGTGCACGTGAAGGACATAAAGAAGCTGCCGCAGATTTCAGCCGCTGGTGGCCAGGATTTCGGAGACTCGCTCAAAGACATGACCTCAGTCGGAAGCGGGATCATCGACTGGAAGGGGATTTTTGCGCAATCTGAGAAGGCGGGGATCAAACACTACATTGTCGAACACGACAAAGCCGCCGCGCCTTTCGACAGCATCACAGCCAGCTACGTGTACCTTCGCCAGTTGCGCTGGTGAGGGCTCAAGCTTTCCCGAAGGGATCTTCGAGGGAAGGACTTTGCGGGGTGAATAACTCCGCGCCGTTTTCCGTGATGTGCATATCGTCTTCGAGACGGACGCCAAACTCGCCGCGAATATAGATGCCGGGCTCATCGCTGAAAGTCATGTTGGGTGCGAGCTTGGTGGTGTTGCCCCGGACCAGATAGGGCCACTCGTGGCCATCCATGCCAATGCCGTGGCCCAGACGGTGAGTAAAATATTTGTAATCCGGACCGTAACCCGCATCCGTAAGCACCTTTCGGGCTGCCGCATCAACGGAACCGCATTCCGCACCCGGACGCGCCGCGGCCAGCGCCGCCGCCTGTGCCCGATGCACGATGTCGAAGACTTTTCGCATCTTGTCCGCCGCCGGTTCCGCGGCCTTGCCGAGTACGAATGTGCGTGTGATGTCGGATTGATATCCTTCCACGTCGCAGCCATCGTCAATCATCACGATCGAACCTTCGCGAATCACCTGCGGCGTCCTCGATCCGTGAGGCAGAGCCGAGTACTCCCCGACTTGTACGCTGGCCTCACCGGGAAAACCCATCTGCCCGTACGCCGCCGCGATCAACTCTCCCGCATCATGCTGTGTCATGCCTTCGCGTAGCGCGTGATAAACCGCTTCGTACACGGCGAGGGTTACCTGGTTAGCCAGACTCATCAGTGCGAGCTCGTGTGTGCTCTTGATTCTGCGGCAACCCGCGGTCACCGGGGTTCCGCTGATCAGCGTGGCTTGGGGACTGGTCTTGGCAATTCCGTCAGAGAAAACGAAACGCACCGTTTCTTCAATCCCCAGTTTACCGGTGGAGATGCCGCGTTCCTTCAATCCTTGCGCTACGCGCTGGTAAGGACTTTCGTCTTCCTGCCAGGTGCGCACATCCGGATTCTCACCGTTGGGAGCGCCCGCGAGCTGTTCGCGCGCCCGGCCTTCTTCAAAAGCCGGGCACACATAAAACGCCGTGCCTTTGGCGGGCAGAACCAGCGCGAACAGGCGTTCGCCCCCCCACCAGCGAATGCCGGTGAAGTATCGCAGCGACGTGCCTTCCATGAGCACGATGCCGTCAAGCCCGTTCTCGCCCATTAGCTTGCGGGCGCGCTCCTGGCGTTCTTGTCGTTCTTCGCGGGTTATGGGAGTAGCTTCGCTCTTCCGGGAACTTAAGCGCGCCAGGGACGGCGGCAGGGCAGAGTCGCCAGACTTTTCGTCGGCTGCCGCACCGAATGCCAGCAGAGGACGAGCCACTGCGGTAACTCCTACCGCCACGCCACCAGCTTCAAGGAACCGTCGCCGCGAGATCATGAAACCTCCAGACTCTTAGAATGAGAGCCCGGCCATTATAGGGCAATTGAACCTCGCCGTTTTACGATCGCCGAGTTCGTTGAGCGCAATTTCCATCTATCTCCTCAGACGCGGTCTCGCGACCACGCCTGCGAGATAATTGCCTCATGGAAGCGGGCTTCCAATGTGCAGGTTGCGGCGAGTGGAACGCCACCACGATCGATGAATCCGCCGGATACCGTCAGAGCTATGTGGAAGATTGCCAAGTCTGCTGTAAGCCCAACCTGTTGTGCATTCGGTACGATACCGCGTCGCGCGAATTCTTCATCACCGCGGCGTTAGAGTGAGTTGGGGGCCGAGTTCGTGGCCTGTTCCGTGGTGAGAGAACCAGCTACGTCTCTACGGCTTCTTGATAATATTCGCGATATAGTTGGCTGCTCGGTACGGGGGCAATCGCCGATTCAGAAAGGGTAGACCTCAATGGCGACAAATTATACAGGCGGTGGGCGGATGGTGGCTCACAATATGGTCACCACTCAGTTTGAGCTGGACGGTTTTCGCGTGACGCGGACTCTTGGAGTGGTGCGCGGGATCGTGGTGCGCTCGCGCTCGATCTTCGGCACGATCGGCGCTGGATTACAGACGCTGGTCGGCGGCAACATCACGCTGCTTACGAACTTGTGCGAGAAGACGCGTGCCGAGGCGTTCGATCTGATGCTGCAGCACGCCGCCGAACTGGGCGGCAATGCCGTGGTTGGCGCCCGTTACGACGCGACCGAAGTGATGCAGGGCGTCACCGAAGTACTGGCCTACGGGACGGCGGTATTTGTCGAACCGGCAAAGTGACGCTAGTCCTTGTAGATCGCGCCCGCGACCAAAGCCGCGAGTATTGCACCAAACCACATCTCAATCATCCAGCCAAAAGGAAGCCCGCGGTCGCCGGCGAACCATGTAGCCTGCGCGAAATTCAACGGGAAGCCAGCGAAGAAGCCGGCCAGAAATCCGACCTTCAGCGCGCTGCCGGGACCAGGTCTGAGAGTCTGACGCGACCACGCGTAGAGATGCGCGACGGCGATCGACAGAATGAACAGCAGCGTGATCCACTGGACCGCGAACAACGGATAGCGCGGCACTTTCAGGAAAAACCCGGCATTCTGCGCCGCTACGTAGCGCGCATCGGTAATGACGTACTTGCCTACAAGAAAACTCCAGATTGTCCAGACCACGCCGCCCGCTAGACCGCCCAGCCAGATCCTGCCTCGGTTCAAATGCATAAGCCCCCCGTTTGACGTCGTTGAGTAAACGGACGCAGTGTACACCTAATTTATGAGCGATGGCGATCGATACGCAGCGGGCTTTCCTCCATCTTCATGGGATATAGTCGTCGCATATGAAACTTCCGCGTTCCTTGCTTCTTACTCTCGTGTTGTTCGCGAGTGCCGTCGGCCATGCGGCGGACTTCAAATACATTCGTCAGGGCAGTTCGCAGGACGCGCAAACCCACACTGAAGCCGGACTCGCCATGATGGGCGGAGGCAGCGATCTGGACGAAGCGTTTCGCTGGCTCTGTGCAAAGGCCAGCGGTGGCGATTTTCTGATCATACGTGCTCGCGGTGGCGCCGATTACAACCCCTATGTTGCCGGTTTGTGCCAGATGAATTCCGTGGCGACACTGATCATTCCCAACCGGAAGGCAGCCCAGGAGCCGCACGTGGCCGAAATCATCGGGCAAGCCGAGGTGATCTTTATTGCCGGCGGCGACCAGTCACGCTACGTCAACTTCTGGAAGGGAACCCCAGTTGAGGATGCGATCAACGCGCACCTGGCTGCGGGCAAGCCCATCGGAGGAACCAGCGCGGGTTTGGCGGTGCTCGGACAGTTCGTCTACGGCTGCCTCGAAGACAAGCCGGATGACGCGGATCTCACGTCCAGTGAGGTTCTTGCCGATCCTTATGCCAAGCGAGTGACCGTGGTGCGCGATTTTCTAAAAGTCCCAGGCCTTGAAAACGTGCTGACTGACAGTCATTTCGCCAAGCGTGACCGCATGGGACGCAGTCTGGGATTCCTGGCGCGGATTGTGCAGGATGGCTGGTCGGAGGCACCGCGCGAGATTGCTATCGACGAGAAATCGGCTTTGCTGGTGGAAGCCAGCGGCAGGGGGAAAGTGGTGGGCACCGGGCTCGGCGTTTATTTTCTGCAAGTCACGGACGCGCCGGAAGTCTGCAAGCCTGGCCAGCCGCTTACTTTGCGGAACATCGCCGCCTATCGCACACCCCCCGGAGCCGGGTTCGACGTTCGCGCCTGGAGCGGCGACGGCGGAGAAGCCTATTCGATCTCAGTAGAGTTAGGACAGATTCACACCAGCCGCCCAGGGAACGCCGTGTATTAGTGGCGGCCTTTGCTTTTTTTCCACAGGAAAGTCCGCCACAGGCGCGGAGTGCAAGAAAAATGTTAGCGAATAAATAGCGAAGGAACCTGGAGCATAAACCCAACCCCTTGTGGTCGTCTTTCTGGTTAACCACAAGCACTCGTATTTTGCCGGATCACCCCTGAAGTGAGAACCCTACCCTCAAGTTTGTGCTTGACAATAAACGACTTACGGGTAAGATGTGGGAGAAAGTGGAACGGAGTGGTCAACACAGTTAAGGTCGTGGGAACGGGAAGCTGACAAAGAGGAGCCGGTGGAAAACCGACCCAAAAGCACGACAAACAGCCCGAACCACCCGAGTTTGACCGAACTTCGCGCTGCTTTTACCTCCCTCGTTGCTGTCGCTGTGGCTAATAGAAAGACCGGACCCGTAAAGGGAACCGGCCTCCACAGAGGCTTTACACATGTTTCGCGGCAATCACCCAACTCGCGTCGACGAAAAGGGACGGCTAAAGGTCCCTGCGGAATTCAAGCGGGTGATCGACGAGAAGTACGGACAGCAATTCTACATCACGAGTCTGGATGGGAAGGTTGCACAAGTGTATCCCTTCGAGGAATGGGAGCGGATCGAGCAGAAACTGGCCGCGCTCTCCACTTTCAATCCTACGAAGAAGAAGTTTCTGGCCCGGGTCAACTATTACGGGCAGCAGGTGGAAATGGATGGGCAAGGCCGGCTGCTGATGCCGCAGTTGCTGCGCGATGCGGCCAAGATCAAAGGCGAAGTGGCGGTTCTGGGCAATCTCACGTACCTGGAAGTGCGGAACCTGGAGCTGTTCAAGCAAGAGATCGAGGAAGAAAAGTTCACGCCTGACGATGAGAAGACGCTCGACGAATTGGGCATCTAGTGGGCGAGGGTTTAACAGACACCCCTCAGGGGGTTGGGCATGGTGGTGGAAGGGAAGCGAGCCATCTTTCACCAAATCATGTTCCGGTTCTTTTAAAAGAAGCGATCGACTTTTTAAACGTGCGGCGTGGCGGGACCTATATCGACGCCACGGTGGGCCTGGGCGGACACAGTTACGAAATCGCAAAACGCCTCGGCGCACCGGGACATTTGATTGGGCTCGATAAAGATCCGGCAGCGCTCGAAAGAGCGGTTGTCAGGCTTCGGCCTGCGGGCTTCAGCGAGGCGGATTGGCCGAGTATCGAGTTGCGGCAAGCATCATTTGCAACCTTGGCCGAAGCCCGAAGCCCGATAGCCGACGGCCTGCTGGCCGACATCGGAGTTAGCAGTCTGCAGCTGGACGATGCGGCGCGCGGATTCAGTTTTCAGGCGGATGGACCGCTCGACATGCGGATGGACCCGCGGTCAGAGCGTACCGCCGAACAAGTGGTAAACCACCTCGACGAGCGCGAGCTTGCCGATGTGATTTACGAATTCGGAGAGGAAAGGAGGTCGCGGAGAATCGCCAGAGCCATTGTCCGGTCGCGGCC
>JBEKWP010000126.1:0-10195 GCA_049512915.1 Candidatus Sulfotelmatobacter sp.
AGGGGGTTGGGCCTGGTTTATTTAGAAAACCAAGCCCGTGTTTGACACGGCCCCACGGTCTCAAGTTTGGGACCAACATTCGGACGCGGGGCCATGACCAATGGCTGGATCGACATCAAGAATACCGACATGATGTTGATCATGGGCGGCAATCCCGCCGAGTGCCATCCCTGCGGATTCAAGTGGGCGATGGAGGCCAAGCGCAACCGCAATGCCAAGCTGATTTCCGTGGATCCCCGATTCACGCGCACCTCCGCTACGGCCGATCTCTTCTGCCAGATCCGCGCCGGCACCGATATCGCGTTTCTCGGCGGCCTGATCCGCTACGCCATCGAGAACAACCGCATCGCCAAAGAATATCTCGTCAACTACACCAACGCCGCCTTCATCGTGAAGGAAGGTTTCAAACTTCCCGAGGACGGCCTGTACTCGGGATTTAATGCGGCGTCGGGTAGCTACGACAAAACCACCTGGAATTACGAGGCAGCAGCCGGCTCTGGCGGGCAAACGGGCAAAGCCGCGGCGACTGGTCACGCGCCCGACCCAACGCCGGGCAAGGCGGGAGGAGGAGCGCCACCTCCCTCCCTACCTGCGGATGTCGCCTACGACCTCACTCTTCAGCATCCGCGCTGCGTCTTTCAATTGATGAAGCAGCAGTATTCCCGTTACACCCCGGAGACTGTCGAGCGCATCACGGGCATCCCCAAGGACCAGTATCTGAAGGCCGTCGATCTATTCACTTCGGTCCGCAAAGATGGCGACATGAAGAAGGTTGCAACCATCATCTACGCTGTCGGATGGACACAGCATACTTTCGGAACGCAGATCATCCGCACCGCCGCCATGATTCAACTTCTCCTCGGCAATGTGGGAAGAGCGGGCGGCGGCGTGAACGCTCTTCGCGGCCATTCCAATATTCAGGGCGCGACGGATATGGCGGGCCTGTACGACTCACTCCCTGGCTACCTGAAAGGGCCGGTTCCCGACGACAAGGATTTGGCTACTTTTCTGAAGCGCACCACGCCGGGGGCATCTAAACCCTCCCCGTGGGATTCCTTTAACTATTACGCGAACACGCCGAAATTCATGGTGTCGCTGCTCAAGTCGTTCTATGGAGACGCTGCTACAAAGGAAAACGGATTTGCCTTCGATTACTTGCCCAAATTCGACCGCGATTATTCGTGGACCCACATTTGGGAGGACATGTACAACGAGAAGGTCAAGGGCATGTTGGCCTTCGGAATGAACGGCGTGATGATTGGCCCCGACACGACCAAGAACATCAATGCCTTAAAGAAAGCTGACTGGCTGGTGGTGGGCGAAATTTATCCAGACGAAACCAGCGAGTTTTGGCGAGCTCCGGGAATTACTGCCGAAGAACAGAAGACTATCAACACCACAGTCTACCGGCTGCCCTGCGCGGGCTTCGCCGAAAAAGACGGCAGCATGACCAACTCCGCCCGTTGGGTCACATGGAAATACGCCGCAGTCCCACCTCCGGGACAAGCGCGGCTCGACCAGGACATCGTAGCCCAGATTTTCCTGCGGGTTCGTGACCTCTACCGGAAAGAGGGTGGAAAATTCCCCGACCCCATTCTGAATCTCAGTTGGGCCTATGCCGACGCTGCTCATCCTCCACTTTCTCAAGTAGCCATGGAAGTGAACGGAAAAGCTCTCGCTGACCTGAAAGACGACGCGACCGGACAGGTGATCAAAGCCGGCCAGCAGTTGCCAGGCTTCGCGTGGTTGAAAGACGATGGCACCACGACATGCGGCAATTGGATTTATTCCGGCATGTGGACCGAGGCCGGATCGCAAATCCAGCGGCGCGGCACAGAGGATCCATCCGGCATGGGCGTTTTTCCCAACTGGTCATGGTCGTGGCCCGCCAACCGGCGCGTGCTTTACAACCGCGCGTCCTGCAATTCCGATGGGAAGCCATGGGATCCGGATCGCAAGCAGGTCTGGTGGAATGAAGCCGCAGGAAAGTGGGCTGGTAATGACGTTCCCGACTTCAAGCCTGACTCCCACCCCAAAGATCATATGGGCCCCTTCATCATGAATCCCGAAGGCGTCGGGCGACTATTCGCTCCCATCGGTGTAATCACGGATGGTCCGTTCCCCGAACACTACGAACCGATCGAGAGCCCGATCAAGAACCCGTTTCACCCCGAGCAGTCGAATAATCCGCTGGTCAAGAAGTTCAACTCGCCGTTCGATAAGTTCGGATCGCCCGAGGAGTACAGCATCGTCTGCACCACTTACCGGCTGACCGAGCAATACCACTATTGGACCAAAAATAATCCGATGAACGTCGAGCTCATCCCGGAACCGTTCGTGGAAATTCCGGTCGAACTGGCAGATGAAAAAGGAATTCGCGGAACCGACAAGATCAAGGTCATCAGCGCGCGCGGAACCTACATCGCAAAGGCTTTTGTCACTCGCCGGCTCAAGCCGATGATGATCGACGGCAAACGGGTTTATCAGATCGGATTGCCCATTCACCAGGGCTTTCGCGGTATCGATGAGGATGAAGGAAGGAACGCGCGGACGCCGGCGAATCTGCTGACGCCAGCGGTCACCGATCCGAACGCTCACACACCCGAATCCAAGGGCTTCTTAGTGAAAGTTGAGAAGGCATAAAGAACGACAACGAGAACGACAACGATATAGGGAACGACAATGAGCCAGGCCGCAACAGAGCTGATCCGAATCTCCGGTCACGCCGGGGTCGTCCCCGGCAAAGGCCTGAACCGTGAATCCACGGTCTGCAAGCTGGTCGACACCACCACCTGCATCGGCTGCAAAGCCTGCGAAGTGGCCTGCCTCGAATGGAACGGCTACACCTTCAGCGAAACCACCTTTGACAACAGCTACCAGACGATGCCCGAGACGGCATGGAATTACTGGAACCTGATCAAGTTCAACGAGCATGAATGCGCCGACGGCACCATGATGCTGCTCATGCGCAAAGACCAGTGCATGCACTGTGCCGATCCCGGTTGTCTGGCGGCCTGCCCGGCGGACGCTGCCATCGTCCAGTATGCCAACGGCATCGTCGATTTCCAGGAGGCCAATTGCATCGGTTGCGGCTATTGCATGACCGGCTGCCCGTTCAACATTCCGAAGTTCGATCCGCCATCGCGCAAAGTTTTCAAGTGCACACTGTGCAATGATCGCGTTTCGGTAGGCCTGGAGCCAGCCTGCATCAAGGCCTGCCCCACCGGCTGCCTGCATTTTGGAACGAAGCTGGACATGAAGGATCTGGCTGAGACTCGTGCCCAGCAACTTCGCACCAACTCCGGATTTCAGGATGCGGGCGTCTACGATCCATCCGGAGTCGGTGGAACCCACGTGATTTACGTCTTGCACGATGCCAAGAATCCCGAGTTGTATGGCGGATTGCCGCGGGATCCGCACGTCCCCTGGTCGGTGCGGTTGTGGAAAGGTCCGCTGAAGTGGATTGGGAATCTGGCGATGGTCGGCGGCATCGTAGGCATGGCCTTGCATTACATGCGATTCGGCCCCAAGAAAGTAGAACCGATTCCGCCCAATGAAAATAATAATAATAACGAGAGGCGCGTATGACGACCGACGCCGTTTCGCGCTCGAGCACCGCGAACCAGAATGAGGAGACGATCGTTCGCTATACGTTTTTTGAGCGCATAAATCACTGGATCGGCGCGCTCTCCTATACCTACTTGCTGGTGACCGGCCTCGCCTTCTGGTCGCCCTATCTGTACTGGCTGGCCGCGGTTGTAGGAGGCGGTCCCGCCGCCAGACTCTGGCATCCCTGGTTCGGATTAATATTTACGCTGTCCATCTTCGTGACCTTTGTACAGTGGCGCGGCGACATGGAAATCAACGACGCCGATCGCGCCTGGGGCAGAGCAATTCCCGATTACATCGAGAACGAGGACGAAAAACTCCCGCCCGTCGGCCGGTTCAACTTCGGACAAAAGCTTTTCTTCTGGGCAATTTTCTACAGCGTGATTCTCCTGCTACTTTCCGGCGTCGCCCTGTGGTTTACAGAGGCTCTCCCGTGGAGTCTCCGCTTCCTCCGCTACGCCGCGATTCTGGTTCACGCCAGCGTGGCGCTCATCACGATTGGATTATTCCTCATCCATGTCTACATGAGCGCGGTCCTCGAAGAAGGCAGCTTTGGGTCCATGATTCACGGCTACGTGACGCGAGCCTGGGCCTGGACATTCCACCGCACCTGGTACTACGACGTCATCGGCAAACCCCGGCCTTGACAATGCCTTAACCATGCCCATAACAACGAACGATGCGAAGTGGGATCGCCGCATTCGCCGCGCCAACGAACTGGCCTCGTCTTACCCATTCTCCGCCGAAGGGCTGCGCTACTATGCCCGCGTCGCCACCTTTCAGAAAGGTGTTTACGGCGAACTCGAGAAAGCTCTCGCGGATTCGCCGAAGATCTCCTCCGATCGCCCGCTGCGCGATGAATTGGATTTTTACCTGCTCCTCCCGAAGTTTCCCGGATTTCTGTCGATGATTCAGCAGATTGCGCCGGCGCCCCTCGCCCAGGCCGCCACCACTTTAGCGAGGAAGGGATCAGCAGCATGGCAGCGCGCGATTGAAGACTTCTGGTATGGAGATCCAGATTTAGTTGCCGGCCAGGAAGATGCCCGCGCCGAGGCCGATCAACTTGAGGCCAACCCTCCGGGCGCCGCCGCTCACTCCGATCGGGTGCTGGTGTGGATTTTCCTTCAGCCCTACGCGGAATATTTAGCGGATCATCGCGAAGTCGAAATTCTCGACGGAACTCCGTCGACCTGCCCGCTTTGCGGCGGCAAGCCTGCCGTCGGCGTATTGCGCAGTGAAGGCGATGGCGCAAAAAAGTCGCTGATTTGCATGCTCTGCGCGCATGAATGGCTTTTCCGAAGAATCTATTGTCCGGCCTGCGGAGAAGAACGGGAACCGCAGATGGCATTTTATTCGGCGCCCGAGATCGCGCACGTCCGCGTCGACGTCTGCGACACCTGCCATACCTACCTCAAAAGCATCGACCTGACGAAAACCGGACTCGCAGTCGCCGTGGTAGATGAGCTGGCGACCATACCTTTGGACCTGTGGGCACGCGAACATGGCTACCAGAAACTGCAAATCAACCTGTTGGGAACCTGACCCGGAGAAGTCACTCGCCAATGCCCACTGTGTAACCCAACTCGCCGTCCGCACCGTGGTGTGCGCTTCTAAAGCCAGCGTCTCTCAACTCAGCTTCCACTTCGTCGCTGGTGAACGAGCGCACAAATCGGGCATAGCTGATGCGATCGCCCACCTCCAACGGTTCCTGCCTCCCGCGCAAAAGAAAACGCCAAAATCTTGCGGTCCGGTGGACGAGAACATCATCGCTCACACCACTCTGCCTCGCAAAGTACGAAACTAGCAGGGGAGAGCCCGGCAGAGCGCGCTCGCTCAGACCCTGAAGGAAGGCAACCCTGCGCGCCTTCGTGGGGATGTGCGTATAAACAGTCCAGCCCACAACCAGCCCGTCATAAATCCGCGGACCTTGCGGAACCCTGTCCGGCTCGCAAAGGGTGACGTACTTCGATTCGCCCAGCCGCTCGAAAATCTGTTCGCTGGCGCGCACCAGTGGCACGCTACATTCAAATCCTTCCGCGTCGAACCCAGCCTTGCGCAAGGCCAGAACCTCCCGGCCCCCGCCTGCGCCTGCCACCAGGATCCGGGACCCTCGCTGAAAGAACCGCTCCAGAACAGACTTTTCCCAACCGAAAAACCCGCTTAGATTATGCCCGGGCGATGCGTAGTACTTAGATTGATCAAAGTGCTCCGCCGTCACCGCATTGAGTTCGTCAGCATTCAGCCAACCCAGCCAAAACCCCTCGTGCATTGCACCCGCAAATCTACCGAGTCGATTGAACCAGCGATCCGCCAGATCGAAGCTCTTCACCTTCGATCTTCGCGCCGGCACAGTATTCCTTTCGGTCAAGCCGTTCTTCCTCGCCGCTGAAACTCCCGCGCTTGAGCTTTCCATTGGAAAGTATCGATACAAGGAGGATAATACTGGCATTCGTTCCCCAACTGTTGAGAACAGGGGCTGGGCAGATTTTCTCGCAGCCACCCCTCGCAACCGGGACAGCGATAGGCAACGTGAGAGTTCCACAAACTCACCCTTCACTCCGCAAGGGCGAATTGTGGCAATATTGCTCATCGAGAGGTCATCCATGTTTTCGGTTCGCGTAATTCTCTGGACGGTAGCGATGGCATACACCGGATTCATCCTTACCAATCAGGGGTTGCGAACCTTCAACAGCCTCTCCATCACAGAAGCTTTCCTCGGAGCTTTAACAGGATTCCTCCTTGCCGTCATGTTCACCCTCCGCGAGAGGCGGCGACCAAGGCCAGCCTTCATCGCCCAGTCCATTGCGCAAATCTTCCCCGAGTGGGGCGCGTCCCGCGAAAACCGCGACTCGCGTCCGAAGCCAAAGCGCTGACCCCAACGTAGGAATTTTCAAGGCGCCTGCCTCTACCCCCCGCAACTCGTTGACTGCTTCGACCCACGTCCGTAAGATGAAGCGACCCAGGAACCAGTCAACGCCCCGTGATCGACTAAAAAGATCGATCAGGAAATGCTCGACCAGGAAATGCTCGACCAGGAAATGCTCGACCAGGAAATAATCGACCGACAATGATCGGCCAAACCATCTCGCACTACCGCATCATCGAAAAACTCGGCGGCGGCGGCATGGGCGTCGTCTACAAAGCAGAAGACACGCGCCTTCACCGCTTCGTCGCCCTGAAGTTTCTTCCCGACTCCGTAGCGCGCGATCCGCAAGCCCTCGTCCGTTTTCAGCGCGAAGCCCAGGCCGCGTCCGCGCTGAACCATCCCAACATTTGCACTATTCACGACATCGGCGAGGAAGACGGTCAGGCCTTCATCGCCATGGAGTTTCTCGACGGCCAGACCTTGAAGCACCTCATCGGCGTTCGACCCCTCGAGTTGGACACCTTGCTTTCCCTCGCCATCCAGATCGCCGACGCCCTCGATTCCGCTCACGCCAAAGGCATCGTCCACCGTGACATCAAGCCCGCCAACATTTTCGTAACCGAACGCGGCAACGCCAAGGTACTCGATTTCGGCTTGGCCAAGGTCGCGGCATCGCCCGCCTCCGGAGAAAATGAAGCCACCCGAACCCAGGCAATCGAACAGCACTTGACCAGTCCCGGCACCGCCGTCGGCACCGCTGCCTACATGTCTCCTGAACAAGCGCGTGGCCGCGAACTCGATATCCGCACCGATTTATTTTCCTTCGGCGCAGTCCTCTACGAGATGGCCACCGGCCAGTTGCCATTCCGCGGCGCCACCACCACCGACTTGTTTGATTCCATCCTCCATAAGGCGCCCGCTCCTGCAGCAAGGCTGAATCCCGATCTCCCGCCTAAGCTCGAAGAGATCATCACCAAGGCCTTGGAGAAAGATCGCGAACTCCGCTATCAGGTCGCAGCCGAAATGCGCGCCGACCTGAAACGCCTGAAGCGCGAGACCGAATCGAGCAAGTCAGGAATTCCAGCCGCCGTCGACGACTCCAGCCGCCAGCCAACCGGCGCCACGCCTGCAAACTCCGCCGCGTCGACCAGCAAGCAGCAGTCAGCAGTTTCTTCGAGCCAAATCTCTTCGACCACCCCACTCGCCGCCCGCTGGAAGTTCTTGCTCCCCGCTGCAGTGGTCATCGCAGTGCTCATCGCCGCCGGCCTTTACTGGCGTTCGCGTTCCACCGCGCCCGCAGCCGCGCCAACGGCCCTGACCGAAAAAGACACCGTCGTCCTGGCCGACTTCAACAACAAAACCGGAGACTCCGTCTTCGACGACGCCCTCAAACAAGCTCTCGCCGTGCAACTCGGACAGTCCCCCTTCATCAACATTCTTTCCGATCGCAAGGTCGGCGAAACCTTGCGCCTCATGGGCAGCCAGCCCGGCACACGCATCACTCCCGAAGTCGCCAAGGAACTCTGCGTACGCACCGGCAGCAAGGCCATCGTGCTCGGTTCCATTTCCAATCTCGGTGGCCAGTACGTGATCGGCATAAACGCGGTCGGCTGCAGCAATGGAGATACGCTCGCCGAGGAACAGGAAGAGGCCGCCGGCAAACCCGACGTGCTGAAGGCCCTGAGCAAAGCCGCCGCGGCCCTGCGCACCAAACTCGGCGAATCCCTCGCCTCGGTGCAAAAGTTCGATGTGCCCGTCGAGGCCACCACCCCGTCCCTCGAAGCCCTCAAAGCCTACAGCATGGGCATCACCACCGGACGCACCAAGGGGGACGCCGAAGCCATTCCCTTCATGAAGCGCGCCATCGAACTCGACCCCAACTTCGCCATGGCCTACGTGGGTCTCGCCGTCGAGTACGCCAATCTTGGCCGCGCCAGCCTGGCCGCCGAAAATGCCAAGAAGGCTTACGACCTGCGCGACCGCGTCAGCGAACGCGAGCGCTACCGCATCTCCGCTTTTTATTTCCAATACGTCACCGGAGAAGTTGAAAAGGCCACCGAAGCCTACGAACTCTGGGCAAAAAGTTATCCCAACGACCAGGTGCCGCACGGCAATCTCGGTTTCATCTATTCGGCTCTCGGCCAATTCGACAAAGCCATCGTGGAAACCGAAGCCCAGCAGCGCCTGGAACCCTCAATTGTCGGCTACGGAAACCTCGCCGCCACCTACATCAACCTCGATCGAATCAAGGATGCCCGCCAGACTCTCGCCGATGCCCAGCAGAAGAATTTCGACGGACTCACTCTTCGTGCTGATCAGTATTCCCTGGCATTTCTCTCCGGGGATGCGGCGGGCATGGAACGCCAGGTCGCGTGGGCCGCTGGCCGCCCCGGCGAAGAAGACCAGATGCTCAGCAACCACGCCGATACTCAGGCCTATTACGGCCGCATGGAACAAGCCCGTGACCTGGCTCGCCGTGCCGCAGACTCTGCCGTGCGCTCCGACGCCAAAGAAACCGCCGCCCAGTGGATCGCATTCCAGGCAATCCGCGAGGCCGAAATGGGCAACGTCACTGCCGCCCGCCAGGCCGTTGCTCGCGCCCTTGCTCTGGCTCCCGGCCGCGACGTCAAAGTCATCGCCGCCATCGCTCTCGCCCGCACCGGCGAAACTTCCCAATCCAGATCCATCCTCGAATCCTTGCAAAAGTCCGAACCCAGCAACACCTATTTAAAAGTCTATTGGTTCCCCGTGATCGAGGCCTCCATCGCGATGGCCCAGCAGCAGCCCGACCGCGCCCTCATCGCCCTCGAACCCTCTCTGCCCTACGAACTAGGAGCGCCTCCGCCCGGCCTCTCCATGTATCCCGCCTACATTCGCGGCCTGGCCTACCTCGCGCAAAAAAACGGCCCCGCGGCCGCCGCCGAATTCCAGAAGTTCCCCGATCACCCCGGAGTAATCCAGAATTTCGTGCTGGGCTCCCTCGCCCACCTCCAGCTAGGTCGCGCCTACGCCATCTCCGGCAACACCGCAAAAGTCAAAGCCGCCTACCAGGATTTCCTCACTCTCTGGAAAGACGCCGACCCCGGCATCCCCATCCTCGCCGAAGCCAAAGCGGAATACGCAAAATTCCAGTAGGACCGCTCTAGGGATTTAACTCACCTCCATCGTGACGAGGAAGAGCGGCGCTCAGGCGCCGCGTCAAGAGTGAGGGTGAAGAGTGAGGGTGGAGAAGGCCTTCAGGCCTGAGTCAAAAGGCTGCCACCGAGATCGGGCTTTAGCCCCACGGCGAGATCGGGAAGGGCACGACTTCAGTCGTGCCGTCAAAATCCCACGGCGATGCCGGCTTTAGCCGCTGAGGTAAGTGTTTCCCTCCCCACTCCGCCGCGCGCTTCTGCCTGGAGAACATCTCCTATCGCAAGCAGTGACGCGGAAGAGCGGCGCTTAAGCGCCGCGCAAGAAACCCAAATTTCCAATCGGGCTTCAGCCCGCGGGCCACGCCGCGCCGCTAATTGGCAAGCACGCAGAAAATGCCCCGAGGTGCCCCGCCCTTGTCTCGCGCTTTTCGCGAGACAGAGCCCGCCCTGAGCGAAGCCGAAGGGGGGATCTTGACTTGGCGTCCACGTCTGGATTTTGCGCCGCAAGAAACCGCGCAGGGCTGACCGAGGGGAAGACACAAAACGAATCACCAGTCCCGAAGGGGCGGCAGAATGCAGCCCCGGA
>JBEKWP010000127.1:0-10169 GCA_049512915.1 Candidatus Sulfotelmatobacter sp.
CGAGGGCGCTCCTCTCCAAGAACGTTCCGCCCTGCTCCATATGGCCGTACCCAAACAAGAGGCCGTGCCTATTTTCGCGTGAACACCAAACGACCGCTCGGCTTGAAAGCTGCGCTGTCGTTGGCATAAGTGCGCAAAAGAGTTTTGAGTTCCGCGGGCCGTGCATTGAGCGTGATGTCGATGCCCGTGCGTTCGCCGCCCACATACGCCACGGCGACTTTCTTCTCTTTTATCGTCCTATCGAGCCAATCGCCGTCTAAGGGCGTAAGAGAAAGCGTGTTGTTCTCCAGCGAGAGCAGCGCGAATGTATGCACGGAAAGGCACAGATCGCAAACCTCGCTCTGCTTCGGCGACACGTCAAGAAAACGGTGATTATCAACTTTTACCAGATACGCCAGATATCGTGTGCTCTTCTCATCGGTCTTGCAGCCCGCACCGGGCCCCATGGCCATGTTGTACGCACCGGCGCTGGCTTGAACGGTGAGCGTCCATTGGCAGTCTTCGGCTTCGTGTCCCCAGGCACCGACCAGGCTCTCGTCGAAAATGAGATCGGGGTCGGATCCTCCATCGAAAAGTGGCTGGAGCGAGAACATCCAGCAACCCGACATCATCAACAGACAAAAAAGCCCGACAGTGATGGCAGCGATGCGTAAGGCGCCGACAGAGTGAATGTAACTGGAAAGCGGCATGAGTCCTCCGGGCCGAAAACTGCTCGATAGGGCAGAAGCGACGCCCGCCCAAGATGATACTCTGCCCCGCCCTCGCCATAACTGTTGAGAACAGGCTTTAGCGCTCATTGAGAATTGGCTGGCCCCTGCTTTGACTGATGTTCGGCTCTATCAGTTCACTTCGAGCCGACATGCTTTAGGGAATTAAGTTCGTAATTCCCACCCATCGCACAAAACGCGGATGGGGCATCCTCCGAGGCATTCTCTGCGCCTATCAAAATCGGAATCTTACTTCTTCTTTGCTGCCGCCGCCGCTGCGGCTCTGGTAGCTCGCTCTTGCAGGGCCAGCAGCACAACCTGGAGCATGTCGTCTTGCGGCGCCGGCTTCCCGGTCCAGATCTCGAACTGGCGGGCGGCCTGGTGGACGAACATTTCGATGCCGGGGATGATCTGCGCTCCGCGCTCTTTCGCCAGCTTCAGCAGGCGAGTCTCGGGCGGGTCGTAGATCATGTCAAAGACGTAGCGCGCGTTAATCTCTTTTTCCTGCAGGGGCGTGTCGCGAGTATTGCCCATGCCGACCGGAGTGGCGTTGATGATTACATCGAAAACATACTTCTTGAGATCGGCGCGCTTGATCGAGCGCGCGTGGGCGCGCCGGGCAAGTTTCTGCGCAGCGGCTGCGCTGCGGTTCAGAATGTAGACTTCCGCTCCACGCTCCCTGAGGCCGAAGACCGCGGCCCGGGCTGCGCCTCCTGCGCCCAGTACCAGGATTTTGGCATCCTGCAGCGTGCTCAAGCGGCGTTCGAGCGGGCGAACCACTCCGGACGTATCGGTGTTGAAACCGTAGAGTTTTCCGTCCTGGGCGCGGACTACCGTGTTGCAGGCGCCGATCTTCGTGGTGTGCGAGTCGGTGTTGTCGAGGTACGGGAGGATGGCTTCCTTATACGGCATGGTGATGCTGAGGCCGTGGATGGGAATCTCGCGCACGCAGTTGAGCAGGTCTTTGAGAGTCTTGGCGTGCAGGGCGAGGTAGACGGCGTTGACGTTCTCGCGGCGGAAAGCCGCATTCATGATGGCGGGCGAGAGCGAGTGTGCGACCGGGTCCCCGGCCACGCCGTAGACGCGAGTAGCGGCATCAACCGTATCGATGCGGTAGACGCTGCGCAGTTCCTGCGCGGTGGCTTGTCCGGGAGCAGTTTCTTCTCCGGCGCTGACGGCGGCAAAGGTAAATATGCTGCCGGCGCGGACTCCGAGCACGCGGCTGATGATGCCTTGTTCGCCCATGCACAAGCCAACCAGAGAATGGTTGTCGCCTTCGCGGCCCAGAAACTGGATCATGGCAACGTTGTCAGAGAGAGTGGCGGCCGTGCTGACGACTTTGTAGAAGTCGGCGGGAAAGGCGCGCATCTTCTCCAGAGTTTCGTCGAGCTTCCTGGTGCCGCGGAAGTCGTGAAAGGAAAGAATCAATGCCGAACGGCCGCGCAGCTTCTGCAGTTGCGCGGGTTTGCACTTCAGTGCGGTTTGCAGCTCGACATCGACCAGCTGGCACCCCACGGCCGAGGCCTTGGCTAGAATGTCGAGCTCGGAAGCGATAGACCCGCGGAATCGGCCACCGTTCGCAACCCGGCGGCAGGTGGCGATCACCACGGTACCGGGATGAGTTTCCAGAAAATGCTTGATCTTCGGAAGCGCCAGGGAAGGCTTTGAAATATAGTCCAACCTGAACTCCAGGAAGGAGTTATCCCGTATTAAAGCCTCCGCCTTCTCGACTAGTTCGGCAGGGTCCGGGGCAGTGACCGCCACACACACCCGCGGCAAGCGCAGAGGCAACAGGCGGGGCGGGTAACTCCTGGCGGCAGAAATCATCTTAGAGTCATAGGTCCGGAGTGATAGGTTCGGCGCGAATCTTACAGGGGCTGAATTCCAGATGCAACAGGGTATTCACAAATTCCGCGAAAACCCGGTTTCCGCAAACCGTCTTACACCCTCGTAACCTTGACCCCCTCTTACCCCCTTGTTACCTTCCTGTTGAAGCCTAGCTTCCGTGGGATTCTGCTGGAGAGGAGGCGGCGTGTGTCTCTTCTCGGAGGTAACATGAAGAAAATAGGATTGTTAGTACTGTTGGCTGCGAGCGCTGCATGGGCCCAATCGACCGCTGATGCGGCTCCGACGACCCCGGTCACTCCGGATGGAACGGTTTTTACGTCGGCCAACTTTCCCATTCAGCGGGTCATGATGCCCACCTACGCGGATATTTACTGCGCTGGTTTCATCAACAAGCAGACCCTGCCCGACGCGAATTATATCGCCGGCGGCTTGGATTCTCCTGCCAGCACGAAGTTCGTCAGGGGCGACATCGTATTCCTGAAGGGAGCAGGCTACACTCCTGGGGCGGAGTACGAGATTATTCGCGCCTTGCAGGACATCAACAAGTACGAAATGTTTCCCGGCCAGATGAAGCTGCTCAGCGCTACCGGGCAGCCCTATGAGGAAGTCGGCCGCGTGCGCATACTCGATACCCGCAGCAAAACCGCGGTGGCGCAGATTGAATACTCCTGTGATCCCCTCAACCCGGGAGATACGGCGATTCCGTTCGCCGAGAAGCAGATGGTGCAATTCCATCCGCCGCTTCGTTTTGACCGTTTCCTGCCGGCCGGCAGCAAGGTTTCCGGGCGCATCGTGATGGCCAAAGATTTTGACTCGCAGCTGGGAGCCGGCCAGAAAGTTTATTTCAACGTGGGATCGAACCAGGGAGTAAAAGTTGGGGATTATTTCCGCGCAGTGCGGAACTATGAGGCCACTCTGGATGATCCAGTGGATTCGCTTTCGTTCCGGGCTTCGGTCAGTGAAGATACCCAGAAGAAGCAACCGTCCTTCGATCCAGGCATGTTCGAGAAGGGCAACGGCCCGGTGATTCACGTGAAGGACCTGCCGCGACGGGCGGTCGGCGAGATCGTCGTCATCGGAACCACACCCACCACGGCAACTGGAATGATCGTGTTCGCCATGGAAGACGTACACCTCGGCGACGGAGTGGAACTGGACGAACAGGCACAACAGCAGCAATAACCTTCAGAAGTAAATACAGGCACCGGGGACGGGCAACCGTCTCCGGTTTTTGTTTTGTGGTCTGGGGTCTGGGCCCAAGACCTATCACCTAAGACCTAAGACCCCTCCGCATCACTAGCCGCTCTTTTCTCCGAAGACTTCCGCCGTGAAGGCCTCGATGGTCGCGCCTTTTTGCCATGCATCCGCGGGCAATCCAGCTTTGCGGCAGGTTTGTTCCAGAAACATTGTGCGGTCCCACGCGCGCTCGACCGGGACTTGCGGCAATAACAGGCCGCGGCGGCCCTGCCAGCTGATCAGCAGACCATGGCGGCCGATTTCGATTTCTTCGGGCTCAATCGATTGCGGGGGCGATAGAATGCTCAGCTCAATTGCCAGGTGAGGAGCTTCTTCCCGCGTGACCGGCGGAAAGCGGTTGTCATCGAAAGCCGCGGCGCGCGCAGTTTCCGCGACTGCCCGGTAGACCGCGCAGGTGGGCAGGACATAGCCGACGCATCCGCGCAATTGTTCCGCTGACAGATCGCGGCGCAGATAAATTGAAGTGAAGACGCCACGCGGCTCGGCAAAATGAGGCGTAGGAGGGTCCATCGAAATCTCGCGATGATCGAGAACGGAAGAAATGGAATCGTGCGCCAGGCGCAGTAGTTGAGTGCGTTCCTCGCTGGAAAATTCCTGGACGGAAGCCACTGCCGAATTATGTTGTGGGGGCGACATCGGCATCTGCCGGTCGGGGCGCCGGTTGCGGCTTTCGCCGACGGCTCAGAATGAAGGCGCGGCGCCGGCGCTTGGAGACTTGCCGGTCAATCTTCGACCAGAACGCCGCGAAGTAATCGATACCCGAAACCAGCGAAACACAGACCACAAACCAGATCGCCGCATAGGCAATCCAGTGCACCGGGAAGACGAAGTTTCCGTAAACCGGCCACTCTTTCCAGCGGTGGTCGAGTATAACCGCGACCACGGAAACGATCTGCACCACCATCTTGAACTTGCCCAGTTCGCTGGCTTCGATGGTAAAGCCCTCGGTCGCGGCGATGGAACGCAAACCGCTCACCAGGAACTCGCGGCCAATGATGATCACCGCGATCCAGGCTGGAACCAGGCTGGGATTGAACTGCACCAGGGTAACGAACGCGGCAGCGATCAGAAGCTTGTCGGCCATGGGATCGAGCAGAATCCCGATGGTTGTGATCTGCCCGCGCTTGCGCGCCAGGTATCCGTCGATGCCGTCGGTCATGGAGGCGGCGATGAATACCGCCGATGCGAGCAATTCCTTGGCGCCGTGCGCGCTGCTGAATTGATTAGAAGACAGAATCCAGATGAACAGAGGAATGCTGCAGATGCGGATCAACGTGATGGAATTAGGCAGGTTCACCGCGGCTCAGCATTGTTTCCGAGAGGATAACCGGAACAGTTCGATTATCCTCCACGGTGGGAGGGAACGCAATGAGAGGAATCCGCGATTGGGACACGAAGGTTCCACAAACGGAAACTTCACCTGAAGTTCGTCGGCTCAACTATTTCGGCGCCTGCGCTGGCACTGCCGGTTTCGCTTGTTTGGCGATGATCTGATCCTTGATCTTGTCGTAAGTCGCCTGCGGGATGATCTTTCTGTGGACTAAGTCGAGTTTCGTCCGGTACGGACGGCCGTCGATAATTTTCTGCGAATAGGCGTCGCCGATGCCCGGCAGTCCCTTGAGCTGATCTTTGGTCGCCGTGTTGATGTCGAGCTTGTCGCCGGCCGCCGCGTTCGCCATCTGAGCGGGGGACGCCATCGCCTCGGGCTTTGAGGCCGGTTCCTGCCCCGCAACGACGATGCTCGCCAATGAGACCGCGAGCAACAAAGCGAGTGCGGCAGCAAGATTTCTGTAAATCGATCTCATCGGTCCCTCGTTAAGCATAAATTCCACGCTGCCGGATCGTATACGCCACGCGATCGATGGCCAGCATGTAAGCCGCGATGCGATTGTTCACCTTGTGGGTCTCGGCGTAGCGGACCACATCGCCGAAAGAGGAAATCATGATCTCTTCCAGTTGCTCGTTGACCACAGACTCTTTCCAGAAGTAGCCCTGGCGGTCCTGGACCCACTCGAAGTACGAAGTGGTCACGCCGCCGGCGTTGGCCAGAATATCTGGAATCACGAAGACACCCTTATCGGTTAAGACATCATCGGCCGCCGACGTGGTGGGGCCGTTTGCGCCCTCGGCCAGGATCCGGCACTTCACGCGATCAACGTTGCGCGAAGTAATGACATTTTCAGTCGCGGCGGGAATCAGGATTTCACAATCCGTGATCAGCAGCTCGCCTGGATCGTACGGTTCCGCGCCTGGGAACCCGATTACCGTCCCATTTTTCTGCCGGAATTCAACCAGAGCATTCAAGTCGATCCCATTCTTGTTGTAGAGGCCGCCACCAACTTCGGCGATGCCCACCACTTTGTATCCTGCCTGATGCATGAGGTGGGCGGCGTTTGAGCCCACGTTGCCGAAGCCCTGCACAATCACGCGGCTGCTCTCGCGCGACAGACCAAGCTTCTTGATGGCCTCGTCGCAGACCACCATTACGCCGCGGCCGGTAGCCTCGCGGCGCCCGCGCGAGCCGCCAATGTTGATGGGCTTCCCGGTCACGACCGCCGTGACCGTCTGCCGCATGTGCATGGAGTAGGTATCCATCATCCACGCCATGATTTGTTCGTTGGTGTTCACGTCGGGAGCAGGTACATCTTTTTCCGGCCCGATGAATTCGATCAGCTCTGAAGTGTAGCGGCGCGTCATGCGCTCGATCTCGCCCATCGACATCTTGTGTGGATCGCAGATCACGCCGCCCTTGGCGCCGCCGAAAGGAATGTTGACCACGGCGCACTTCCAGGTCATCCAGCTCGCGAGAGCCCGCACTTCATCGAGCGTAACGTCAGGCGCGTAGCGGATGCCGCCCTTGGCCGGACCGCGCGCGATCGAATGCTGAACGCGAAATCCCGTGAAGACTTCGAGGTGCCCGTCATCCATCTGCACCGGGATGTAAACCGTCAGCTCGCGATTGGGATAGCGCAGCACCCGCCACAGGCCGTCATCCAGGTTGAGCTTCTGCGCAGCCAGGTCGAAGCGGGCCCGCTGCGATTCCCATGGATTGCTTTCTTTGTCGACATGCGGTGGGGCAGCCATCGTGGTCATAAAAGTGGTCTCCGGAATGAGTGCGATTCAAGATGTTGGCCGGCGCCGGGACGAGTTCCCAGCGCGATCAGGCAAACGTTCAGAGTATATGAGCCGGGACGCCAGAGAAGCAAGGAAGAGGATGGGACTGGAATCCCATATTAAAACTCGCCAGGCGACCGGGCCCGCTTCCCCTCTTGTATATACAATCCAGTTGTGTATATAATCTAGCTATGCCACTCAGTATTCGCAACTCGGAGGTCGAGCGCCTTGCCCGCGCTCTCTCCCGCCTGACGGGCGAAGGCCTGACGCAGACCATCCTGGAGGCTTTGCGGGAGCGTCACCAGCGTATCCGCTCCGCCCGCCAGCAGGAACGACTGATGGAGGACCTCACCGCCATCGCCCGGCGCGCCGCCGCCCTTCCCGAACTTGATCGCCGCAGCCCGGATGAGATTATTGGCTATGACGAGCATGGGCTACCGAAATAGGCGGGCGTCAATAAATGGTTATCGACACTTCAGCCGTCGTGGCTATTCTTCGACAAGAGTCCCGGGCCGAAGGCCTGTTGCGTCGCTTGACCGGTGCTGGCTCCCGGCGAATATCTGCTGCAAGCCTTCTGGAGACGGCAATCGTACTCGAAGGTAAGTCCGGAGAAAGAGGCGGCGAGCAACTTGACTTGTTTCTGGCGCGCGCTCAAATCGAGGTCGCGCCGGTGACCGTCGAGCAGGTGCGGATTGCGCGCGCTGCCTGGCGCCGCTACGGAAAGGGCAGCGGCCATTCCGCACGACTGAATTACGGAGACTGCTTCAGCTATGCCCTGGCCCGCAGCTTAGGCGAAGAGCTGCTCTACACTGGCGCAGACTTTGCCCACACGGATGTTGCGCACGACGGAGACTAGCGCTTTCCATTTCCCAGGTTGATCTCCATCCCCTCGGCGGCAGCCCGAACTTTGGGATAGTAGTTGCGCGCGTCTTTTACGACTTTATCGATTACCACATCGGTGTGGTCGGGATCGTGGTGGAACAACACCAGCTCTTTCGCGCCGCTCTCCATCACTATATTGACGGCCTCGCGCCAGTGGCTGTGTCCCCATCCTCGGCGCCGTGCTTCGTATTCCTCGGGAAGATACTGCGCGTCGTAGATGAGCACGTCCGCGCCTTCCGCCAGCTTGCGCACCGCTTTGTCGAAAGTGGCGTCGCCGGGTTCGTTATCGGTCGCGTAGACGAGGATTCCGTCTTTGGTTTCCAGGCGAAAACCCATGCATCCTTGAGGATGATTCAGCCACGCAGTCTGCAGTTGGACACCGTCCTCGATCGTAACGCGTCCGCTTTCGATGTCGTAAAAATCGCGCCGGGCCTGCATCTGCCCGATGTCCACGGGAAAGTAGGGCGCGGCCATCTGCTCGCCCAGGACTTGTTTCAGGCTGCGCGTGCGGCTGGAACATTGAAAGAGGAAGCGGTTCTCCGCGTTCGCATATAAGGGCCGGAAGAACGGCATGCCCTGAATGTGGTCCCAGTGAAAGTGTGACACGAACACGTGCGCCGAAAACGGTTTTTCCCCGAACTCACTTTGCAGCTGCTGGCCCAGCACGCGGAATCCGGTACCGCAATCAAAGATGAAAATGCGGTCGCCGAGCCGCACCTCCACGCAGGAGGTATTGCCTCCATACCGCATGTTTTCGGGTTGTGGGGTGGGCGTGGAACCGCGTACGCCCCAGAACTTGATCCGCATAGGCTCCCCGGCCGCACGAGGGCTGTTTTCCGGCTTATCCTTGGTATCTTCCGACGATGCGCCGCGTCCGTCAATTGCCGCGTTGGTTCACAGACTACTATTTCGCGGTCTTTTCGCGGTAAGTACGAAAGTACTCTGGGCGACCTCGGGGACCAGGGCCGCGCGCCACAAGCGCCGGCGCCCAGTAGCGACTGCCCCATACCGGGTCCCCTATCGAGTCCCCTATAATGAACCGCGAGGCGGTGCCTGCGTCTGGCGAGTCTCGTCCTTAACTCTTCGCATGCCTTATCCCGAATTCAAGGAATTCTCCCGTCTGGCGCGGTCGGCCACGCTGGTGCCGGTAGTGAAATCGGTGAGCGCCGACCTGCTCACGCCGGTCTCGGCCTTCCTGGCGATCGCTGAGAAAGAACCCCACGCGTTTCTGCTGGAGTCGGTCGAGCGCGGCGAGCAGATCGGCCGTTACACCTTCCTGGGAGCCCGGCCTTACATGCGCCTGCGAGCGCGGGGTTCGGCAATCGAGATTGAACGCGGACGGCACCGCGAACGGCACCAGGGCAACGTGTTCGAGTTCGTGAAGCTGTTGCTGAGCGAGCACCAGCCGGCCGCGGTTCCCGGCCTGCCTCCGTTCACCGCCGGAGCGGTTGGTTATTTTTCCTACGACGTAGTGCGGCAACTGGAAAACATCGGCGAGCATGCGAAAGACGATCTCTCACTGCCGGATTGCGAGCTGATGTTCTTCGACCGCCTGCTGGCCTTTGACCACTTGCGCCACCAGATTCATATCGTGGCTGCGGCGGACGTTTCGCGGGAGAGTCCCCGGAGTGCCTACGACCGGGCGGTGCGCGACATTGCCGCACTCGAAAGAAAGCTGGCGGCGGGATTGCGCCCGGCAATGTGGCGCAAGTCCCTCAAGGCAAAGCCGGGGAAACTCAAAATCCATGCCGGAACCACGCGGGCGCAATTTCTGCGCAGCGTCGAGCGTTGCAAAGAATACATCGCCGCGGGCGACATCTTTCAAGTCGTGCTGTCGCAGCGGCTCGACTTCATCCCCGGCATTGAACCGTTCGATCTTTACCGCGCCCTGCGCCAGGTAAATCCATCACCCTACCTTTATTTCCTGAGGATGGCAGACACGCAAATCCTGGGGTCGTCTCCCGAGATGTTGGTGCGTGTGATCGGCCGCAAGCTGGAATACCGTCCCATCGCCGGTACGCATCCACGCGGCCGCGACGAGGCCGAAGACCAGCGCCTCGAGCAGCAGATGCGCACTGATGAAAAGGAGCGAGCCGAGCACGTCATGCTGGTCGATCTCGGCCGCAACGATCTCGGCCGCGTCAGCGAGTACGGCTCCGTCAAAGTGAAAGACCTGATGTACGTGGAGCGCTACTCCCACGTGATGCACCTGGTCTCGGCGCTTGAAGGCACTCTGCGTAAAGATCTCGGCGCGATCGACGCCTTCGCCGCTTGTTTTCCCGCGGGAACCTTGAGCGGAGCCCCCAAGGTCCGCGCCATGCAGATCATCGAAGAACTGGAACCGGTGCGCCGCGGCATCTA
>JBEKWP010000128.1:0-10085 GCA_049512915.1 Candidatus Sulfotelmatobacter sp.
CGGCTCTCGCGGATGGGCTTGCCGTTGTCCATAGTTTCAAGAACGGCGAGCAAACGAGAATGTTTCTGCACCAGCCGCGCCAGGGCGTAGAGGTAACGCGCGCGGATGTGCGGAGTGAGCGCTTGCCATTTCGGAAATGCCGCGCGCGCAGCTTGTACGGCGGAGTCGATGTCCGCTGGCGAACCTTGGGCGACAGAAGCTAGTTTCTCTCCGTTGGAAGGATCGATCGTCTCGAAATATCCTCCAGCGGCTGGTGCCTGCCACGCTCCGTTGATGAAATGCCCGAAACGATGGCCGTGGCGCTCCAGCCAGGCCTGCGCCTCTTTGGGATCTTCGGGAGCGGGGCCATACTCCATCGTCAGAAATTTTTCAGCGATGCTCATTTTAGATTGACTCGATTCCGCTTTAGAAGCAACAACAGTTGGCCCCTACGCCATGGGATGACGATGTTCCGCCGAATAACGTCCGGTTGCGTGATGCTCCAGCTGCCGCTCAATGTCTCCCAACAGCCCACTGGCGCCAAACCGAAACAGCTCGGAGCGCATCCACGACTGCCCGAGTTCGTCTTTCATCATGGCCAGCCAGTCGGTCGACTGCTTTGCAGTGCGAATGCCGCCAGCGGCTTTGAATCCCACAGCCATGCCAGTTTGCTGCGCGTACTCGCGGATGGCGCGAGTCATCACCAAGCCCACCGGCAGCGTGGCATTGGTAGGTTCTTTGCCGGTTGAGGTCTTGATGAAATCGGCTCCCGCCATCATGGCAACCACACTGGCGCGCGCCACGTTGCGCAGAGTGAGCAGGTCGCCTGCACCGAGGATGACCTTCATGTGAGCGGCGCCGCAGGCTTGTTTGAAGGCCGCAATTTCGTCATACAGCGCCTGCCACCGTCCGCCAAACACCAAGGCGCGAGTGATCACAACGTCAATCTCGCCGGCGCCGGCCTCGACGGAACGGCGAATTTCCGCGACTCGCTCAGCGAGCGGCGACAAACCGGCTGGGAAGCCGGTGGAGACCGCTGCGACACGGATGCGGCTGCCTTCCAAGGCATGAAGGGCGGTTTCGACGAAGAGGTGATAGACGCAGACGGCGGCGACCTTCACGTCGAGTTCTTCGATTTCGAGCTTGCGCACGAGTTCCGGCTGCAGCGGTTGACGCGCTTTCGCGCACAGGCGGCGCACGCGGTCATCAGTGTCATCGCCGGAAAGTGTGGTCAGGTCCATGCAAGAGATCGCGCGCAGAAGCCAGGCGGCCTGCCATTCCTTCTTCACCGTCCTCCGCGCAACCTGGCTCTGGGCGCGGCGTTCCACCGCGCTCGTGTTCACACGAACTTCCTGTAGCCAATTCAGGTCGAGAGGGATTCCGGAGTTTGGTTGGAGGGGTCGTCCGCCGAGCATCGCGATGGAAGCTTCCGCCTCAGGCTGGTGGACGCCCGTCTTATCAGTCATTTCTTGAGCTGCTCCGGGATGGTTGTGATCCACAGGCACGGGAATTGCCTTGGTTCGCGGCACGGGACTAGAGCCACGAACCGGTCCTCGCGCTGTAATTGTACGGCAGGAAATCCTCTAACGCGAGTTCGCCGCGTACGACCGGGCGCAAGTTGATTCGAACCTGGCCAGGAAAACTGGGCCAAGAAAACCTAGCTAGGACAACCTGGCCAAGAAAAAGCCGTGAACTCTTGAGTCAGGGTTTACAATGACCCTCGCTTTCGCCGCTTCGCCGCGAAAGCTCTCCCCTATGCCCGAAAAGAAGCTGCACCCTGACGTAGCGGCAAGGCTGCTGCGGTCCGCGACGAAAGTCATGAAGAACGCTTATGCGCCCTACTCGAAATTCCGGGTTGGAGCCGCCATCCTGCTTTCGAACGGAAAAATCTTTTCCGGTTGCAATGTGGAGAACGCCTCTTACGGAATGACCAACTGCGCTGAGCGCACAGCGATTTTCTCGGCGGTCGCGCAGCTTGGACCCAGGATCGAGATCCGCGCGGTTTCGGTAGTCAATGACCAGGGAGTGCCTTGCTCACCGTGCGGCGCGTGCCGTCAGGTTATTTACGAATTCGGCCCCGATGCGACGATCTTCTTTCAGGGGGCTGACGGACCCAAACAAGCTCACATCACCGAACTTCTGCCGGAGGGATTTCGCCTCCAGTGAACCCCACGTCACCTCTAACGCAGACTTTCCGCGCCATCGATGTGATTCGCAGGAAGCGGGATGGCGTTGAATTGTCCAAGTGCGAAATCGAATCGATGGTGAACTCCTATACCCGGGGCGATATTCCCGACTATCAGGTTTCCGCGTGGCTGATGGCGGTGGTGCTGCGGGGGATGACGCGGGCTGAGACCGCCGCGCTGACGGATGCGATGCTGCGGTCGGGCGAAGTACTCGATCTCTCTTCGCTGCCAGCGAAGAAAGTCGATAAGCACTCGACTGGCGGCGTAGGTGACAAGACTTCGCTTGTGCTGGCGCCGCTTGCAGCGGCCGCCGGTGTAGCAGTTCCCATGATTAGTGGCCGCGGCCTGGGGCATACGGGGGGCACGCTGGATAAGCTTGAGTCGATTCCCGGCTTCAATGTGAATCTTCCTGTGGCGCAATTTCTCCGCGTCCTCGAGACCTGCGGCTGCGCCATGATTGGGCAGACGGCCGAGATCGCTCCGGCTGATCGCAAGCTTTACGCGCTGCGCGATGTGACCGGCACGGTCGAAAGTCCCTATCTCATCTGCGCGTCCATCATGAGCAAGAAACTTGCGGAAGGCATTGACGCACTCGTGCTCGACGTGAAGACCGGCTCCGGGGCGTTCATGAAGAGCGAAAAGGACGCCGCCTTTCTCGCGGAACTCATGGTTGAAACCGGAGAGCGGATGGGCAAAGAAGTGGTAGCGCTGATCACGGACATGGATCAGCCACTGGGGTGCATGATTGGCAATGCGCTTGAGGTAGTCGAAGTGGTGGAGCTTCTGCGCGGGGAAGGACCGCAAGATTTGCGGGAACTCTGCCTCGAGCTTGCGGGTTGGATGCTGCACATGGGCGGAGTTGCCGATACGGTCGCGGAGGGAAAAAAGCGCAGCGAGAAATTGATTGCTTCGGGCAAGGCGCTCGACAAGTTTCGCCAGATGGTTGAATTGCAGGGCGGAGATCCGGGGGTGATCGACGATCCGAAGAAGCTGCCCCAGGCTCGGCATACGATGATTGTTTCGAGCCCGAGGAGTGGATATCTCGCGTCTCTGCAGTGCGAGCAAGTGGGAACGGCGTGCGTGATTCTCGGTGGCGGCCGCGAACGCAAGGAAGACTCGGTTGATCCGGCGGTGGGAATCGTACTCCACAAAAAAGTTGGGGACGCGGTTTCGGCGGGCGAGACGCTGGCGACGATCTACTACAATGCAGAGACGCGCGCGGTACGTGCCGGGAAACTGCTGGAAGAAAGTTATCAGATTGCTGAATCGCTGCCGCGCGAGAAAAGGCCCTTGATCCATCGCGTGATGGCCCAGCGCGTCATCGGAAAACCGGGAGAGAAGAACTGATGGGACGCTACACTGGAATCCTCGGCCTCTTGACGATGCTGGCATTGGCCTATGCTTTTTCAACCAATCGCCGCGCGATCCGGCCGAAAACGGTCCTATGGGGACTGGGCCTGCAGATTGTGTTTGCGATTTTTGTGCTGCGCGTGGATCTCGGTCGGCGAATGTTCGAGGCCGCAGGCGATGCTGCGAACCGGGTTTTGAACTATGCGTTCGTGGGCTCAGAGTTTGTGTTTGGCCCGCTCGGAAAGCAGGGTTCGAACATCGGCTTTATCTTCGCCTTTCAGGTATTACCTACAGTCATCTTCATCTGCGCGTTGTTCGCCATCCTGTATCACTACGGAATCATGCAGCTGGTCATCCGTGTTGCCGCCTGGGGGATGACTCGCATCATGGGCACGAGCGGCGCTGAGTCTCTCAACGTTGCCGCCAGCATATTCATGGGCCAAACGGAAGCGCCGGTGACTATCCGCCCGTTTTTACCAGAACTCACGCGCTCGGAACTGATGACGGTGATGACGAGCGGCATGGCGCATGTTTCGGGATCGATCATGGCTGCCTATTTTGCTTTTGGGGCGGAGCCACGCCATGTGTTGAGCGCTGTCATCATGACCGCGCCGGGGACTATCCTGGTCTCGAAGATGCTGGTGCCCGAAACCGAGCAGCCGAAGACGGCGGGAAGGGTGGTGATGAGCGAGGAAGAAACCGAGAAAGAACACCGGGAAAATCTGCTTGGCGCCATTGCCCGGGGCACGGGAGACGGCCTTCACATGGCGCTCAATATTGGTGCGATGCTGATCGCTTTTCTCGCGCTGGTGGCCTTGCTCGACGGAATTTTCGGAGGCATCCACCACCATGTTTCCTGGTTTCCCACCAGCCTTGAAAGCGTTCTGGGGGTGCTGTTCTCGCCGGTGGCGTGGGTGATCGGGATTCCGTGGCGCGACTGTGCGGCCATCGGAAACCTGCTCGGCACGCGCATGGTGCTGAACGAACTGGTGGCGTTTTCCATGCTCGGGCCGATGAAAGCGGGGCTCGACCCGCGCTCGTTCACAATTGCCACGTTCGCGCTTTGCGGATTCGCGAATCTCAGTTCCATCGGAATCCAGATCGGCGGCATTGGAGCGCTTGCGCCGAACAAGAAAAGCGAACTGGCTCGTCTGGGGATTCGCGCGATGCTCGCGGGGACGATGGCAAACCTGATGTCGGCATCTATCGCTGGCATGCTGCTATAGACCGCGCCAGTTTTCGAGAAAGGACTTTTCCTTTGAAACAACTCCACACTGCATCCATTCTGATTTCGTTCTTCGTTCTTACTTCACTGGCCAATCTATTTTCGCAGGCTGCGCCGCGGCGCGTGATTATTGACACTGATCCGGGCACCGACGATGCCATGGCCATTATCCTCGCGCTGAATTCCCCAGAGTTCAAGGTGGAAGCGCTGACGGTCGTGCCCGGCAACGTGGAGGCGTGGCAGGGGCTGGAAAATGCGCTGAAGATTGTTTCGCTGGCGGGGCGCTGCGACGTTTTGGTCGCAGGTGGAGCGCAACATCCGCTGAATCAGAAGCTGATCACTGCGCAGTTCTGGCATGGCAAGAATGGCCTGGCGAACGTCGAGTTGCCGGCTTCGAAATGTAAAGCGGATCCCCGGTTTGGCCCGGATCTCATCATCGAGATGATCCACAAGTATCCGCATGAGATCACTCTGATTCCGGTTGGCCCGCTCACCAATATTGCGCTTGCGGTTTCGAAAGATCCCTCGATTGCGGCTCTGGTCAAGGATATCGTTATCATGGGCGGTTCGATCTCCGGCGGCAATGTGACCGGAGCGGCAGAAGCGAATATCTATAACGATCCTGAAGCGGCGCAGATTGTGTTCAATGCCGGCTGGATGGTGACGATGGTCGGTTCCGATGTAGGCGAGCGAACTTTGATTACACGGAAATACTTGGCGGAGTTGCAGTCGTCGCATGGACCCCAGAGCGACTTTATCGCTAAGATTGCCGACTTCTACTTGACCCGGAGCGAGAAAAGCGGATATGCCGGGGCGGCGATGTACGATCCGCTGGCGGTGGGGATTGCTCTGGATCCGACCCTCGGCACGCTCAAAGAAATGCACGTCGATGTGGAAACCAAGGGTGAGTTTACGCGCGGAGAAACCGTGGCGAACCGGAGGGGCTCAAACGAGAAAAACGTGCTGCATGGCGACCACTACGAGATCGAGGGTGCTATCGATCTGAAACCGAATGCTCGCGTGTGCCTGGCTTCCGATGCCGACCGTTTCCTGGAACTTTTTGTGAGCCGGATCAAAGGGAAGTAGACGCGGCTTAACCGTTCGCGCGTGCAACCAGGAAAATCGCCAGGCCATAGAAGATGAACATCAGGCAGAGGTACACTTTCGCCCGAGGTCCTGAGTTTTCAAATTCCTTCCAGGCGAGAATTCCCCAGAGCGCCGCAACCATGGGAGCAGACTGGCCGATGGCGTAGGAGATGGCAACGCCGGTGAAGCTTGCAGCCACGAGATTGAAAACCGTGCCAACGCCCCAGATGAATCCGCCGAAAAGCCCCAGCAGATGGCCCGAAGCAGGCCCGCTGAAAAATCCAGCGAAGCTTACTGGTTCTCCTACCAGCGGATGCTTCATGAAATAAACGTTCCAGATGAAACAGGAGAGCAGCGCTCCAAGAGTCAGGAACACCGCCGCGCTATACGGTCCCAGCGGGTTGCCGCGGGTCATGGCGTGAGTCATGAACGGAGCCCAGAGGCCCATCAGAACCCCCGACACCACGCATGTGATAAGGCTCTTCTTCGAGACGGAGCGTCCCGCAGAAGCGAGACTTCCATAGGCCTTGCCATCCAAAAGCACAGCGATAAACGCGCATGCCACGCCCAGGGCCAGGGAGATGGCGTTTCCCCTCGGTTGAAGTGCATAACTCAATACCGTTCCCACCACCAGGGCGATGCCAATTGAAATGGGAAACGCGACGGCGAGCCCAGCCATGTCGATCGCGGCCACGAGCAAAAGATTGGCGAGATTGAATAACGCCCCTCCGATGAGAGCATTCACAATATTCGAAGTGTCTGCTGAGTGGACGTTGTTCAGAAAGCTAGAGGAATCGTGTCCGGCGCTGCCCATCGTGAAGGCGAGGACGACCGAGATCACGAAGATGCCAACAGCGTAGTCCCAGTAGAACAGTTCGAAACGATAGCCTTTGACACCTTTATAGGTATTGGCCCACGAACCCCAGCAAACGGCGCTCGTGATCATCATCAGCAGCGCAATGCTCAAACTCGAAGGCGTGAACATCGGTTCTCCTTAAGGTTGTTGTGACGACCACAAAGTGTGTAACTGTACTCTTCTTTATATGCGCACCACAAGTGAGGCAGGCAGGACGAAGGACGAGACTGTGGCGAAAACTTCGACCGGAGCGTTCGGCTGGGCTGCTATTTATCGGCAACACGGTTCCGTTGACACGATTCGAGGCGCCAAATAGACTCGGCGTTCTCAGTTCTCTCAGGAAAAACATGCCTCGGCGCCCTCGCATTGCTGTGGTTGGAAGTGCCAACATCGATCTGACAACGTTCTCGGACCGGTTTCCGAAGCCGGGGGAGACCATTTTCGGCCAAAAATTTGATCTCGGATTCGGTGGCAAGGGCGCGAATCAGGCGGTAGCCGCTCGTTTTTGCGGCGCGGATGTGTTCATGGTGGCGCGAGTTGGGGACGACCTGTTCGGTCCGGCTACTATCGACAACTTTAAGAAGCTTGGCATCGACGCAACCCATGTGAAGAAGGTTGAGGGATTGTCCAGCGGCGTGGCGCCGATCTTCGTTGAGCCCAACGGACAAAACCGCATTCTGGTAGTGAAGGGGGCCAACGACGCGTTGAAGCCGGCGGATGTTGAGGCGTCGGCCGAGATGTTGAAAACCGTCGATTGCATTGTCCTCCAGTTTGAGATTCCTCTCGAAACTGTGTACTACACGGTCGCGTTTGCGCGCAGGCATGGCATTCGATGCATCTTGAACCCGGCGCCTGGCCAGCCCGTCGACATGCGCGCCCTGGCCGACCTTGATTATTTCATTCCGAATGAGAGTGAGGCGGAAACGATTACCGGGGTCGCAATACGGAGTGTGGAAGACGCGCGGAAGTGCGGGGAGAACCTGGTAGCGGGCGGCATTCGCCGAGTCATCATCACTCTGGGAGCGAATGGATCCATGCTCGTAGCGCGCGGAGTGAGCGACCATGTGCCTCCCTTTGTGGTGAAGAGTATCGACAGCACTGGCGCAGGAGACGCATTCATCGGGAGCTTTGCCGTATTCCTGGCGGAGGGAGTGCCGGAGCGAGAAGCGGTGCGGCGCGCCAATCTGTACGCGGGATTGTCGACGACGGGCATCGGAACTCAAAAATCCTTTTACGATCGCGCGCGTTTTGATGAAGAGTGGGCGGTTCGCGCCTGAAATGGGCTCGCTGCCTGGTTGACATCTCGAACATCGGTCCCGTGGCGAAGATTTTTCAACGCCGTCTTTTAGTCATCTGTGCAAAAAAGGTAAGGAGGTCGTCTGCTGATCTTTTTCTACCGCTGAAAAGTCTTGACTTCGGGAGGAGACGCCATTTATAAGGCCCTTCTACGGTCCGAAGGCCTCCTGGTTTATCGCCAAGCGGAAAGCCACTTTCGTCATTCGGCGCGGGTCCGCCGAAGAGGGGTAAGAATGCTGAATAAGAGAGCACTGTTAGTTGGAGTTGTGTTATCCCTTGCGGTTTCGGCCTGTCCGGCCCTGTACGGCCAAGCCAGCGGTAGTTTTTCGGGCACCGTTTCCGACAAGGCGGGTGCGCTGGTCACGGGTGCGACGGTCAAACTCACTTCGCAAGGCACCGGCATTTCGCGCGAGGCCAAGACCAACGACGCGGGATATTACCTGATCCCGCTGCTGCCGGTCGCGTTCTACACGATTCACGTGGAGTCGCCGGGATTCCAGCCCGCCGAGCAGAAAGATATCCGTCTACAAGTCGACGAGCACCGCGAATTGGATTTCAGCCTTCTGCCGGCGTCTGTCTCGTCGACCGTTCAAGTCAGCGCCACGGAAGTAGCCGTGGAGACCGCGAATCCGACCCTGGGGCAGGTGATCACCTCCGAAGAAGTGGCCGACCTCCCCTTGAACGGCCGCAACTTCGTGCAGTTGGCGACGCTGACGCCGGGAACGACGGCATCTACGAACCCGGTAAGCTTTTTCAATGGCGCTGCGAGCAGTGAAGCCTCTACTAGAGGATCGTTTTCGCTCTCGGTCGGAGGCTCTCGCGAACAGAGCACCGATTGGCTGCTTGACGGCAACGATAACAATCAGCTTGATGAAGGCGGGATTGCGATTTTCTCTTCGATCGACGATATTCAGGAATTTAAGGTGTTAACCTACACCTACTCAGCGGAATATGGAGAACGCGCAGGTCCCACGGTGCTGGTCACGACGAAGTCAGGGTCGAATCAGTTTCACGGGTCGCTGTTTGAATTCTTTCGTAATTCAGTCCTCGATGCGAGCACGCCTTTCGTGAACGCGACGCCGAAGTTCAACCTGAACCAGTTCGGCGGCTCTTTTGGTGGACCGATCCAGAAGGACAAAACGTTCTTTTTCGCCGACTATCAGGCGAAAATGCAGCGCAAGGGAGTTCCGTTCACCGGCGTCGTTCCGTCGGCTGCCATGACGACACCCTATGACGCAGCCGGCGACTATGACTTTAGCGCCGATCCCTTTGGTAACCCCCGGCCGGGCGTATTCAATGGCACCCCGAACGCTGACGGGTTCCCTGATCTCACCAATCCGTACGTCTTTGCGTCCACGTTTACCCCTGTGCCGCTTTATTGTAATCCCGCGACTGGCAATCCCGTCACCCCAAACGCCGACGGATCCCAAACTGCCACTACGCTGATGTGCAACAAAATTCCCGGAAGCATGATCAACTCGGTTGGTCAAGCAGTCATCGGCCTCTATCCTGCGCCCAACGCGAACAATCCCTCCCTGGACTACAATTACACCCTTGTGCCTGATCGAAAGCTAAACGAAGGAACTTGGGACGTCCGTCTCGATCACAATTTCTCCAGCAAGGATTCAATATTTGGACGACTCAGCTACGATCAGGCAACGAACTTCGTCCCTGGCGGTTCTCCCGGGTTCGCCGAAGCTACTGCCTTCGGCAGCACACAATTCATTGAAAATCATGGGCGTAATGCGATGATCTCCGAAACTCACATCGTGTCCCCGAACACGATCAATCAAGCCAGTTTCGGCTTCAGCCGGATTTTCAACCATATTCTCTCATTTGGAACCGGCAGCTGCGAGGCCGCCGGTGGTGGGCTTGTCGCGGGCCTTCAACCTCTCGTCAACAAGGTAAGCGGATTAACCCAAGCCATCCCAGGCGCCGACCTAGGCAGCGCCTGTGACGTTCTTACTGGCTATCCCGCGAGCCTGAACCAGGCGACCAATGATTGCGAAGGTTGTGGCATGACTTCGTTCTCGATGTCGAGCTACTACTCCGTGGGCGACCGCGGATATGCCCCTTACCAGGGCGGAACGAACGTCTACTCAATTTC
>JBEKWP010000129.1:0-11210 GCA_049512915.1 Candidatus Sulfotelmatobacter sp.
ACGGGCGCGGCGCAGATGGATGGCGCGATTCTGGTGGTGGCGGCGACCGATGGTCCGATGCCGCAGACGCGCGAGCACGTGCTGTTGGCTCGGCAGGTAGGTGTGCCTTACATCGTTGTCGCGCTCAACAAGTGTGACGCGGTTGACGACCCAGAACTGCTGGATCTGGTGGAGCTTGAAGTGCGCGAGTTGCTGAAGAGCTACAAGTTTCCTGGGGACGATGTGCCGGTGATTCGGTTGTCCGCACTTGGCGCACTGAACGGGGAAGAAAAGTGGGAGAAGCAGATTGATGCGTTGATGGAAGCGGTCGATAAGAGTGTGCCGCAGCCGGCGCGCGAACTAGATAAGCCCTTCCTGATGCCGATTGAAGATATTTTCTCGATTCAGGGGCGCGGCACCGTCGTGACTGGACGTATCGAGCGCGGCAAAGTGAAAGTCGGAGAAGAAGTTGAGATTGTCGGCTTCCGCGACACGCGCAAGACGGTGGTCACGGGCGTGGAAATGTTCAAGAAGCAACTGGACGAAGGCTTGGCCGGAGACAACGCGGGACTGTTGCTGCGCGGCATTGCGAAAGAAGATGTGGAGCGCGGGATGGTGCTGGCGAAGGGTGGATCGATTACTCCTCACACCAAGTTCAAGGCAGAGGTTTACATCCTGACCAAGGAAGAAGGCGGACGGCATACACCGTTCTTCAAGGGATACCGTCCACAGTTTTATTTGCGGACGACCGACGTGACTGGAGTGGCGGAACTCCCGGCTGGCACCGAGATGGTGATGCCTGGGGACAATGTCTCGCTGGTGATTGAGTTGATCACGCCGGTGGCGATGGAGAAGGGTTTGCGGTTTGCCATTCGCGAAGGCGGCCACACGGTGGGCGCGGGAACGATTTCGGAGATTGTGCAGTAGGGACGAAAAGAGCGGAGCTTCGCTCCGCGGACAGCCGAGGGCGGCTGTCCCCACATAGGCAGCATAGCCGGAAAGTTTAGCAAGAGGGAGTTTGAGCGATGCCCCGAGAAATTATTACGATGCAGTGCGGTGATTGCAAAGAGCGGAATTATTCGACCACCAAGAACCGGAAGACGATGACGGAGCGGCTGGAGCTCAAGAAGTTCTGCCGCCGTTGCCGCAAGCATACGCCGCACAAGGAAGTGAAGTAGCCAGTACCTAGTACCTGGAACGGAGCCACTGGGTACTGGCAACTGGGTGCTGATTCACAGGGGCGTAAGCTCAACGGTTAAACTGCCGGTCTCCAAAACCGGACTTGGGGGTTCGAATCCCTCCGCCCCTGCCAGATTTTTTGCAAGGACGACGGGAAGGCCAGGAGCAGGCGCCGGCGAGAATTTTGGAGACCGGCTCAAGTCCTGGCCGGAGCGGATCAAATCGTTTTACAACGACGTGCGCACCGAGATGCGCAAGGTCACGGCGCCGTCTTGGAAGGAAGTGCGCGCCACCACCGCAGTTGTCGTAGTCACGGTATTTCTTTTTGGCGTCTACTTTTGGGTGATCGATAACCTGATTCAGAGAGGCGTTTCGTTTTTGTACAGCTATTTCGGGACCCACTAAGTCGAAGAGCAGGCTGGAGCTTAACTTGATCATGCAGGACGAAGAAAAAAACGAAGCTGCCGCAAGCAGCGAGCAGCCGCCCAGCGCGGAGGGTGTTACCGCAACCAGCGAGCCGCCCCGTAACCCGAATATGAAGTGGTACATCATCCACTCTTATTCCGGGTTCGAGCGCAAGGTGAAGGAATCGCTGGAGTCGCGGGTGCAGGCTTTCGGGCTGCAGGAAAAGATCGGCAAGGTGCTGATCCCGACCGAGTCGGTGACCGAAGTGCGCGGCGGCAAGAAGTACACCTCGGAGCGCATGTTCTATCCCGGCTACGTGCTGGTGGAAATGGACATGGACGATCATGTCTGGCATGTGGTGAAATCCACGCCGCGCGTGACCGGGTTCGTGGGCACGGGGCAGCAGCCGACGCCGCTATCGGATGAAGAAGTGCAGCACATCGTTTACAAAGTCGCGGACAGCCGCGAGAAGCCCAAGCTGAAGGTAAAGTTCGAGAAGCAGGAGCAGGTGCGCATTACCGAAGGGCCGTTTGCCACCTTCACCGGCACGGTCGATGAGGTGAATGAAGATCGCGAGACGCTGAAGGTGATGGTAACGATCTTCGGCCGCTCGACGCCGGTGGAGCTGGAGTTCAACCAGGTAGAGAAGGTGGCGTAAAGTGGCCGGACTGCCGCGGGCAAATTACTAAAACTTGCCAGAGGGAAGTATGGGAATTTTCACGGCAAAGTTACGGGTTTGGAATCCGGCTAGCTCGGCGACCGGAGAAGAAATTGACGTGATGGTTGATAGTGGCGCCTCGTATAGCTGGGTTTTGCGGACGCGACTGGAACCGCTGGGTGTTCGACCGGTCCGGCGGATGCAGTTCCGGACGATTGAAGGCAAGACGATTGAGCGCGATCTGGTACCGGTGTTTGTAGCGGCGGATGGCTTTACCGGCGGAGACAATGTTGTGATGGCCGAACCCGGCGACATGGAAGTGATGGGTGCGCATACGCTGGAAAGCCTGGGTTTGACAGTCGATCCGGTTAGCAAGAAGTTGGTGCCAACTGTCGGCCTCGCGCTAACAGCGGTGCTCGTATCGGCGAGGGGAAAATAGCAGCAAGGATGAAATCATGGCAAAGAAAGTAACAGGTTTTGTAAAACTGCAGATCGCGGCGGGCAAGGCGACGCCGGCGCCGCCGGTGGGTCCGGCGCTTGGACAGGCGCAGATAAACATCATGGAGTTCTGCAAGCAGTTCAACGCTCGCACGAACCAGAAGGAGATGGAGGGATTGATCATCCCGGTCGTGGTGTCGGTTTATAGCGACCGTTCTTTTACCTTCATCACCAAGACGCCGCCGGCTTCGATTCTGCTGAAGCGCGCGGCCGGCATCGCCAAGGGATCGGGCACGCCCAACAAGGATAAAGTTGGCAAAGTGACTCTGAAGCAGGTGGAGGACATTGCCAAGCAGAAGATGCCAGACCTGAACGCGGCCTCGATTGACGCTGCCGTTAAGAGCGTTCGTGGGACGGCGCGCTCGATGGGGATTGAAGTGGTTGGGTAGCATCTCGATGGCTAGATGCCGGCGAGACGCCGGCGCTACAAGTTCGAAGTCGAAATCACCACGGCTCATCGAAGCAACGATAAGCGGTGGGAGACGAGGAAAGAAAGATGAAAAAAGAAGGAAAGAACATCGCCAAGGCGCACGCCGCGGTTGAAAAACGGTCGTATCTGCTGCAGGATGCAGTTCCCCTGCTGCAGAAGGTCAAGTTCGCGAAATTTGATGAGACCGTCGAGATAACTTTGCGTCTTGGCGTAGATCCCAAGCACGCCGACCAGATGGTGCGCGGCACGGTCGTGTTGCCGCACGGGCTGGGCAAGTCGAAGAAGGTTTTGGTAATTGCATCGGGCGACAAGATCAAGGAAGCCGAGGCGGCCGGCGCTGATTTCTTCGGCGGCGAAGAGATGGTCGAGAAGATTACCAAGGAAAACTGGACCGACTTCGACGCGCTGATCGCTACTCCCGACGTGATGAAATCCGTGGGGCGGCTGGGCAAGATTCTTGGTCCCAAGGGCTTGATGCCGAATCCGAAGACTGGCACGGTCACGGTTGATGTGGCCAAGGCGGTGCAGGAAGTGAAGGCCGGCAAGGTTGAATTCCGCACTGACAAGACTGCGCTGGTGCATGTTCCGGTGGGGAAGATTTCGTTCTCGCCCGACAAGTTGATTGACAACGCGACCGTGCTGATCACCAGTGTGATCAAGGCTAAGCCCTCTGTGGCCAAGGGGAAGTACATCAAGGGCTGCACTTTGAGTTCGACGATGGGGCCAGGGATTTTGCTGGACACGGCTCCGATTGAGACTGCGGCGAAAGCGTAGCCGGAAGGGCCGCGGTTGGGGAGAACGAGATCCTTCGGCGACGATAACCCCGTCGCCTCAGGATGACAGGAAAATTTAAGAGCGGACAGCCAGGCGGCCGTCCCCATACGAGATCATTAAGAGGGCTGAGCAATGCCAGTTACTAAAGCTAGGAAGAAGGAACAGGTCGAGAAGCTGAGTGGAGACCTGAAGAATGTTTCGAACGCCGTTGTGGCCACCTATTCCAAGATGACCGTGGCTCAGGACTATGAGCTGCGGAAGGCTCTGCGCGGCGCGGGGGCGAAGTATCAAGTCGTCAAGAACACGCTGGCCGAACTTGCTGCCAAGGGCACCAAGATCGAAGAGGGGTTGAAGAACCTGACTGGAGTGACTTCAATTGCTTATACCACGGGCGATCCCGTGGCCATGGCAAAGGCGCTCACCAAGTATGCCAAGGACACTCCGGAGTTTACTTTCAAGATCGGCGTGGTCGAGGGCCGGGTGATTTCGATCAAAGAGATCGAAGCGCTGGCCAGCATGCCGTCGAAGGAAGAGATCTACTCGAAGCTGCTGTTCCTGATCAGCTCGCCGGCGCAACGCCTGGTTACGGTGATGAACGCCGTGGGGCGCGATGTTGCGGTGGTGCTGGGCCAGGGCGTGGAGAAGGGTAAGTTCAAGGAAGCATAGAGATTGGGCGATTTGGTGATTTTGCGATTGAAACGCGGTGGGCCGTTGCAACGCTTTTCAATCGCGCAATCTCCCGATGGCTCGATCGCTGAATGGCTCGAGATTTGGTTATCCGAGGTCAGGGGTTGCGCGGTTTTGATCCGGGCGTTGTCTGGCGCCGGGAAATGAGCCTGCCGCACTGGAAACCCGGCCAAAGATAACGATAATCAAGAAGTTCACACTTGAAATGGAGAAACGAACATGGCAGACCTGCAACAATTGGAAGATTCAATCGTAGGGTTGTCGCTGCTCGACGCGGCAGCGCTGGTGAAGAAGCTGGAAGCCCGGCTGGGCGTTTCGGCGGCAGCGGCGGCTCCCGTGGCAGTAGCGGGCGGCGGTGCGGCGGCCGCAGGTGCAGCTCCGGCGGAGGAGAAGACGGAGTTTGCCGTCGTCCTTAAGGAAGTCGGCGCGAATAAAATCAATGTAATCAAAGCTGTACGCGAGGTCACCAGCCTGGGCCTGAAGGAAGCCAAGGAATTGGTCGATGGAGCGCCTAAGAACATCAAGGAAGGCGTTTCCAAGGATGAGGCCGAGACCATTAAGAAGAAGTTTACCGAGGCCGGCGCCGTCGTTGAAGTGAAGTAAGAGCGTTGGCTGGCGATCCGGCCCGCCCTGGTTTGCAAGGGCGGTTTTTCGGAACGTTCTAGTTGTGAAGCCGGGGCGGTGGTGCTAGCATCTATATAACACCGCTTCCCCTGGCCTCACTCATACGCGGGCGAGACCCGCTTAGGGAAGCTTGGGCACTGTTCCGCGGGCAGGCGGGACGGAAACGGCCGAAGGAACTGGCGCGAAAGATTACAAAATCAGATTGGCGAAACGCCTTGGATGGCGTCTGCGGGAACCACTGTCCCTGCGGGCGCCCCGTCGTGTTTTCCGGGTTCAGTGTTTCTACGTTTAACTTTTCTACGTTCAAACAGGTTCGTAACAGCAGCTAAGCAGCGCGGCGCCCGAGGGCGCCCGGCGTTCTGCAAACCGCGGGTAATCGCAGCGCACGGCTGCGCCTGACATTGGGAGTCTCTTGACGATGAAGAATAATGCCTTCCGTAAACGTTTTGATTTTTCAAAAATTCCAGCAACCATCCAGATCCCTAACCTGATCGAGGTGCAAAAGCGCTCCTACGACCGCTTTCTGCAGATGGACAAGTTGCCCAGCGAACGCGAAGACGGCGGATTGCAGGCCGTATTTCAGTCCGTGTTCCCGATCACCGACTTCCGCAACGTATCACAACTTGAGTTTGTGGATTACGCCATCGGCAACTGGGAGTGCAAGTGCGGCCACCTCAAGGGGCTGCATCACCTGCGCACGACCTGTAAGAACTGCGGTAATACGGTTATTACGGATCCGTTTCATCCCGGCGATGTCTTGTGCCAAAAGTGCGGCACCTATAACGCCAACACGCCGGATTTCTGCAACAAGTGCGGCGATCCGGTCGGGTTGCAATTGAAGTACGACGTGGCCGAGTGCGAGGAGCGCGGCATGACTTACTCTGCGCCGCTCAAGGTCACGATGCGCCTCACGATTTTCGACAAGGATGCTGAGACTGGGAATCGCTCGATTCGCGACATCAAGGAACAGGAAGTGTTCTTCGGCGATGTGCCGCTGATGACGCAGAACGGGACCTTCATTATTAACGGGACTGAGCGCGTGATCGTCAGCCAGTTGCATCGCTCGCCCGGCGTGTTCTTCGAGACTGCGAACAACCGCACTTATTTCCTGGGCAAGATCATTCCCTACCGCGGTTCCTGGGTGGAGTTTGAGTATGACCAGAAGAACGTGCTCTATGTCCGCATCGACCGCAAGCGCAAGTTTTTGGGAACGATTTTCTTGCGCGCGCTTGGCCTGCGTTCCGGAGAAGACATTCTGCGGACGTTCTATACGGTCGACCGCATCGCGATCAAAGACAAGAAGCTTTACTGGACGCTCGACCCAACCAGCGAAAAAGCTACGAACCTGTTGGGGATGAAGCTGGCGCACAGCATCAAGAACAAGTCGGGCGATGAGATTGCGCACTCCGGCCGCAAGCTGAACGCGCAGACTCTGAAGGACATTCAAAAGGCGAAGATCTCTGAGATCGAAGTGGATGTCACCGATCTCGAAGGCGCATGGGCTGCTGCCGATGTGGTCGACACCACCACCGGCGAAGTGCTGCTCGAAGCCAACAGCGAAGTTACTGCTGACAAGGTTTCGAAGATTCTCGACTCCGGCGTGGTCGAGATGAGCCTGTTCTTCCCTGAGCGCGACGACGTGGGTACGGTGATCAGCCAGACGCTGAAGCGCGATTCGGTGAAGACGCCGCAGGAAGCACTGATCGAGATTTACCGCAAGCTGCGTCCTGGTGATCCGCCGACGCTCGACACGGCGACAGCATTGTTCCACGGGATGTTCTTCGACCCGCGGAAGTACGACTTCTCGAAAGTCGGCCGGCTGAAGTTCAACATCAAGCTGTTCGAGAACCAGGACGCCACCAGTCTCGACAAGCGGACGCTTGATCCCGACGATTTCTACGGGACCATCGCGTACCTGCTGAAACTGCGCAAGAACATTGGGTCGGTGGATGACATCGATCACCTGGGCAACCGCCGCGTGCGCGCGGTCGGCGAGCTGATGGAGAACCAGTTCCGCATCGGCCTGGTCCGCATGGAGCGGGCGATCAAAGAGAAAATGTCCGTGTACCAGGAAATGTCGACCGCGATGCCGCACGACCTGGTCAACGCGAAGCCGGTGATGGCTGCGATCCGCGAATTCTTCGGGTCGTCGCAGCTTTCGCAGTTCATGGATCAGACCAACCCGCTCTCCGAGATCACCCACAAGCGGCGTCTCTCGGCGCTTGGGCCGGGCGGCCTGTCGCGTGAGCGCGCTGGATTCGAAGTGCGTGACGTTCACCCTACGCACTACGGCCGCATTTGTCCTATTGAGACGCCGGAAGGTCCGAACATTGGGCTGATCTCGTCGCTGAGCTGCTACGCGCGGATCAACGACTACGGCTTCATCGAGTCACCCTATCGCAAGATCAAGGGCGGGCGCGTGATCGATTACGTCAGCGTGGTCAACACGGGCGACAGCGACCACAAGGTCGGCGATCACATGGAAAAGCATGAGATCGAGAAGATCAACGCCGAATTGAAGGAGAAGCGCAAGAAACCGGCGCAGATCGAGCCGTTCTCGTTCTATCTTTCCGCGTGGGAAGAAGACCGGCACACCATCGCGCAGGCGAACGTTGAGTTGGATGACAAGGGCAAGATTGTCTCCGAGCTGGTGAACGCCCGCAAGGCCGGAAATTTTGTGCTGGTCAGCCGGGACGAAGTCGATTATGTCGACGTCAGCCCCAAGCAACTCGTCTCGGTCGCTGCTTCGCTCGTTCCGTTCCTTGAGCATGACGATGCGAACCGCGCGCTGATGGGCGCAAATATGCAACGGCAGTCCGTGCCGCTGCTGCGCGCGCAAGCGCCGATCGTCGGTACTGGAATGGAAGGTGTTACCGCTCGCGACTCGGGTGCGGTGGTTCTGGCCCGGCGCAACGGCATCGTGGATTCTGTCGACTCCGACCGCATCATCGTGCGCGTCGAAGGCGAACATCATCCTACGCAGCTTTCGCGTGAGGTGGGCTCGGACATTTATCAGCTCACGAAGTTCAAGCGCTCGAACCAGAACACTTGTATCAATCAGAAGCCTGTCGTGAAAAAGGGGCAGCGCGTGCTGAAGGGCGAGGTGATCGCCGACGGTCCTTGCACGGATCACGGTGAACTGGCGCTCGGACGCAACGTGCTGGTGGCTTTCATGCCCTGGCGCGGTTACAACTTTGAAGACGCGATTCTGGTCTCCGAGAAGATGGTGAAGGACGATTACTACACTTCACTGCACATCGAGGAGTACGAGATCGAGGCGCGCGATACGAAGCTTGGTCCGGAGGAAGTGACGCGCGACATTCCTAATGTCAGCGAGTCCATGCTGCGCAATCTGGACGAAGCGGGCGTGATCCGCATCGGAGCCAGCATCAAGCAGGGCGACATTCTGGTGGGCAAGGTTACGCCGAAGGGCGAAACTCAGCTCACGCCGGAAGAGAAGCTGCTGCGTGCCATCTTCGGCGAAAAGGCCGGCGACGTGCGCGATGCTTCGCTCTACTGTCCTCCTGGAATCGAGGGCGTGATCGTCGACGTGAAGATTTTCTCCCGCAAGGGCCAGGAAAAGGACGAGCGGGCGAAGTCGATCGAGGCTACGCAGATTGGCAAGCTGGAGAAGAACCTTTCCGACGAGATCCGCATTCTTACCGACGAGCGGCTCAAGCGTCTGGAGAACATTCTCGGCGGCAAGGAAGTGCAGGCCGACCTGCACGATGAGCGCACCAACAAGCGTCTGCTGAACAAGGGCAACGTGCTTGACCGCGACGCGATCGAGCGCATCTCCACCCGCAACCTGAAGCGCATCAAGTATGCCGATAAGGATCCGCGGGTGAATGAGCAGATCGACGAGATCGAGGAAATGACCTCGCGTCAGATCGATGTGCTCAAGAAAATCGTCAACGAGAAGAAAGAAAAACTCACCAAGGGCGACGAACTGCCGCCGGGCGTGATCAAGCTGGTCAAGGTCTACATCGCTATGAAGCGCAAGCTGAGCGTGGGCGACAAGATGGCCGGCCGCCACGGGAACAAGGGCGTGATCGCGCGCATTCTGCCGGAAGAGGATATGCCGTACCTCGAAGACGGAACGCCGGTCGAGATCGTTCTGAACCCCCTCGGCGTACCCAGCCGTATGAACGTCGGCCAGATTCTCGAAACCCATCTGGGATGGGCGGGCTACACGCTGGGCGAGAAGATCGGCAGATTGCTCAAGGAAAACACGCGCACCGAAGCGATTCGACGCGAACTGAAGGCGCTGTTCAAAGACTCGAAGCTCGCTGACACCATCGGTGAAATGGGCGACGAGGAACTGGAAGCGCTGGCACCAACGCTCGCGCGCGGCGTGTACATGGGCTCGCCTGTGTTCGACGGAGCAAAAGAAGGCGAAATCAAGGCGCTGCTCGAGCACGCGGGTCTGCCTACTTCAGGCAAGACGACGCTGCATGACGGCATGACCGGCGACCAGTTCGAACAGCCGGTGTGCGTCGGCTACATCTATATGCTGAAGTTGTCGCATCTGGTGGACGACAAGATTCACGCGCGCTCCATCGGGCCGTACTCACTTATCACCCAACAACCTTTGGGTGGCAAGGCGCAGTTCGGCGGGCAGCGTTTCGGAGAAATGGAAGTCTGGGCGCTCGAAGCTTACGGCGCGGCATTCATTCTGCAGGAGCTGCTGACGGCGAAGTCCGACGACGTATACGGCCGAACCAAGATTTACGAGGCCATCGTCAAGGGCGAAGCTGCCATGGAGCCGGGCGTGCCGGAATCGTTCAACGTGCTGATCCGCGAATTGCAGTCGCTCTGCCTGGATGTGGAGCTGATCAAGACCGGGGAGAAGAAACCCACGGCCAGCGCGGCAGCGGATTAAGAACAGTGGCCAAGGGGCCAGTGATCAGTGGCCAGTACGCCGCTGACTGGTCCGGCTCTGGAATTTGATCTCTTGAATAATGGCCGGCTGCGAAGCACCCGCGCAGTTTGGCCCCTTAGGAATGCTGGCCACTGGTCACTGACCACTGGCCACTTTCTCCCGGGTGCCGTAAGCGGCAACGACACTGCCGAGGAAGCGGAGGAACACCTTGTTTCGTTCGAGCCCGTTCGAAATGCAAAACACGATTGCGGATTTCGATGCCATCCGCATCAGTCTGGCGTCTCCGGAAAAAATCCGGAGCTGGTCGCATGGCGAAGTCACCAAGCCTGAGACCATCAACTACCGCACCTTCAAGCCGGAGCGGGACGGCCTGTTCTGCGCCCGTATTTTCGGCCCGGTAACCGACTGGGAGTGCCTCTGCGGCAAGTACAAGCGCATGAAGCACCGCGGCGTAATCTGCGACAAGTGCGGCGTGGAAGTTACGCTGTCGAAAGTTCGCCGTGAACGCCTGGGACACATCGAGCTGGCTTCGCCCTGCTCGCACGTGTGGTTCTTCAAGGGCTTGCCCAGCCGCATCGGGCACCTGCTCGATATTTCGCTGCGCGACCTCGAATCCGTGCTGTATTTCGAGGCCTACGTGGTAGTCGAGCCTGGCGACGCTCCGGTGAAAGAGCGCGAGGTTATCAAGGACGAAGCGAAGTTCCGCGAACTCGACCAGCAATACCGTCCCGCTGGCTTCAAGGCGATGATGGGCGCCGAGGCGATCAAGGAACTGCTCAAGCGCATCGACACCGACGGCCTGGCGGTTGAACTGCGCGAGAAGATGAAGAACGAGAGCTCGCTGCAGAAGCGGCTCAAGTATACGAAGCGCCTCAAAGTGGTCGAGGCCTTCCGCAAGAGCGGCAACAAGCCCAGCTGGATGATTCTCGATGTGATCCCGGTGATTCCGCCGGAGCTGCGCCCGCTGGTTCCACTCGATGGCGGCCGCTTCGCCACTTCCGATTTGAACGACCTTTACCGCCGCGTCATCAACCGCAACAACCGGTTGAAGAAGCTGATGGACCTGCACGCGCCCGAAGTCATCGTCAGAAATG
>JBEKWP010000130.1:0-10552 GCA_049512915.1 Candidatus Sulfotelmatobacter sp.
GTCGGGCACTGGATCGCGGAGGCGCTGTTGCAGCGGAACGACGCCGCTCTGCTGGGCAAAGTCCGCAAGCAGGTGCTCGACCTCTGTGAGGCATTTCCGCTGTATGCCGAGCGCAGAGCCAGGGCCCAAGCCGAAGTGCGTGCTTAGGAACTTCTGCAATTCTGCTGTGAAGCCGTAACCCCTCTGTGGTTAAATGCCTTCGTGAAGATCGCCATCGACATTCGGCGGATGACTGAGTTCGGCGTAGGCACCTACATCCGTAATGTCGTGCGGACTCTGGGGCGGCTTGACCACGAGACCACGTATTTCCTCATCGGTTCTCCCGCCAAGGTCAAGGAAATCGGCCCCCTTCCGGCTAACTTTCACACGATTCCTCTGGCGGGGCCGGAGCGCTCATGGAAGAGCTTCAGTGAGTTCCGCGCAATTGTGAAGCGGCTGGAATGCGATCTGGTGCACATCCCGAATCTGTTCTCCATCCCGCGCGCGCTGCCTTGCCCGTATGTGATGACAGTGCACGACATGCTGGAGCACCTCACGCAGCCACATCAAGAGACGGGGCTAAGGGGGTGGCTGCGCTTTCAGTTGACCAAACGAGTTTTGCGCGGGGCGGCGCGTATTTTTGCCGTATCGAACTTTACCAAGCTCGAAATGGAGAAGCTGTTTGATATTTCGCCGGGGCGCATCGAGGTGGTCTACAACGCGATCGATGAAAGGTTTCTTAGCGGACACGCCAGCGCGGCCGACCGTCAGGTGATTGCCGAGCGCTACCAGGTCACGTATCCCTTCCTGCTCTATGCCGGCAGAATCAGTCCGCACAAAAACGTCGTACGCATGATCGAAGCTTTTTCAGCGCTGAAGACTGAGTTGGAGAAAGACCAGGCATTCCCTGACCTGAAGCTCATCATCATTGGAGACGATGTTTCCGGCAATCCCGACTTGCGCCGGACCGTGATCCGCAGCGGAGTGCAGAACGATGTGCGATTCCTGGGATTTGTTCCAATCGAAGTGCTGCGCACTTTTTACGATGAGGCCAAGATCTTTGTCTTCCCCTCGCTCTACGAAGGCTTCGGCCTGCCACCCCTCGAGGCGATGGCACTCGGTACTCCGGTCGTGACCTCAAACGTGTCCTCGCTGCCCGAGGTGGTGGGCAACGCTGCAGTGCTGGTCCACCCGGAAAATGTTTTCGAAATCATGCGGGCCCTGCACCGGGTGCTAATGGATCAGCCGTTGCGCGAGAAAATGAAGGAACGCAGCTACCGGCAGGCGGCAAAGTTTTCCTGGGAGAAGTCCGTGCGTCGAATCATGAACACCTATCAGGAGGTCATGAGTCCGCCGGGCAGTGGAGAACCTCGAGGACAGCCCGCCTTAACGAGCCACGAGTCGACTGCGGGCGTGGCTTGATTTCGCCTGACTCCCGCCAGCCGTTCGGACGACGCTCAATGACAGGGATCTACTTGAGCAGGGGCTGGCCCGGCGAAGCGACGGCGAGTTTGTGCAGCTTGGCCGTAACGCGGTTGCGGTCGGCGTCGGTCTGGGCCGAAGCGAGTCGCTTGCGGAGTAGGGTGATCTTGTGTTGACGGGCGCGGCGCCGGCGAATCTCCGGGCGGCGGCTGGGTGCTGACATATCGTGTGCTCCTGAAAGTGAATTGAAAAGAAAAATTTGTAGCAGCCGGACCTGTAAGCCGAATTCTGTCCGCCGGATTGCTCCGGTGGGACGGTCATTCCTCTGGGCCACGCATCGCTGCGGGGCTCTAGCGACCTACCCGAAGGTTGGACGCGCCGAGCCGGCACGTGTTCGCAGCCGAGGCCACGAACTCCCTTCCTATTTGGTCTTGCTCCGTGTGTGGTTTGCCCTGCCCGCTGCATTGCTGCCGCGGCGGTGCGCTCTTACCGCACCTTTTCACCCTTACCCACATCCCGAGGGATGCAGGCGGTATATTTTCTGTGGCACTTTCCGTCGGACGGGCTTGAACCCGGCCTCCCGGACGTTATCCGGCACACTGCTCTGCGGAGTTCGGACTTTCCTCTCCCCGCGTCCGAAAACGCGGAAAGCGACCGTCCGGTCCAGCTGCCAACAGAACCATTATACGGGCTTCGGGCTTAGCTTGCCCTGAGCGAAGTCGAAGGGGCTGCCGGGCTTCGGCCTACCCGCCCGAAAGGCTTTGTTGCTGTTAGACTTGTCGGCGAGCGTGCGGCGCTGAGGCTCCGCTCTTGCCGAAGCGCGAAGCGCGAAGCCCGAAAGCCGAAGCCCGACTCATGAACATCGCCGAAGCCATCCGAATTGCCCTGCAGTCGCTGTGGGTGAACAAGCTGCGCTCGGTGCTGACGCTGCTCGGTGTCGTGATCGGAGTCGCTGCAGTCATCGCCGTGGTCACCTTCGTCTCCGGCATCAACGACTACGTGGCCCAGAAGATCTTCAATCTGGGTGCGGATGTTTTCCTTATCTTCAAAGTTTCTCCTGCCGTCACCAACGTTGATCGCTACTTAGAAGGTGAGAAACGCAAAGACCTGACTATCGAGGACTACCAGGCGGTCGCCGACGCCTGCCGGCACTGCGTGCTGGTTGCCGCCTCCACGCGCAATGAAAGCGGCCATGTGAAGTACAACGGGCAGGAGATCAGCGATACGCTGATCCGCGGAATTACTCCCGGGATGCCTACGATTCTCGATACCGACCTGAGCGCAGGCCGCATGCTGAACCAGACTGACCTGGATAATCGGTCTCCCGTTGCCGTGGTGGGAAACGATATCGTCGAACATCTGATGGCGGGTACGGATCCGCTGGGCAAGGAAATCCGCATCGACGGTTGGACCTACCAGGTAATCGGCGTCGCGACAAAGAAGGGCAAGACGCTGGGGCAAAGCGCTGACAATTACGTGATGATTCCCATGACGGCCTGCTTGAAACAATATGGCACTCACAATAATAGCCTGCGGATTGCAGCCAAGGCCGCCAGCGCCGGAGTGCCCCTCAACGAGGCTGTCGATGAAGCGCGCGTTGCTCTTCGCGCGAGGCGGCACGACCCGCTCGGGGGCGACGACAGCTTCGACATTGAGACCAATTCGAGCCTGCTTGGCATCTGGACCGATTTCAGCCAGACATTCTTCATCGCTACCATCGGCATTGCCGCAATCTCTTTGGTAGTCGGCGGCATTGTGATAATGAACATTATGCTGGTATCGGTCACCGAACGTACCCGCGAGATCGGCATTCGCAAGGCGCTGGGGGCACGGCGTGCGGATGTGCTGATGCAGTTTCTGATCGAGTCCGTTACTCTGGCGCTCGCGGGCGGCATTCTAGGAGTGCTGTTGGGAGCGACGATCGCCTTATCCGTTACTCTGCTGGTCGGGATGCCTTCGGCAATCAAGCTCTGGGCCGTGGCGGCCGGACTGATTGTGTCGGCAAGTGTCGGAGTGTTCTTCGGAGTCTATCCCGCACGAAAAGCGGCGAAACTCGATCCGATCGTGGCGTTGCGGTTCGAAACGTAAGAATTTAGCGATTGTGCGATCGGGTGATCGCGCCATTGAAAACCGAAAGTCATAACTGACAGCGACGGTTTTAAATCGCAAAATCACCCAATCGCCAGATCACCCAATCCTTCATGATTCGCAAAGACGAATTCGGTGAGATCGTGCAGATGGCGACCGACACCATCCGCGGCAACAAGCTGCGCTCGTCGCTGACCGTGCTGGGGATCGTAATCGGCGTTGCGATGGTAATCGGCGTTTCTTCCATAGGCCGGGGCCTGGACGACAATGTCCGCGACCTTGTTTCAAGCATCGGGTCGAACCTTATATTCGTGTTTCACATGGAGCCATTTACTTTCGGGCGCATCCCGGAAGAAGTGCGGACTCGGAAAGAACTGACGTTTGAGGATGCTGAGGCGATTAAAGATTTGCCGCATGTTAAAGCGGTATCGGCAGGGATTCGTCTATTTCGCCCCGAACTGGGCGTGGGCAGTTACGCAGTCAAATACCAGGACCGCAAGGCCAAGAACACCATCCTTGAAGGAGACACAGCGTCGGTGAAGGATGTGTTTGACCTGCCCATGGCCAGCGGCAGATGGTTTACTGATGTGGACGATCAACATCGCTCTCCGGTCGTGGTTCTCTGTCACGACACTACCGAGGAATTGTTTGGAACCCAGGACCCGCTGGGCCGCGAAGTCAACATCGAAGGACGGTTGTTTCAAGTGGTAGGCACGGTGCGGAAGGTCAAGTCGGTATTTGGCGGGGGCAAGGACCCGAACGACAATCGTGTCTTTTTCCCGCTGCAGACCTTCAAGACATTGCACCCCGAGTTGAAACAGCACTGGATCAGCGTTAAGGCCACCTCTCACGATGACATGCCGAAGGCCATCGACGAAATCCGGGAACTGCTGCGGCGTCGGCGAAAGGTTCCTCCCAACAAGCCAGACAATTTTGCCGTCTTCACCTCGGATTCAATCTCGGATGTATGGAATCAGCTCACGGGTATGCTGTTCATAGGCATGTTCGCCATTTCGAGCGTTGGGCTGATTGTCGGGGGCGTTGGCGTGATGAACATTATGCTGGTGAGCGTCACTGAAAGGACGCGCGAGATCGGCGTCCGCAAGGCGATTGGCGCACGCAAGCGGGACATTCTTTTGCAATTCACTTTAGAGGCGATCATTCTTACAGCAGTTGGCGGCGTGATTGGGATCCTGCTCGGCGCCATCATCGTGGGCGTGATTCCTGCGTTCTGGCCCGCGCTGCCTGCCCACATGTCGATGTTCTGGACGATCTTCGGCTTCACTTCTGCCGCAGGAACCGGCTTGGTCTTTGGCATCTATCCCGCGTGGAAGGCTGCGAACCTGGATCCGATTGAGGCGTTGCGTTACGAATAGTCTGGCCCGCGTTTACGCATGATGGATTCCATCGTCAGAGTGGTTCAGATCGTCGCGGTCATCGGCACGTTCTCCAGTTGCATTTACTATCTTTTATGTCTTTGGAGCGCGGCAAGATTTTTGCGCGAAGGGAAGGTCGAACAAGGCAACTGCGCGGAACAATCTTCGCCCCCCGTCTCGATTCTCAAACCCCTCAAAGGCGCCGATCCTGAAATCTATGAGAGCTTTCGCAGCCACTGCCTGCAGGACTATCCCGAATACGAAATCATTTTTGGGGTGAACGACCCCAATGACACGGCGATCGAGAGCGTGAAGAAATTGCAGCGAGAATTTCCCGATCGCGGAATTCAGTTGCTGGTTTGCCAAAAGATCCTGGGCGCAAACGTGAAGGTCAGCAACCTGGCGCAGATGCTGGCGGAAGCTCGCCATGACTACCTGATTGTCAACGACAGCGACATTCGCGTGGAGTCCAACTACCTGAGCCGGGTGACCGCGCCGTTGACCGATCCGCACGTCGGAATGGTCACTTGTCTCTACCGCGGAGTGGCCGCTGCGACGTTGGGATCGCGTCTGGAAGGGTTGGGAATCAGTACAGACTTTTGCCCCGGCGTGCTCGCCGCGCGGCAACTCGAGGGCGGCATTCGCTTTGGACTCGGCTCAACCCTCGCCTTCCGCCGGGCAGAGTTGGAAAAGATCGGCGGGTTCGCCTCTTTCGTAGACTATCTCGCCGACGACTACGAACTGGGAAAGCGCATCGCCGGCCTGGGGCTGGCCGTGAAACTTTCGGATGTCGTAGTTGAGACATATCTCCCCTCTTATCGCCTGCGGGAATTCTTCGCGCATCAACTTCGCTGGGCTCGCGGAGTCCGGGACGCGCGCGCAGCAGGCTACATGGGTCTGATTTTTACATTTGGAATCATGTGGTCGCTGCTCGCTCTGGCCGCGAGTCGAGCGGCGCTCTGGGCCTGTGGTGCGCTCGCAATCACGCTGTTTCTTCGTCTCGCGGTTGCCTTGTTTGTAGGCCGTGGCGTGCTACGGGACCATCAGATTCTCAAGTACGCGTGGCTGATTCCCGTGCGGGATTTGTTCGCAGCCGCAATCTGGCTCATGAGTCTTCGTGGCCACATCGTCACGTGGCGAGGGGAACGTTTCTGGCTGAAGGCCGGCAAACTCACTCGGACCGTGCCGTAGCTACGAACGGATGCGCAATCATTTCGGCCGCCATGGGAATCGCATGGTTGTGATCGAGAACCGTCCGGACTTTGCTGGCCAGTTGTTTCAAGGTGAACGGCTTCTGCAGAAAGTTGTTTTCGACATCGACCACTTTATGGTCCAACACCGTTTGCCCAGGGTAGCCGGAGACGAACAACACCCTGGTCTGCGGACGGAGTGTTTCCAGTTTCTTCGCCAGTTCGCCCCCGCTCATGTGAGGCATTACGACGTCGGTAACTGTCAAGTGGATCGTCGAGTCATGATTCTTGCTAACCGATAAGGCTTCGACTCCGTCCCGGGCCTCAAGAACGGTGTAGCCGCGAAGCCTGAGGAATTCGACCGTCGCCCGGCGCAGGGGTTCCTCATCCTCGACCAGCAGGACGGTCTCCGTGCCGCACTGTGCCGGCCCCGCGATCTTGTCTGGACTTTCCACGGTGGCCGGCTGATCCTGCACGCAGGGGAGGTAGACCCTGACCGTCGTGCCCATCCCGGGTTCGCTGTAGGCCCACACAAATCCATGATTCTGTTTGACGATCCCATACACCGTAGCCAGACCAAGCCCCGTGCCCTTGCCAGAAGGTTTCGTAGTGTAGAAAGGTTCAAAGACGTGCGACAAGTGATCGGCAGGAATACCCGATCCGGTGTCGGTCATGCTTAGCACGGCATAGCGCCCCGGAGGAATCACCGCTCGCTTGCGGTCGGCGTATTGTTCGTCGAGTTGGACGTTGCGGGTTTCGATCGTGCATTGTCCTCCCTGGGGCATGGCGTCGCGAGCGTTGGCCGCGAGGTTCATGAGAATCTGTTCGATCTGAACCGGATCCAGACGGATTCTGCCCAGTTCCTCGCCCTCGACAAATACAAGTTCGATGTCTTCTCCGATGAGGCGGCGCAGAGTCTTGGTGATTCCATTGACCACCGGATTTAATTCTGCGACGCGCAGGGCCTGGGGTTGCTTGCGGCTGAAAGCGAGCAACTGTCGCGTCAGATCGGCTGCGCGGCGCGCGGCGGAAAGGATCTCCTGGATCCGCCCATGGGCAGGGCTTTCCGCGACCACAGAGTCAAGCGCCAGTTCGGAGTAGCTGGTGATAATCGTGAGCAGGTTATTGAAGTCGTGGGCAATGCCTCCAGCCAGGCGGCCGACAGCGTCCATTTTTTGTGATTGGAGCAACTGTGCTTCCAGGCGCAGGCGTTCACTGTAATCCCGCCCGTTGGAAACAAAGTTCGTGATATTCCCTTCGGCGTCCCGTATGGCGCTGATGCTCTCATCGACGTAATACACTTCCCCATTTTTCTTTCGGTTTACGACGATGCTGCGGCAGACGCTGCCCGAACGAATGCTTTCCCACACCTCCCGGTAAAGTATGGGCGCTTGCTCCCCGGATTTCAGGATGGACGAAGTCCTGCCCGTAACTTCCCCGGAAGAATATCCCGTCAGCAGTTCGAAGGCCGGATTTACGTATTCAATGATCCCTTCGCTATTCGTGATAAAGATGGCATCAGCCGATAGCTCAACCGCACAGGAAAGCTTGCGTGAGGATTGTTCCGCCATTTGCCGCCGCCGCTGGGTCGAGTGCAAACTCAGCGCGCAACGGATCGTGCGCACCAGGTTCGCCCCGGTGAGTTGCGATCGCTCCATGCAGTCGTAAGCGCCGGCCTGGATAATTTCGGCAACGGCTTTCTCGTCAGCACGCTCAGTCAGCAGGATGAAGGGCATCGCGCCCCGGGTGTGCAAGAACTCTGAGAGAAGCTTGGTGGCCGCGGCATCTCCGGTCTCATGTTCAAATAACACCAGCCCATAGTCGGCGCGCTGCAAGATCGCCTTGGCTTCTTCCAGTGAGCCCGCATGGTCGAGTTCCGCCGGCATCGCTGCCCGGTTCCGGTCGAGGATTTCCCGTATGAGAAAAAAATCCTCTTCCTGGCTTCCTACCAGCAGGACACGCAAAACAGAGGGCGCGAGTTGTGTGCCGGTTGACAGAGGATTCCTTCGTCTACTCCTTACACATCGGAATCTTTCGCTCGCGGCGTCGTCTTGGGAGGAACCGCACGGTCATTCACAACCAGAAGAAGTCCCAGATCGGGGATGAGTCCAGTTCGGGACTGAGGGCATATTTTTCTCGAGCAGAACAGCGGGTCACCCCTCTTTACGACGACAACAGGTCCGCCGATGCATCGCCTTTGGTAATTTGTAGGATAATAGCGGCAATCGTCCTGTGTTCCCCCCGATGGATATGCTTAGGTTTCGACAGCGAACCGTCGTCTGTTTGTCCTTGAACTTAACTATCTTTTGGCTTTTGCCCTCCAGTGCCTGGACACAAACTTCTTGTGCAGAAAAAGGAGTCTCCTGGGCAATGTCTGCCCCGATGCCGTGGGCCGATTCTTTTCTGCCCTTGCTGAGTGGTGCTGGCGAAGATGGTTCACGCGAAACCGCAGTGCCTGCGCCCGCACTCAAGATTTCTACAAGCAGACTCGATTCCGTACTCCGCAAACACATCGACAAACTGCCGCGCCGGGTGGACGACCAGTTCCAGAATCCAGGCGATATGGTGAACTTCGTGATCGTGGGGTCGCAGAAAAACTTGCAGGCTGCCCTCGACGCCGCCGACTGGCACGTCGCAGATACCACTAAGAAGAAAGCTGTCCTCGACGCATTGCTCGAAACCTACGAGGACAAAGATTATCTGCAGTTGCCGATGAGCACTCTCTACCTGTTCGGCCGGCCGCAGGATTTCGGATACGAAATGGCCGAACCCATCGCGATGGTCGCGGACCGCCACCATTTTCGCATCTGGAAAGCTCCATTCACCTGGAAAGGTCAGGACGTCTGGGTGGGCGCCGGCACCCACGATATCGGTTTTGCCAAAGATAAGCGCAACGGCAAAATTACTCACAGGATCGATCCGCTGGTCGACGGTGAGCGCGATAACATCGGCAGCAGTTTACAAAACGCTGACAGGGTAAGAAGTCTCGCCTACTATCTTCCGTCGAATCCGGTACAAGAGGCGAACAATGCCACCGGCGCCGAGTATGAATCCGACGGTCGCTTGCTGGTTATCATTCTGCAGTGATGCCTGCGGCATGCCTGGATGGTCGGCGAAGTTGTAGGCTCGTACCGGAAAACATCCTGTCTGTCACTTTCTTCCGCGCATATCCATCCTGAACTCGTTGCTCTTTCACTATTCGTTTTTCGATTGTTAACGAACTCAAAGTTCAATCGTCTAATACGGAAAGTCTGGATGTGAGGATACGCTCATCCCTGGCGAGAATTCGGGAACCACTGACCAGCGTTATGCGTATCGGTGGAGAGGCGGAGCGTGGCTGAGCAACCGAGCGGAATTGGAGGATTTATGCACTTCCAGGATGGCGCAAGCGCGATGAGAACCATTACCGACACCGGGAATGGCCACGTGCAGGAGGTAGTACGGCAGGCGCACGAAGAGCTCCGTCAACTCCTGCAACAGCGCGCCGAGGTGATGCGCAGGATCGGTACCATCAAACAAACGATTGCCGGCCTCGCCAATCTTTTCGGAGACAGCGTCTTAAGCGACGAGTTGCTGGAACTGGTCGATCGCAAGAGCAGCGGGCGCCAGCCCGGTTTCACCAAGGCCTGTCGCATGATCCTGATGGACTCAAAACGAGCTCTCAGCGCTCGTGATGTTTGTGATCGGATCCAGGAAAAAGTCCCGCCCATGCTGGCGCGTCACAAAGATCCGATGGCCTCGGTCACCACGGTGCTCAATCGTTTAGTGGCGTACGGAGAGGCCCAGGCCGTGTCTCTCGACAACGGCCGCCGGGCATGGCAGTGGGTGGCTGACTCAGAGCCTGAGTTGGATCGGTTGCCGGCTTCAGCCTTGTCATAGACGCAGCTACCCTGGCGGCAGCAACATCCCCTTCTCGAGATGCCGTGTCACGTGCGCATACGATGCCGCGTGCGGATCGTGCGTCACCATCACGATCGTTTTGTGGAAGTCGCCCGTCGGTTCGTCCGCCAGCAGCAGCGTAGGATCGCTCACAATCGCCCGGGCAATCGCAACTCGCTGCTCCTGTCCGCCGGAAAGCTGCTTGGGCAGATGGTTCACTCGTTCTTCGAGACCGACGAGTTTAAGCGCGGTCATAACGTGGTCGCGCCTCTGCTGCGGGTTGAGGTGGGTCAACAGCAGCGGCAACTCCACGTTCTCAAACGCGGTCAGAACTGGAATCAGATTGAATGTCTGGAACACGTATCCGATGTGCTCATTGCGCCAGTGCGCCGCCTGCGAGTCGTTAAAGCGAAAAACATTCTGGTTCTGCACCAGCAACTCGCCTGAGGTTGGCCGGTCGATGGCCGCAATCATGTTCAGCAGCGTGGTCTTGCCCGAGCCCGACGGTCCCATCAGCGCCAGAAATTCGCCGGCTGCGATGTCGATCGACACATCGTCCAGAGCCTTCACTTCAAAGGCCTCGCGCTTGAAAATCTTGCTGACGTTGCGAGCCTGAAC
>JBEKWP010000131.1:0-10026 GCA_049512915.1 Candidatus Sulfotelmatobacter sp.
CGCCGAGCTGATAGCGCCAGGAATCCAGACCTTGTGAGCGATACGCGACATACAAACTGGCGGTCTCTCCCGGACCAACGGTTGCCTGCCCCACCGTGCCTTGAGCGTCGGTAGTCAGCGAAATCACCTGCTGGTTCACTTTCATCTGCAGGCCGTCGTAAATTGCTTTCTGCGCGGGGAATTTCAGACGGAAGTCCACAGTCTGCGCTTCAGTAGTGTTGTTCCGGAAGCGATAGTCGCCGGCGAACTCAACCGCATAAGTGCTGTACCAAAGCAATCCCTTCTGCCGCGGAGTCAGGTGAAGGTTCACCTTAATCCGACTCGCCTGCACTGGCATTGGAACCTGCCAGTGCTCAGTCTTGCTGCGAACAATCACCTTGCCATTCTCGACTGTGGTCGTGTTCACCACGTCAGTGGTGGTGTAGGTCGCCGTTGGTGGCGACTGCTCTTGCGCTGTGCCCCACGTAGAAGCCACGCGGCCCTGCAATTGCTCGTGGCTACCGTAGGTGCGGTTAAAAATAGTCGCGCCCAGAATCACCCACGCAATGGAAGTACAAACGAAGATGAACGCCAGTGCCAGAATTTGTCGCAGCAAAAGATTTCCTCCCCAGCGAGAGATCGCACTCGTTCGGTTGCAAGGAGGTTGCCGCCGCGGATGTACTGAGATCAGAGAGGTTAGTTCCAGCTGATGCGGAAAACCGTGTCACGAGGAACACGCGTGTGTCGCGGAATAGACAACTCAGAAAGGAATGTTAACGCATGAACTAGCTGGCCAGCTTCCTCAGAAATTCCCGCTCGTCCATGCGGTACTTAAAGGCCTTGCGCCCATCGATGAACACGACGGGCACTTCGTCATTAAACTGCCGCCGCAGTTCGTTGTCGCTATCCACATCCACTTCCTGCCAGGTGAAGCCGCCGCGGCGGGAGAGTTTCGTGAGGCTCTCCTTCACCAGCTCGCAAAGATGACACCCCTTTCGCGAGTAAATCACGACTTGGCGTGACTCTGGCACGGCTGGATTGTAGCCCTCCCCGAGGTGCCGATTCCACTGGGAAATTGTAGAAAAATGAAAAGAGGTAGAATTCCGCCATGAATACCGATCACAGCAAAAACGATCCCGACAAGCCCCTTCGCGGCAAGACGTGCCTCATCACCGGCGCCGCTCTCCGCCTCGGACGCGCCTCCGCCCTCGCTCTCGCCCAGGCCGGCGCCGATGTAGCCATCACGTTTCGCACCTCCGCCCGCGAGGCGCAGCGTACGGTCGTCGACCTGACCAGCCTCGGCGTCCGCGCCTTCGCCCTGCACTGCGACGTGACCGACGAAGCCAGCGTCAAGTCGATGATGAAAGAGGCCGGCCGCGAACTCGGCCGCATCGACATCCTCGTCAACAACGCCGCCAACTACGCCACCGCCGATTTCGAACGCCTCACCGTCCGCCAATGGGACGCCATGTTCGCCTCCAACACCCGCGGACCGTTCCTCGTCTCCCGCGAAGCCCTGAAGTGGATGCGCCGCAAGCGAACCGGGTCAAAACGAACTCGATCGAAGCGATCGGATGGATTAAGCCCAAAGAAGATCGAGGCCAAAATCATCAACATGGGATCGCTCGGCGGCCTGCGCCCCTGGCCCACGCACGCCCATTACTGCTCTTCGAAGGCAGCCCTGCACATGCTCACCAAGGTCATGGCGAAGGCTCTCGCGCCCGAAATCGCCGTCAACGCGGTCGCGCCCGGCATGATCGATCTAGGCGAGAAATCGGCCGCAGCCTTCATGCGCCGCATGGCCAAGCAAACTCCCATGCTGCGCAACGGCCGGGGCGATGAGATCGCCGCCGCAGTCCTGTTCTTCGCCACCGCCCCGCAATTCATTACCGGACAGATTCTGGCCGTGGATGGCGGTCTAGGCCTCTGACGTGTTTTGAAGGGGCGCGGCTTCAAGCCGCGCCAGCACCGCAGCCACAAAATAACCGCTTCAGCCGCCGTGCTCAGCCGCTCGATTATCCCTCCGCCGAAGTCGGATCAATCATCCGCTTCACTTCCGAAATCCGATTCGCCGGAAACCCACCCTGCTTCGCATGTTCCCGCACCATCGCTTCATTGGGAGCGATATACACACAGTAAATCTTGTCCGCCGTGACATAGCTCTCGAGCCACTGAATCTGCGGCCCCAGGTTCTTCAGAACGCTGCACGACTTCTGCGAAATCGCCAGAAACTGATCTGGCGGTAAACTTCCCACGCCCGGAATCTCCCGCTCAATCACATATTTGGGCATATTCTCTTCCTTCAGTTTGAATGTTCCTAACTTTTGCCTGAAAATACTACGCCGCACCAGAAGAAATAGCCACTTGCTCCGGAAGGTGGTAGTGGTGCAGTTTGACTATTACCCGACCAATGTCATCCTGAGCGGAGCCGTTTTTCAGGCGCAGGGAAGGATCTCCCGCTTAACCGGCCCAGCGCGTAAGCCAGACTGCGCCACTTGCCCCGGAAGGTGCCACCACTTCTGTACCGTCCCAGCTCAAGGTATATTGGGGCGAATGAAGAAATCCAGGAACGCACCTTCTTCCAAAACCACCACGGCCTCCGCCCCCCGCATCGCGATCGCCATCATGGCCGCAGGCAAAGGCACGCGGCTCAAGTCGCATCTGGCCAAAGTTCTGCACGAAGTTGGAGGCAAGCCGCTGCTGACCAGGGTAATCGCGGCAGCCACCAGTGTCGTACCGGCCGCGGACGTCTTCGTCATCATCGGCCACGAAGCCGAGCGCGTCCGCTCCGTCGTCGCCCATAGCGGAGTCAATTTCGTCCTGCAGACGGACCAACGCGGCACCGGCCACGCTCTCATGGTCGCCCAACCTGCACTCTCCGCCTACGACCACGTCATCGTTCTCTCCGGCGACGCCCCGCAAATCACGCCTCAGACCATCGCCCGCCTGCTCAATTTCCACCTCGACCAGCGCGCCGCCCTCACCCTGCTCAGCGCCGACCTTGACCACCCCACCGGCTACGGCCGCGTGATTCGAAAAAACTCCCGCAGCGCCGAGGTCGAAGCCATCGTCGAAGAAAAATCCGCCACCCCCGCCCAGAAAGCAATTCACGAAATCAACGCCGGCTTCTACGTCTTCGCTCTGCCCCAGTTGCTCTCGAACATCGAAAAACTTTCCACCGCCAACCCCCACGGAGAGTACTACCTCACCGATATGGCCAGTGTCCTGCGCCGCTCCAGACAGCGCGTAGTAGTCTGGAAAACCGAAAACCCCAACGAAGTTCTCGGCGCCAACACCCTCACCGAACTTGCAGCTATCGACCACCAGATCCGCATGCAAAAGTGCCAGCAGCTTATGTCCGAAGGCGTCACCATCTTCTATCCCGCGACGTGCGTAATCGATGACGAAGTCGAAGTCGCTGCCGACACCGTGATCGAACCGTCCGTGCAGATTCTCGGCCGATCGCGCATCGGCGCCGCCTGCCACATCAGTTCGTTTTCAGTAATTCGTAACTCCGAGGTCGGCCCCAGCGTTCTCATTCGTCCCGGCTGCATTCTCGACGAAGCCCACGTCGGCCCCAGCGCAGTCCTTGGCCCATATTCCCATCTGCGTCCCGGCAGTGACATCGGAGAAGGCGCACACGTCGGCAACTTCGTCGAAACCAAGAAGATCAAGCTGGGCAAAGGATCGAAGGCCAGTCACCTTACTTACCTCGGCGACGCCGAAATCGGAGCTGGCGTCAACATCGGTGCCGGAACCATCACCTGCAACTACGACGGCGTCAACAAGCACACCACCATCATCGGCGACGGAGCCTTCATCGGCAGCGACAGCACCCTGGTCGCGCCCGTGCGCGTAGGCAAGGGAGCCTATGTGGGCGCAGCATCGTGCATCACCAAGAATGTTCCAGAAGATGCGCTAGCCCTCGGCCGCGCCCAGCAGGTCGTAAAAGAAGGCTGGGCCCGCGAAAAGCGCGCGGCGAGGAAGCCAAAGTAACTTACGGAATGAGAGGTTCTCGACCGTACTGGACAAAAGCATCCCGGATCAAGGCCCAGCGGCTAAAACCACACAGGATGAGGATCGGGAAGGGCACGAGTTCACTCGTGCCGTTTGGGACCGCTAGAAATGAGGGCTTTAGCCCCTGAGGGACCCGTTCCTAGTGCGAGATCGCGGCAAACAACGGCGAATGCATCAGCGACTGAAACTGCGCGTCGCTGTCCTTGAAGTGCACCATAAATTTCGTCCCATCGGAATCCGCCGTAGCCAGGTCCATGGCCGCCTTTTCCACCGGCGACGCGCTGCTTTTCTTGTACATGATGACAGCCTTCATCATCATGGCTAGCGTCCCTGCAGTAATCGAATCCGAGGTAACAACCGTGAGATCGAAATTCACTCCGCTGGTAAAGTCCATCGTGTAATACGAACCCAGCACACGCTTCTTCACCGTCTCGTAGTCCGCGATCTTGGCCGCATCGCCCAGCGCCGACCGCATCATGTTCTGCGAGCCCTGCTGGTCCAGGATGCTCCAGAAAGCAGCCGCATCCACATCTGACATCATCTCCGCCATGGTGGCGTTCGTGTCGATGTTCAAGATCTCTCCATCGCGCGTGTCCAGGCCCAGCTTCACCGCCGAAGGCTCCCCGAACAGCAGCGTGCTGTCGTCGAGAAATGTCATCACAAACCCGCCATCCATGGGATAAAGAATCGAGGTGTGGTACTTCGTCCCCTTGATCTTCAGCACGGTCAACTTCTTGACCACAGCCTTCTGGTTGAAGGGCCCGCTGGCGATAAAGATGATCCTCACCCCCTGCTTGGGAGTGCGGAACGAGGGCAGGGTGAGCGTATCGATATCCTTATCAGGGTTGATGCCCACACCCTTAAGCGCGCCCTCGGCCTGCTTCACGCTTTCCTGCGAATCCATGATTTGCGATTTCAGCGCAGTCGCCGTCGGCGAGTCTCGCAGCGCACGGTAATCCACCGAGATCAACTGCTGCAGATCAGCAGGCACCACCGCCCGCGCCGACGAATTCAACGGCATCGCATTCGCCACACCGGCAAGAGCCACCATCGCGACAGCGCTTAGACAAGCCTTCAAGGTTTTCATAGCCTCGGTCCTCATAAATATTTTCTAACCTGAATGAGCGGCGTTCCGCTTGTACCTTGCGGATTAGATGCTGCACGCAGCTTTCCCGTTACCCCGGTCAGTTTTATTCTAAGCCAACGAGCCGCTTCTCTGTCCAACCAAAGGTATTAGCACAGTGAGCAATTTTGCTCAGTTTCCCTCCCCGGCACCGCAATTAAACTGATCCAGCGGGATAACACAGCGCTACCAAGATCACGAATCCGCTACCGCCCCACGCAGCTCGTTTCCGGGCGCCGAGAAATCAGGGAAAGATTTGAAAATCCTCCTCTACAACCCCGACAATGGGGTCACCCGCAATTTCATGCCTCACCTTTGGATGTTCCTGCTACAGTCTCTAACCCCGCCCGGCCACGAAGTTGTTCTCATCGATGGCAACGCTCAACCCATGGACGAAGCCGGAATCGCCAGCTACGTCATCGAACAAAAAATTGATCTGGTCGGCATCGGCGCCATGACCCGGATGATCGCCAAGGCCTATCGCATGGCTGACGCCGTGCGCGCGGTCGGCGTGCCTGTGGTCATGGGTGGACCTCACGTCACGGAAATGGCTGACGAGGCTCTGGGCCGCGATGGCGGACCCCGCCACGCCGACTCCGTCGCTCTCGGCGAAGCCGACGACACCTGGCCGCGCATTGTCGAAGACGCCGCCCGTGGCGAACTCAAAGAGATTTACGCGCCCGTGGATGCCGCGGGCAAAGAGCTGAAACCTTCGCTCAAACCTTATCCCGTAATTCCCTGGGACACCATCGATCTCCACCAGTTCAACCTCGTCCCCCATTCGGCGAAGCATTGGCTGCAGAAGATTGGCGAAGGCTGGGGAACATTTCGCATCGTTCCCGTCGAGTCCGGCCGAGGTTGTCCTTACGGCTGCGAGTTCTGCACCGTGACCGGATTCTTCGGCGACTCCATCCGCTTCCGCACCAACGAAAGTGTGGTCAACGAGCTTCTGCTGCTCAAGGCCCGAGCCAGAAAAGAGCGCGGGCAGATCGCCGTTTTCTTCATCGATGACAATTTCGCCATCAATCTCAAACGCACCAAGTCCCTGCTCCGCGATATCATCGCCGCCGGCGCCCAGGTCAATTGGGTGGCTCAGATCAGCGCCAACCTCCTGCGCGATCAGGAACTCGTCGACCTTATTTCCGCCTCCGGCGGCAAGTGGGTCTTCATCGGTATGGAGTCGATTGACCCCGCCAACTTGAAAGACGTCAACAAAGGCTTCAACAAACCGGAAGAATACGCCGCCGTGCTCGAGCGTCTGGCCCAGCGCGACGTCTATGCCATCACTTCGTTCATCTTCGGCATGGATAACGATACCGTAGGCGCCGCCGAACGCACTCTCGAGCAGGTGCGAACCTGGCCGCCGGGGCTGCCCATCTTCGGTTTGCTGACTCCCTTGCCCGGCACCCCGCTTTACAAACGTCTCGACGTCGCCGGCCGCCTGACTCGACCAAAACACTGGCAGGAGTTCGTCCCTTTCGCCATGGCCCACACCCCGCTCAAGATGACCATCGACGAAGCCCACGCCGAAGTGAACTACGGCTGGTCCCACGCCTACGGCCCGGAAGCCATTGCACAAGCCGTCGATTCACTCGACGACCGGCACCTCGGCTATCGCGTCAACATCTTCATCGCGCGGCTCTGCTTTCGCGGTATCTACTTTCCCATGCTCGGCCGCTTTGCCTGGTGGAAGGTAATTTCGGAAAACCGCGCCACCATCCTCAAACTTGCCAGGCAAGGCTTCGAAGCCTGGTGGGATTCACGAACCAGGCCCGAGCCAGCGCCGGCCACCAGCGCGGGAGACTAGACAAGGTTTTCCCTCAGTCGTCATCTGGATCGGTGGCCGGGCTCGGGTCCGCCAGACAACTGGCGGTATTGGACGGCGGCGTGATGGTCTGGAACACGACCGGGGTCTGGCTGAAATTGAAAATGTCAGAGAGATCATCCGCCGGGGCGTCCGCATAGCCCAGCGACGGCAGATTAAAGTTCGTCTCAATAAACTTCAAAATGCTTCCAAAGTCGTGTGTGCCGTGGGAGATGTAGGCCGGCTTGGCGTAAGGCGACATCACGACCATCGGCACGCGAAATCCATACAAGTAGCCGGATCCCCAGCTGCTTCCGTTGGCAATGACCGCCGGAGGCACGTGGTCGTACCAACCTCCCCAATCATCCCACGTAAGAATGATAACGGTGTTCGACCAATACTGGCTGTTGCCGATCGCGTTGACTATCGAAGTCACCCACGACGGCCCGCAGCCGTCGTTGCTGAGCGCGTGGTCGGAATCCTGGCCCGTGGGAATTACCCAGCTCACTTGCTGCAGCTGATTGTTTTGAATGTCGGTAAGTATCTGGGCGTTGCTCTGGGTTTGGCCAATGACAACTTTGGGTGACGTGCCCGTCCAATCCGGTCCCACACAGTCTCCGCCCGTGGGAGCATTCGGTTGGCACATGTGCTCGATTGCGTCGGGCGCAGTCCAGATGGAACCCGCTGACGGCGCGTAATAACGCCAACTGATATTGGCGGCGTCGAGCGAATCCGTGAGCGTGGGATGCTCAAAGCACGGGTAAATCGCCGGGTTGCTGGTCTCACTACCTGCGGCATCGATCACCCTAACCGTCTGGTCCGCGGGAGCGATGCAGCCCGCGGCTTCGGCTTGCTTCGCGGGGTTCTCGGAAACAAACAAAGTGCTCGTCGCCGTAGGAGCCGAAGTCCCCGAAATGATGAACTGATGCGCCGGAAAGCTTGGCCCCTCGTTGGTCTGGAACATGTGATCCGCGAACGCGTAGGTCTGCGCCATGGTGAGGTATGGCGCAACCTCATTCGGATAGACATACATAAATTGTGGATCGGGAGGCGGTGGGCAGTTGACGACAGGCGGTGTGCTCGGCTTGCATGTAGCCGGGATCAGGTCCGCGCCATCCATCGCACACACTCCCGTGGCCGGGTTCAGGTTGCACATATCCACAAAAGCGCTGTGGGCATGGCTCAGATCATAGTTATCCGGATTCCCGTTGGTAGCGGTCGTGCCCAGGTCGATAGGGTTGAGCACGATGGTTGCACCTGTCGAATCCACCCCGCTGCTGGCGATGTCGTACTGGGATGCGCCCGGACTCGTGCTGCAGGCGCCGCTGGAGCCGTAAGGCGGCATGCACAGTCCCTGAAACAGATTATCGGGCGTGCGGTTTTCCTGGAAAATGATCACCACGTGCTGAATCTTCGAGGCGGGCGGCGGAACCGTGCCTGTGGTCGTCCCGCTTCCGCTACAGCCGTTCATACTCAAGAGAAATCCAGCTACGCAAAAGAGCAATATCGCAGTGGATAAAAGTGCCAGGCGTCTCATCGCGGAGTACCCCTCAGGCAAGGTATCGTATTCCAGTCCTTCCCCAATAACCCCGCAATAGAACTTTTTACTCGGTCAAATCAGAGTTATTTCCGCCCCTGCCAGACAGAAACCGCATCGATCGGGAGGGACGACCACCGCATTGTCCGACGCAATCCCGCCCACTGTTCCCGCTCTTCCGTCTTAGTCGTTGTCCTTAATCATCATCCGGATCCGTCGGCGGGCGTCTATCGTTCATGAAGTAATCCGCGGTAAGTGGCGCAGGAATCGTCTGAAACACGATCGGCGTCTGGGTGTAGTTGAAACAGTCGGAGAGATCGTCGGCGGGTGTGTCCGCGTAGCCCAGCGACGGCAGACTGAAGTTGGTCTCGATAAATTTCAAAATGCTTCCAAAGTCGTGCGTGACATGGGAAATGTAACCCGGCTTGGCATACGGCGAAATCACGATCATCGGCACCCGGAATCCGTACACGTACCCGCAACCCCATTGCGCACAGTTCGGCCCTCCCAGCACCGTCGGCGCGACGTGGTCGTACCAGCCGCCCCAGTCGTCCCAGGCAAGAAAGATCACAGTATTTGACCAGTACGAACTGTTGCCGATCGCGTTAACGATCGAGGCTACATAGGAGGGCCCGGACCCGTCGTTCTCTAATGCATGGTCCGATTCCCGGCCGTTCGGAATGATCCAGCTGATAGTCGAGAGATTGCCGCTGGTAATATCCGTCAAAAACGGCACAGGGTTCTCCGAACTGGCCAGCACCACGTTGTTCGTCCAATCGGATCCCGTGCACGCGGTCGCGTTCGGCGGGGTCGCGTTCGGCCCGCACATGTGCTCGATCGCATTGGGAGCCGTCCAGATCGATCCCGCCAGGGGCGCGTAGTAGCGCCAGCTGATGTTGGCGGTATTCAGCAGATCGGTAAGAGTTGGATGTTCGAAGCAGGGGTAGATCGGGGTTAAGACCCCGGCAGGATTGATCTGATCGACATATTCCGCAGCGGGAGCGGTGCAGCCGGTGCGATCGGCAACGTTCCTCACCCCAACCGGAGTGTTCGCCGCAAACGATGTGTTGCCCACCGACGGCGCCGATGTCCCCGAAAGAATAAATTGATGCGCCGGGAAACTCGGCCCCTGGTTGGTCTGGAACATGTGATCGGCGAACGTGTAGGTCTGAGCCATGGTCAGGTATGGCGCAACATCATTCGGATAGACATACATGAATTGCGGGTGGGGAGGCGGGGGACAGCCCGCGGTTCCCTTCGTGCATTGATACGGAATCAGGTTCGCCCCATTCATCTGGCAAACCCCGGACGCATTCAGGTTGCACATCGACACGAAATCCTGATGGAGGTGGGCCAGATCGTAGATGTCCGGGTTCCCGTTGGTGCCGACCGTACCCAGATCGATAGGTTTGAGAGGGATGTTCGCGCCCGTCAAATCCACTCCGCTGCTGGCGATGTCGTACTGGGAGGCGGTCGGGCTTGTACTGCAGTCGCTGCTGGACCCATAAGGCGGAATGCACAATCCCTGAAACAGATTATCGGGGGTGCGGTTCTCTTGGAAAATGA
>JBEKWP010000132.1:0-9842 GCA_049512915.1 Candidatus Sulfotelmatobacter sp.
TTGACGGGGCGTCTTCCGGCTTGGGTTTTTCCACCATATTCTTGATTTCGAAGAGGCGGCCGTCGAAGCGGGGGTCGGCGGGCTTTACGTCGAGCACGCCGTAGGAGGAAATCATTTTGCCTTCGATGATTTGCGTGGCCAAAACGGAGCACTGGGTCTGATCAAAAACGTCGACCATTTGCTTGAGGCACGGGACTTCGGCGTCGATTACGTCATCGGCGAGGAGCACGGCGAACGGCTCGTTGCCTACCAGTTCGCGCGCCATGAGGACGGCGTGACCCAGGCCTAGCGCTTCTTTCTGGCGGACGTAGGCTACGTGAATCATGTCGGAGATGGAGCGGACGATCTTGAGCAGATCGAGTTTCTTGCGATCTTCGAGCATTCTTTCGAGTTCGTAGCTTACGTCGAAGTGATCTTCGATAGACTGCTTGCCGCGGCCGGTGATGATGAGGATCTGGTCGCAGCCCGAGGCCATGGCCTCTTCTACTCCGTATTGAATGATGGGCTTATCGACTAGCGGGAGCATTTCTTTGGGTTGGGCTTTGGTGGCGGGCAGGAAGCGGGTGCCGAGGCCGGCTGCGGGGAAAACGGCTTTGCGGACTTTCATGGGCATAGTGGGCGCAGGTGTTAGGTTTTAGGTGCTAGGCTCTTGGATCGAATTTAAATCTTCCATCCAAGTTTCTTCGCCAATCTCACGGACATAGTCTAAGCGAGAAGTGTCAGATGGACTACCTTTAGATTATTCGGGTTCGCTCCTGCCCGCATTCGAACCGACCTCTGATGCTGCTTCTGCATTCGCCAGTTGTTCCAATACGGCGCGCAGGGCTCGCAGGACTTCTTCGGCTGCTGTTGCTTTCAAAGCGAACTTCAACATTCCATCTGGGGTGAACTGGGCTCCGCGTTGGGTGGAGACGAAGCGGGCCAGCTGCTCGGGGTCTACTGTCGCATCCTGGCGGAATTTTAATGTGACGAAATCTCGTTTGCGCTCGATGGCGTTCACGCCTACTTTCATGCACAAGAGTTTTAGCGAGGCGTAGTCGAGCAGGTTGCGGACTGCGGGCGGGGGTGGGCCGTAGCGGTCTTTTAATTCCAACCCAACGTCGTTCAATTGCGATTCGGTTTCTACTCTCGCCACTCGCTTATACATTTGCAGGCGCTGATTTTCTTCCGGAACATAATCCGCGGGGATGCGAATGTTTAAGCCTAGATTGAGCTGGGTCTCGGCTTCGTCGGGGGCGGCTTCGCCTTTCATTTCGCGGACGGCGCGTTCGAGCATCTGGGTGTAGAGCTCGAAGCCGATGGCCTCGATGTGGCCGCTCTGTTCGCCGCCCAGCATGTTGCCGGCGCCGCGGAGTTCGAGATCGAGGGCGGCGATTTTGAATCCCGCGCCTAGATCGGAGAATTCTTTTAATGCTGCGAGGCGGCGGCGCGCGATCGGTGTGAGTTCGATTTCCGGTGGGAGCATCAGATACGCGTAGGCGCGGCGGCTGGAGCGGCCTACTCGGCCGCGCAGTTGATACAGCTCCGACAGGCCGAGGCGGTCGGCGCGGTTGATCAGAATTGTGTTGCAGAGCGGGATGTCGAGGCCGTTCTCGATGATTGTGGTCGAAACCAGGATGTCGGCTTCGTGGTGCATGAACTTCAGCATCACTTTTTCTAATTCGCCTTCCGACATTTGTCCGTGGCCTACGATGATTTTCGCTGAGGGAACTAGCGCCTGAAGTTTCGCGGCGATTTCCCAGATGGTGTCGACGCGGTTGTGCACGAAATAGACCTGGCCGCCTCGTTCCAACTCTTGCTCGATGGCGGACTGGATTAGTTTTTCATCCCAGCTGGCGACTACCGTTTGGATCGCCATGCGATCTTTGGGCGGAGTTTCGATCACGCTCATGTCGCGCAGGCCTACCAGCGACATGTGCAGGGTGCGCGGGATGGGCGTGGCTGACATGGTCAGCACATCCACCTGCTTGCGCATTTGCTTGATGCGTTCTTTGTGGCGGACGCCGAAGCGCTGTTCTTCGTCGACGATGAGCAGGCCGAGGTCGGAGAACTTGATGTCTTTCGAAAGGATGCGGTGAGTGCCGATGAGGATATCAATTTTGCCGGCTTCGGTTTTTTGCAGGATTTCCTTTTGCTGTTTCGGGCTGCGGAAGCGGCTGATCATTTCTACGGTGACGGGAAACGGGGCGAAACGCTGCTTGAAAGTTTCGAAGTGCTGGAAGGCGAGGACCGTGGTCGGCGCCAGCACTGCTACTTGTTTGTTGTCGCTGATGGCTTTGAAGGCGGCGCGCATGGCGACTTCGGTTTTGCCGTAGCCGACGTCGCCGCAGAGCAGGCGGTCCATGGGTTGCGGGGATTCCATGTCGCGGATTACGTCTTTGATGGCCTGGCCCTGGTCTTCGGTCTCATTGAATTCGAAGGCGTCTTCGAATTCGCGGAACCATTCGTTGCCGGGCGGGAAGGCGTGTCCGACGGCGGTTTTGCGCTCGGCGTAGAGTTTGAGGAGTTCGTCGGCCATGTCTTTCATGGCCTTGCGCACGCGCGATTTCGTCTTCGACCAGGCGGCAGTGCCGAGATGACTTAAGACCGGCTTGGCGCCTTCTGAGGAGCGATATTTCTGCACCAGATCCAGGCGCGTCAGCGGAACGTAGAGGCGGGCGGCTTCGGCGAATTCGAGCAGCATGAATTCGGCGGGGCCGTCGCCGTGGTTGATTTCTTTCAGACCTTGATATTGGCCGATGCCGTGTTCGACGTGGACGACGTAATCGCCGACCTGGAGATCGCGGAAGTCAGAGAGGAAGGCAGAGACTTTGGATTTTGAGCGCTGCGGACGCGAGGCTACCGTGTCGGATTCGTCGAAAAGATCGCGCGCGCCGAAGATGGCGAGATTGGCCTGGGGGAGCAGAACGCCTTCTGGGATGTACGCCGTCGCCAGCGTGGTGGTGAGCACCTCGCCGGCGAAATAGCTGGTCTCGTCGGCGTAGCTTTCTCCGCCGCGGGTGCGGCTTCCTAAACGAAACGAGACGTTGTATTCGGTGAAGACGTCGGCGAGGCGCTCGACTTCGCCGGTGTTGGGGACGGCGAAGAGGACACGCTTGCCGTCAGCGTTTAGCTTCTGGACTTCCGCGAGCATGGCGGGAACTGCGCCGTGGAAGCGCGGCGAGGGCTGGGTGAGAAAAGTGACTGCATCTTCTTGGAGGCTGCGAGTGATGCCCAGGTGTTCGATATCGGCGCCGGGAAGAGTCGCGGTTTTTTGCCACCAGTCTTCGGGGGGGAGGTAGAGATCCTCGGGACGAACCAGGTTGCCGACGCCGCTGCGCTCGTGGGCTTCTGCGACGCGGGTCCAGAAGCGGTCGAATTCTTGCTGGAGCTGATCGGTTTCGTCGAGCAGGACCGCGGCGCGGGGAATTAGATCGAAGATGGTGCTGTCGGCTCCAGCTACGGGCGAATAGAATTCCCAGCCGGGGAAAACGTTGACGCCACCGGCGCGGACTGCGGCTTCGACGATTGCTTCGTTGCCGACGATGCGCTTGCCGCTCAGGCGGGTGTGAATGGCGCCTAGGAGATGCTCGCTGACTGGGGTTTCGGTGAGCGGCAGGAGCAGGGCTTCGTCGACTGGATTGGAGGAACGTTGCGAGGCAGGATCGAATTTGCGGATGGAATCGGCTTCATCGCCGAAGAATTCGATGCGCAGGGGACGGTCGGCTTCGGGGGAGTAGACGTCGAGGATTCCGCCACGCACCGCGTATTGGCCGGGCATCTCGACCACGTCGGTGGAGGTGTAACCGACGGTGTTGAGGTGGGCGAGCAGGGCTTCGAGATCGAAGGATTCGCCGCGGCGTATGGTGCGGGCGAGGTCGGCATAGTAATCGTTGGAGCGGAGGCGGATTGCCGTGGCTGCTACTGGCGAGACTACGATCGAGGCTGCGCCGGTCGCGATCTTCCAGAGGGCCGTGGCGCGTTCTTCCTGGAGTTCGGGATGCGGCGAGAGATTCTGGTACGGGAGCACGTCGCGGGCTGGGAGGGAGATGACGGAGTTGGGATCGCAGGCGGCGGTTAGCTCACAGAAACTGCGGAGGACGGGGACGAAATCTTCTACGGCGCGGTTGTCGTTGACGACGAAGATCAGCGGGCGTGCGGCGGCGCGCTGGAAGAGCACGAGCAGCAAGGCTTTTGCGGTGGGAGTGAGGCCGGAGACACGAAGACGCCCCGTGCCCTCCTTGAGGTGGGAGGCTACACGCGTGAAGGCGGGAAGCATTTCTACGTCCGTGAAGAGTTCGCGGACGAAGGGAAGAAGCATGCAGTTTGATTTTAGCAGGAGCACAGGGTATGAGAGCAGATTCCAGATCAGCCGTGGTAGCACCCGCTTCGCTGTGCTCGGCGTAACCCTTCGGCTTCGCTCAGGGCAGGCTCACGAGGCGGCCGTTCTCACACAATCCCATACTTCAGCTCAATCTTTGTTTAGGCGCGCAGAATGGGGCGGGTCAGGCAGGTGGGGCCGCCGCTGCCGTTGATGCAGAGTTCGTTGCCGGGGAAGGTGCGGACGTCGAATCCGGCTTGGCGGAGGCGGGCGTTCGTCCGTTTATTTTCTTCGATCGCCAGCAGGCGCTTTTCGCCGAGCGCCAGGACATTGCAGGCCAGCGTGTCACGCTCGGAGGCGTCGATTTCGATAAAGTTGTATCCGCAGGATTCGAGCAGTTGGACGGTCTCGACTGCCAGCCACGGGAGATCGACCAAAGCCGTGTGTTCATTGAGCAGGCTGATCAACGACATCAAGTGCAGGCACGCGGATGGGCCCGGGCCGTAGGGCAAGGGCGCGGAGAAAACTTGCACTCCTTTGGGCGCTAGCAGGCCGCGGATCTGCTGAATGCCCGCGGCGTTGGTGCGGTAGCCGCGGCCGATGAGCAGAGTCTTCGAATCGAGCCAGACCATGTCTCCGGCTTCGGCGGTGCCGGGAACTGCGATTGTGCCGAGCGTCGGGATGTCCAGGGTCTCAAAAAACGAGGCGTGGCGCGGGCCTTCGGCTAGGCGGTTGGGCTTGCCGGGACGGAGCACGATCAATCCGTAATCGGTGGGAAGGGACGCGTCGTGAGCGTAGACGGAGTCGAGTGAGAGGTCCGGCGCGGGCGGCATCTCCACAACTTCCGCGCCTGCGATTTTCAACTCGCGACAGAGTGCTTCGTGCTGGGATTGCGCTGCGGCGAAGTCAGGCGCATGCTGGAAGCCCAGTTCTTGCCAGTGGTCCGCGCGGTCCAACTGCTGCCAGCCAGCGGTGCGGGGAGAACAGACGAGGACACGCTCCAGAACTCCGGTCATGGAATGGCCGTTGAAACGCGTTTTGGTTGCTGCCTCGGGCATTTTTGTTTTGCGACTTTGTCCCACAACGTTCTGAACCTGCTGCGCCTGGTAGGAATCTATATGGGCATTATGGCAAAAGCAACCTGGGAAGGCGCGGTACTGGCTGAGAGCGATGCGACGGTCGAGGTGGAGGGGAATCAATATTTTCCTCCGGATGCGATCCGCAAGGAATATTTCAAGCCTAGCGAGGCGCACACGGTGTGTCCTTGGAAGGGCACAGCTAGCTATTACGATGTCGAAGTGGAGGGCAAACGGAACGCTGGAGCGGCGTGGTTTTATCCGGAGCCGAAGCCGGCGGCGAAGCAGATCACGGGGTATGTGGCGTTCTGGAAGGGCGTGCAGGTGGAGAAGTAACGTAATTGCGCCGGGAAGGTCGCTTTACTTTGTGCTACAATGTAAAGCATGGCGCAAGCAACGGTATCTTCCAAGAATCAAATCGTAATTCCGCGCGAAGCTCGTGAGGCGCTGGGCTTGAGAGCCGGCGATAAGGTGCTGGTGGTCGTCCGCGGCAAGAGAGTCCTGGTGCTGCAAAAGCCCGCGTCTCACCGGACGGCGATTCGAGGCTTGGCGGGCGCAGCCTATCCGCGCAAACATCTTCAGAAGGAACGTGAGAGTTGGGAGTAGAGCGGTTGCGACTATTCCTGCGGCGCCACCGCCGGATCGCGCTCGACACCAGCATCTTCATTTATCAACTGGAAGCAAATGCCCGCTATCTGGGGCTGACCGACTCTGTGTTTTCGTGGGTGGAACGTGCCGGTCATGAGGCCGTGACTTCTACCATCACAATGGCGGAACTTCTGGTGCCATCGTATCGCGACAACGACGAGCACAAAGTTGACGCGTTCTATGGTTTACTTTCCACGTATCCCAACCTGCAGTGGATTGCACCTGACCTGGAAGCGGCAGACCTCGCAGCAAAACTCCGCGCGTTGCATCGCCTGCGGACGCCGGACGCTCTGCAAGCGGCAACTGCGCTCCGAGCGCACGCGACGGGGTTCATCACAAATGATCCGATATTCGCGCGAATCGGAGAGTTGGAGACGGCGATCCTCGATCAGTTCCTCTAATCCGCGACGCATAAATTCCTAGAACTCGACATGGGCGCGGAACGATGGCACGAGCACCGGCCCGCGGTCGCGGTTGTAGCCGGGGTCGACGATATGCTGCAGGCCCGGCGCGAGATAAATGCCGCGCCACACGTGGACGGTGTAGTAAGACTCCACGATGTTCTCGCGACCGTAATTGAGAGTTCCGTCACCGAGCAGGAAGCCGAGGCCGCCATCGGCGAGGTAGGTTTGGTGATCCTTCTTAATTGCGTTGGAGACGAATGCAATGCCGGCGCGGTCTTGCTTGCGATGCCACCAGGCGCCACTGGCGCCGAGTCCCTCGGCGAAGGTTTGATCGACTTCCGTATAAGCGAAGGATTCAGTCTTGCCGTTATCCCAGCCGAAGCGGGCGAAAGCCGTGAGGTTGGGCAGGAGATTCTGCTCGAGGTTGATTCCGAACCCGTACTTGCGCGTGATGTGCCAGGGATGGTTGGTGATCTCTGGGATCAGCTCCGGCTGCGGGGCGGTGTGATCTTCAAACTGCTCGACCGCGTCGCGATAGATGCCCATGTTGGCGTAGTTGGTGTAGGCCAGGAGGCGGACCACGCCAGACTTTTTTGGGATCAGGCCGTGGCGTAATTCGTATTCGAAGTTTTCGGCGTGCGCTTGCCAGGGTTTCCATACCAGATCAATTCCGTTGGCGATTTTCGGCATCAGGGCTTCGGCGAAACGGAATCCCCAGTTGCGGTCTTCGTAGTCAGCGGTGGCGCCGACGGTGTAGCCGCGGGTGTCGGCGGCGTAGTCGTAGGCGCCGTTGTTGTCGGTGGTCCAGTTAATGAACTGAAGGTGGGTATCGGAGCCGACGGAGTTTATATCGAAGAAATCGGGCATGCTGAATTTGCCGAAACGGACTTCCAGTCGGCGGCGGGGAAGTTCGTCAAAAAGCGAGAGGAAGGTACGCTGGTTTTCGACTTTATCTTTGCTCAGCGCAAACACTTTGTGGATCACGCCCCGGCTCAGATAGGGCGCTTTGCTCAACAGGGGATTGCGGACGATATCGAGATCGGTGTTGCCCGCGAGCCCCAGGCCGGTGCTGAGTGCGGCTCCGCCAGCTTCTTCGATGTCGACCAGGAGTTCGGTGGAGTTATCGAGGCGCACGCCGGTGTAGAGAGTCATGACGCGGGACGTGGCCTTTTCGTAATTGGGGCTGAGACTGTGCGGTCCGCTATAGTCCGCGTGGAATGGGGGATGAGTCTGGAAGATGAAATTGGCCTGGCCGGAAACCCAGAAGCGCGAGTCCTTGAAATGAGGGAAGGTTGCTTCGGGGTTGTCGTCGGGCTGGGGATCGGCCGGGGCAGCAGCGCTCTCCTGCGACGCGGAGTCAGTCCTGCCAGCGGAGGGCGCGTCCGGTTGCTGGGCTCGCGCCAGACGAGCGGGGCCGAGAGCGGTGGCGGCCCAGAGAAGCAAAAGGCAGCGTGCGCCGAAACGTGCGAGCTGGGCTTGCTGTCTCATGGTTGTTGCGTACCGCGAACTGTTCTCCTTGGCTTAACGTGAATATACCACGTCAAGTTAACTATGGTTAATAGGCTTGGGATTGCGGTGCAGCGACAGATGCATCACGCAATATCCAGGCTATGCGCGCGGCCAATCAAAGCCAGTCAAACAAGCCGAGCCTACGCAGGGTTAGTTAAAGGGATGTTACAAGCCGGGTTCAGGGGTTCTCCGAACACTTGTTGTAGCATACCCCCGTATAGTATAGTCAAGTGGAAAATCAACCGGGGATCTGACATGGCTCATACGCTGCGCGAAAAAGAAAAACTTAAGTTGCGGGTGAGGCGCATTCGAGGGCAGATTGACGCTATGGAACGCGCGCTCGACGAAGGCAAGGAATGCGGAGACATATTGCAACTGATTACGGCTGCACGCGGCGCGATGAACGGGCTGATGGCCGAGTTACTGGAAGATCATGTCAGATTTCACGTCCTCGATCCTTCGCGCAAAACCACCTCTGAGCAGGCGATTGCCGCAGATGAACTGATGGAGATCGTGCGCTCGTATCTTAAGTGAGATTGGCGGAATGGCCGGCGATAAATCAATAAGGACAGCCCGGAGCCCCCGGAGCTGTCCTTGAACCCTCCCGGTTAGAAGGGCAACGTGATGAAATAAAGGTACCCGTGCGATGTTGCACAATGATGGCGGAATCATGAATATCTGATTAATTTGTTTTGCGCGGGCGCTGCTATAGTAGTCAGTCTTGTTGGCTGGCAATCTCCTGCGGGAGCACTGGATGCCTTCCACTACGTCTCGAAAAGTCGAGCAGTCGCGCCGTTTGCAGCAACGCGCCGAGAGCATGATTCCTGGCGGAGTGAACTCGCCGGTGCGAGCGTTTGGTGCGGTGGGTGGCGATCCGCCGTTTATTGTGCGCGGCAAGGGCTCGCACATCTGGGATGCGGACGAAAATGAATTCATCGATTATGTCGGCTCCTGGGGGCCGCTGATTCTGGGCCACGCTGCGCCTGACGTGCTGGACGCGATTGTGGGCGCTGCGTGCAACGGCACGAGCTTTGGAGCTTCGACGCCGGCCGAGGCTGATCTCGCCGCGTTGGTGCTGGCGGCGGTTCCCTCCATGCAGAAAGTTCGCTTCGTAAGTTCCGGAACTGAAGCGACCATGTCGGCCATCCGTCTGGCCCGCGCTTACACCAAGCGCAAATACATCATGAAATTCGAGGGCTGCTACCACGGACATTCTGATTCGCTGCTGGTGAAGGCTGGGTCCGGCGTGGCGACGCTGGGTATTCCGGGATCGGCGGGCGTTCCCGAGGAATTCATTCAATTCACGCTGGCCTTGCCGTTTAACGATGTGAAGGCGGTGGAATACGCTTTTCAAAAATTTAAGCATCAGATTGCCTGCGTGATTGTGGAACCGGTGGTGGGAAACATGGGATGTGTTCCCGGCGCGGATGATTATCTGGTCGCTTTGAGATTGATTACGGAACGCGAGAGGTCTGTGCTGATTTTCGACGAAGTGATGACCGGATTTCGCGTGGCTTTCGGAGGAGCGCAGGAACTGTACAACATTCGTCCGGACCTGACGACTTTAGGCAAGATCATCGGCGGAGGCTTGCCGGTCGGCGCCTATGGCGGCTCGAGTGAGATTATGAATCTGGTGGCGCCGCTGGGGCCGATGTATCAGGCGGGGACGCTTTCAGGAAATCCGCTGGCGATGGCTGCGGGTTGTGCGATGCTGAAGAATCTTCGCGATCACAAGCAGGAGATTTATCCGCGGCTCGAGAAGTTGAGTGCGGAGTTGGTCGAGGGCGTGGCCGGGGCTGCGAAAGAAGCGGGTGTCGCGCTGTGCCACAACCGCGTGGGGTCGATGTTTACGTGGTTCTTCACGCCGGGGCCGGTGACGGATTGGGATTCTGCATCGAAATCGAA
>JBEKWP010000133.1:0-9802 GCA_049512915.1 Candidatus Sulfotelmatobacter sp.
GTGGTTAATTGTTTTTGGTCTTTTTGCATTCGAGCCAAATCAGCCCTTTCTGACGCTGACCTGAGTCGGACCACTCAGCGAGCTGGGATTGAGCCAAACGGCCGAAGGAGAAGCAAATGCTTTGGAAAGGTTTTCAGAAACCCAAACGTCTCGCAGTTGACACTTCCACCCTCACCGACAAGTACGGAATTTTCTGGGCGCAGCCGTTTGAGCGCGGCTTCGGCACCACCGTGGGCAACGCTCTGCGGCGCGTGCTGCTGAGTTCGATTGAAGGCGCGGCGGTTACCGCGGTAAAGATGGAAGGCGTGCTGCACGAGTTCCAGTCGATCCCCGGGGTGGTGGAAGATGCGACTGACATCATCCTCAACCTGAAGCAGATTCCGTTCAAGCTGGCCGGTGATGCTCCGAAGGCGATCTATTTGCGCGCCGATCAGCCGGGCGTTGTCACCAGCGGGATGATTGAAGCCGATGGCGACGTGGAAGTGCTCGACAAAGACGTTTACATCGCCACGGTCAGCGAAGGCGGCAAGCTCGACATGGAAATGCGGCTGAAGCGCGGCCGCGGCTACACCTCCGCCGACAAGAACTTCGACGAGGATCTTGGAATTGGATTCATTCCCATCGATTCCGTGCACTCGCCGGTGCGCAAATGCAACTACACCGTCGAAGCGGCGCGTCTTGGCCAGATTACCGACTACGACAAGCTAACGCTCGAAGTGTGGACCAACGGGTCCATTACTCCGGCGGATGCTATCGGCCTCTCCGCGAAATTGATGAAGGATCACATGAATATCTTCATCAACTTTGAGGAAGAGATCGAAACCGGCACGTCGTCGTCGGACGATCGCAAGCCGGAGATCCACAACGAGAACCTGAATCGCTCGGTCGAGGAGTTGGAGCTTTCGGTACGCAGCTACAACTGCCTGAAGAATGCGAACATTCAGACCATCGGCGAGCTGGTGCAGAAGACGGAATCGGAAATGCTCAAGACCAAGAACTTTGGCCGCAAGTCGCTGAACGAGATCAAGGAAATACTTTCCTCGATGGGGCTGAGCCTGGGCATGAAGATCGACGAGCACGGGAACGCCGTGCCTGGGCCGACTTCGAATCTGGTGCTGCCGGCTTCGGCTTACGGACCGGACGATCAGCTGTAACAAAGTGGTCAGTGGCCAGTGGTCAGTGGTCAGAAAATCGACCTCAAAGACTAGCCGCTGACGACTGACTTCAACATCTGGGACTGGCCACTGACCACTGGCCATCGACTACTGAGGTTTTGCCATGCGTCATAAAGTTGCGGGATACAAACTCGGACGGAACACTGCGCATCGGCGGTCGCTGCTGCGGAACCTGGTCACGTCGGTGATCGTGGAGGAGCGGGTTGAGACGACCGTTCCCAAGGCTAAGGCGGTGCGGCCGATCGTCGAAAAGATGATTACGCTGGGCAAGCGCGGCGATCTCGCGGCGCGGCGCCTGGCGGGCGCTTACCTCATGACCGATGAGGCGCTGGTGAAGCTGTTCGACACCGTCGGACCTCGCTTTGGCGATCGCAATGGCGGATACACGCGCATCATCCGCACGGGCTGGAATAAAGGCGACGGCGCTGACAAGGCTTTTCTCGAGTTGCTGGGCAGCGAGAAGGTGCTGGACGAGAAGCGCGAGAAGCGCGCCGAGGCCCGCGCCAAGAAAAACGCAGAGGCCCGGAAGGCCATGGAAGACGCCGAAGCGCAGGCGCAGCACGATGGCGGGATCGAGCCGGTGAAGGAAGAAGCGGAAGACAAGAAAGAATAGTTATCAGATTAGTCAACCCATTGGGCACGGCCTAAGCCGTGCCCTTTTTCTTGTTTGGTTGACCATCCCCAAAACTAAGTCCTCTGTCTGAGGGGTGTAGAATGGCGCGCGATGGGCGTCGACTGCCAGGTTTGGATTCGACTAGCCTTCGATCTCATGACGATCTTAGCCGTCCATTCTCCGCTAGTACATGTACCTCCGACGGTAATCTTGCCGTAAGTTGCCATCCAGATAAACTTTCTCTCAGGATGGGATTCACTCGGGTACAGATCGGGATTGCTGTCGGCGCCGCCGCGCTGCTGGTGTTTGGATTTCTGGGCTACATCTGGTGGCTTAGCAATCAGGGACCAGTGTTGGCGCGGTCGGAGGACCACGATCCTTTGACCGGGCTGCCGGTGAGCATCCGGATGAATCCGCTGCGCGACCGGACGATTGAGCACAGCGCCAACCTGTTTCTTCGGCAGTTGCGTGATGGTCACTGCGATGAGCTGCTCTCCGGGTGGGAACACGACTACCACAAAAAGTACGCTCACTTCATCTGCAACTCCGAAGCGCAGCATCCGCTGCTTTCGTGGGAACTGGCGGAGTGGGAGAGCGCGCCGCCCCTGACCATTCTTCATTACCGCGGCAAGCGCCTTACCAGCCCAGGCCAGTCTACAACCTACAGGGAACTCCTCACCGTCACTGAGGAAAACAAGGACGGACAGTGGTTGGTGAGTAAGTACGACGCGATATACTGAGAGCAGTTCTCAGCTCTCAGCTCTTTGACGGGATGCATTGTGTCGATTATCCGATCCTGGATTTTATTGTCTTTTTCCGTGTAAAACTGCTTCATGGTTTCTTCTGCTGGGCGCGAGACTTCCGCTGCGCGGAATATTTACGCCTTCGGACTCACCTCCTTCCTGAACGACAGCGCTTCCGAAATGGCCTACTGGGTGTTGCCGGCGTTTCTGGCGTCCCTGGGTGCGGGGCCGGCGCAGTTGGGATTGATTGAGGGCGTTGCGGAGAGCGTCGCTTCGTTTGCCAAGCTTTTTTCTGGATACCTTACCGATCACATCTCTCGCCGCAAGCCGGTTGTGGTCGCGGGATATTTTGCAGCGAATGCGGTGAAGCCGCTACTTGCGATGGTCACGGCCTGGCCGCAGATTCTACTGATTCGATTCACTGATCGACTGGCCAAGGGTGTGCGCGGAGCGCCGCGGGACGTGATGGTCGCAGAATCCGTGCCGAAGGAGCGGCTGGGATCGGCGTATGGGCTGATCCAATCGATGGACTCGGCTGGAGCGATTGCCGGGCCGCTGGCCGCTCTAGTTCTGCTGGCGCGTTTTGGAATCCGGAGTGTGTTCTGGGCAGCGGCCGTTCCGGGAGCGTTGTGCGTGCTGGTGGCGCTGCTGGGAATTCAGGAAAAGCGCCGGGGAGCTGCATTCCTGGCTGGCCCCAGACTTGGGAAGGAGATCGGGGAACTTGTGTCCCCTGCAAGCGAGCGGGTCGCCCTGCCTGCGTCTTTTTACCTTGTGCTGGCCGCGGTGACGCTATTTTCTCTGGGGAACTCGAGTGACATGTTTCTGGTTCTGCGGGCGCAGAATGTTGGTATCCGTATTGCGCTGGCGCCTCTGCTTGGGTTGGTTTTCAACGTTACTTACACACTTGCATCGTGGCCTGCCGGGTGGGTCAGCGACCACGTCCCGCGGCGGCTGGTTGGGTCGGCGGGCTATGTGATTTTTGCCGGAGTCTATTTTGTTTTCGGGCGTGCGCCGTCTGCGTTGGCCATTTGGATCGCGATGGCGGTATATGGTTTCTATTACGCTCTGACCCAGCCGGTGTTGAAGGCTCTGGTGGTAGAAACGGTTGATTCGCGGGTGCGGGGACGAGCGCTCGGGATTTATTTTTTTGTGACCAGTGCAGCCACGTTGGCGGCGAGCTTGGTCACTGGCGAACTATGGAAGTATTACGGGGCTGCGATTCCGTTTTACTTTTCGGCGGGGATGGCTTTGCTTGCGGCGGGAATTTTGCAGGTGGCGAGAAGCCGCACTACATCGAGTGTGACTGAAAACTAACGAACGCCTCAGCGGCTAGAGCCATCCTTCCGACTCGTATTAGATGGCACGAGTAAACTCGTGCCCCTTCCGGACATCCTCCACCACAGAAGAATTAATATCTGCGCTGCGATCCCTGCGCAGGTGTCGAGAACAACATCCTGCCAGCGTCCTGTGCGCGAGGGGATGAAGCTCTGGTGCCATTCGTCAAGACTGGCTACCAGAGCGGTTCCCAGGATGGCGATGTTGGCCCAGCGCATGGTCCATTTTAGATGATTCGCAGCGGGCAGAGTGGCGCGCCAGGCGCGGAAAAGCAGGATGCTCAGAATGCCGTAGCCGACGACGTGGCCTGACTTGCGAATGTAGAAGTGCCAAACATGGAAGCGGTCGCGGTCAAGGCCGAAGAGGAAATGCAGGAGAGGATACAGAATGCGGCCAGTGTTGTGGGCTGAGAGCAGGGCACTGGATTCGATGGCGATGACAATCAGCCAGAGGATGGCGGCGATCCAGGTCTTGAGAACTTCATGTCGATCGTTGCTCAAGCGGGTCGGGCACCCGCGATGGTCTTCAGCCTACTCGACGCCATAGTTGGGAGCCTCGCGGGTGATCATTACGTCGTGGACATGGCTTTCGCGGAGTCCGGCGCCACTGATGCGAACGAAGCGCGTTTTTTGCAGGAGTTCGTCGATGGTGGCGCAGCCGCAGTAGCCCATGCCGGATTTCAATCCGCCGACCATCTGGTGGACGATCATAGCGACGGAACCGCGATAGGGGACGCGGCCTTCGATGCCTTCGGGAACGAGTTTGCCGAGGCGGTTGGATTCGCCGTCGCCGGCAGAGACGGCGGCGGAGGATTCGCCTTCTGTGTTCTGGAAGTAACGCTCGCTGGAACCTTGGGCCATCGCGCCGATCGAGCCCATGCCACGGTAGGATTTGAAAGAGCGGCCTTGATAGAGGATGAGTTCGCCAGGACTTTCGTCTGTGCCGGCGAAGAGTGAGCCGATCATCACCGCGCTGGCACCGGCGGCCAGGGCTTTAGTGATGTCGCCGGAGTATTTGATGCCGCCGTCGGCGACGATAGGGATGCCGGCATCTTTGGTGGCGCGGAAGGCCTCGGCGATGGCAGTGATTTGGGGCACACCGGCGCCGGTGACTACGCGTGTGGTGCAAATGGATCCGGGACCGATGCCTACCTTGATCCCGTCGGCTCCGGCGCGAGCGAGTTCGCAGGCACCATCGAAAGTAGCGACGTTGCCGGCGAGCAGTTGCATCTCGGGTAGCTTCGACTTGATCAGCTTGACGGCTTCTAAGACTTTTGTGGAATGGCCGTGGGCGCTGTCGATGGCGAGGACGTCGACTTTTGCTTCGGCCAATTCCTGGGCACGTTCGAGGAAGTCACCGGTTGCACCGATGGCTGCGCCTACGCGCAGACGTCCCTGAGAATCCTTGGCGGCGTTGGGATATTTCAGCTTCTTCTGAATGTCTTTTACGGTGATGAGGCCCTTGAGGTTGTACTTGTCATCGACTACGAGCAGTTTTTCGACGCGGTGCTCGTGGAGGATTTCTTCGGCATCTTCGAGCGTGGTGCCTACAGGCACGGTGATGAGATTTTTCTTGGTCATTACGCGATCGATAGGAATATCGAAGCGGCTCTCGAAGCGCAGGTCACGGTTGGTGAGAATGCCGACTAACTTGCCATGCTCGGTGATCGGCACGCCTGAAATTTTGTAGCGGCGCATGATCTCGAGCGCGTCACTGACTTTGTCGGTGGGCGACATGGTGACGGGGTCGACGATCATGCCGCTTTCCGAGCGCTTCACCTTATCGACTTCATCGGCCTGTTGCTCGATGCTCAGGTTGCGATGGATGATGCCGAGGCCGCCCTGCTGGGCGAGCGCAATGGCCATGTGGGATTCGGTGACGGTATCCATGGCGGCACTGACGATGGGAATGTTCAGGCTGATGCTGCGGGTGAGTTGGGTCTGGGTGGTGGCGGTCGCGGGAATTACGTCGGAGCGCGCGGGTAAGAGGAGGACGTCGTCGAAGGTTAGAGCTTCGGGTACGGGAAAATGAATCATAGGTTTCTCGGAGATCCTCCCTGGCGAGGAAGTGAATCTTTATTCTAGAGAGAGGGCGGGGTTGAGGCAAATTTTGTGTTTTGTCCTCGAGCCTGGCCAGAGGCGGTCCTTACACCCGGTGAGCTGTGCCGACTGAGATTCCTCCGCGCGTGAAGCAAAACACGCGCTGTCGGAATGACAACGCCTGGTTACGGACAACTCTTGATATGATCGCTAGTCCTTACGGAGCAACTATGCGCAGACTGATTCTTTCGTTTTGTCTCCTAGCGTGCGCAACCACCATGGTGGCGGCGCAGCAATTCGATCTTGTGATCGAGGGTGGGCGCGTCATTGACCCTGAAACTGGGATGGATGCCGTGGCCAATGTCGGGATTCGCGATGGGAAGATTGTGCGCGTCTCGACTGAGGCTCTGAGCGGGCGGCGCGTGGTTCATGCTGGCGGGCTGGTGGTTGCTCCAGGATTTATTGATCTGCACCAGCATGGCCAGGATATGGCAAGCCAGAGGGTCAAGGCGCTGGACGGGGTGACCAGCGCTCTAGAACTCGAAATCGGCGCGCCTGATGTCGCCCAGTTCTTGAAATCTAAAGAAGGGCGTTCACTGATTCATTACGGCACGTCGGCCAGCCATGTAGCGGCTCGGGCTGCGGTGTTTGGGGCACCGCTGCCGGCCGGGACAATTCTGCCGAAGAGCGGACCGGCGACCGATCTGCCGGCCACTCCGGAGCAGATCGAAGCCATACGGCAGCGGCTGCGCGCGGAGCTTGATGCTGGCGGCTTGGCCGTTGGTATGGGGATTCAGTATGTCCCGGGAGCGACCCGGCTGGAAGTGATTGATATGTTCCGCCTGGCTGCCGAGCGGGGGCTGCCGGTTTACACCCACATGCGCAGCGCGGGACGGGTCGAGCCGGGGTCCTCGATTGAGGCGGTCAGCGAAGTGATCGGAGCAGCTGCGATCACAGGAGCTGCTCTGCACATCGTTCACATCAACAGCACTTGCCTGCGCGATTCGATGGAGTGCCTCTCGATGGTGGAGGGAGCGCGTGCCCGCGGGCTGGATGTGACCACTGAGGCGTATCCCTACATCGCAGGCATGACTGCAGTGAACTCTGCTTTGTTCAATCCTGGATGGCGGGAGAAACTCGGCATCGATTACGGCGATCTCGTGCTTCCGGATACTGGCGAGCACCTCACCAAACAGCGGTTCGACGAGCTGCATAATTCCACTGCGACGCAGTGGGTGCTGGTTTTCGCGAACACGCAGGAGATTGTGGACAAGGTGATTCCGCATCCGCTGGTGATGATCGCAAGCGATGGCGCGGAAGGGCATCCGCGCAATGCCGGGACTTATTCGCGGGTCCTGAGGGAATATGTGCGCGAGAAGGGAACCGTGACGCTGATGGATGCGATCCGGAAGATGAGCTTTATGCCGGCCGAGATGCTGGAGCGGTCGACGCCGGCGGCGCGGCGGAAAGGCCGATTGCAGGAAGGATGCGACGCTGACATTGTGGTGTTCGATGCGGCGACTATCAGCGACCGGGCTACTTTTGAGAAGCCGATGGAGCCGAGTGTGGGCGTGCGGTATTTGGTGGTGGGAGGGACGCTCGTAGTCGATGAAGGGAAGATTATGCGGGATCTGTTTCCGGGGCGGGCGATTTTGGGGCCGGGGAAAAGTTCTGACGCGCAGCATTGATGAGGTCCCTCGGGGGCTGAAGCGCAGTACGAAACGACTGCCGTCAACGCAGGGCTGAAGACCTGCTCTTGCCTGGCGCGGCGTTTGTCTTTTACCCCCTTCCGAGCGTATATTAGAAAACTGAGAACTGTTGTGTAGTACCGGAGTTTGGCGAAGCACACCAGTGGGCGCAAGCCCACTTTTTCGTTGCCGAGGAATCGGCTGGGCGGGCTTGGCTGCAAGTTATTGGATGCATGGCACTTGAGCTTGATCGGGTACGAGAGATAGCGGAGCGGGTAGCGGCCTCCAGCGGGCTGGAAGTGGTCGACTTGGAGTTTCGCGGGAGCGGCAAGGCCCGCATGCTGCGCGTGTTTCTGGACAAGCCCGGAGCGGCGAGTGGTGACGTGCTGGCAGGAGTTACGCATGGAGATTGCGCAAACTTCAGCCGCGAGTTTGGGACCATCCTCGATGTCGAGGATGCGATTCCGACAAGCTACACGCTGGAAGTTTCATCGCCAGGGTTGGACCGGAAGCTGACGAAGGCGGCTGAGTTTGAGCGTTTTGTCGGCAGCCGGGTGAAGCTTACGACGAGGCATCCGGTGGGCAACAACCGGTACTTTGAGGGGCGGCTGGAAAGTTTTCACGATGGCCGCCTGACGCTGGATTTGAGCGTTTCGAGCCACAAGTCGCGCCGCAAGATGAAGATGGGCGCGGCGGGCGCGGAACAAGGGCAGAAGATCGGGATTGAATTCGCTAATGTCGAGAAGGCGAATCTGGTGCCGGAAATCTAGAAGCGGGTCTTAGGTGTTAGGTCTTAGGCAAACCCAAGACCTGAGACCTAAAAACCTGCAGGACGCGGTCGGCTTCATAACGGAATCTTTTATGGCTAGTGAGCTTTACAACACGATCGACGCGTTGAGCCGCGAAAAAGGGATTGATCCGCAGATTGTGGTGAGCGCGGTGGAAGACGCCATCGTCATGGCGACGCGCAAGTACTACAAGACGCAGGAAAACCTGCGCGCCGAGCTGGATAAAGAAACGGGCAAGATCAATGCCTTTGCTGTGAAGACGGTGGTGGAGACTCCGGAGCAGGTGGAGGATCCGCTGCTGCAGATTACGCTGGAAGATGCGCGCAAGGTGGACCCGAACCTGGAAGTTGGCGGAGAGTTGCGGACGCCGAAGGTCACGGAAGGAATTCTCGGCCGCATTGCGGCGCAACTGGCGAAGCAGGTGATCTTCCAGAAAGTGCGCGAGGCGGAACGCGACACCGTCTACAACGAGTACATCGGACGCGTGAACGAAGTAGTGAATGCGACTGTAAAGCGGGTGGAAGGTCCGGATGTGATCTTCGACATTGGCAAGGCGGAAGCGCGCATGCCGCGCAAGGAGCAGTCGCGGCTGGAATCGTTTGCCATCGGCGAGCGGGTGCGGGTGGTGATTGCGCGGGTGGAGAAAGCTTCGAAGGGACCGGGCGTGGTAGTTTCTCGTGCCGTGCCTGACCTGGTGCAGCATTTGTTTCAGACCGAAGTTCCGGAGATTTATGACGGGACGGTGGTGATTCGCGCGATCGCCCGCGAGGCCGGGGAGCGCACGAAGATTGCCGTCATGTCGAAAGACAAGGACGTGGATGCGGTGGGCGCCTGCGTGGGCATGAAGGGAATGCGCGTGCAGTCGATCATCCGCGAACTGCATGGGGAGAAGATTGACATCATCGAGTATCACGAAGATGCGGTGACGTTTGCCGAGAAAGCTTTGCAGCCGGCGAAAGTCAGCAAGGTCACCGTGGTCGATTCCGGAGGCAAGCATCTCGAAGTTGTAGTCGACGACAGCCAGCTTTCCCTTGCTATCGGCAAGAAGGGGCAGAACGTGCGGCTGGCGGCCAAGCTGCTGGGCTGGAAGATCGACATCAAGAGCGAGGAAGAAAAGCGGCAGGAAGTGGAACAGCAGATGTCGGCGATGGTCACGCAGACGGCTACGCCGCTGGAAAGTGTGCCGGGCCTGGGTGAAGGACTGGTGGAGAAACTAAATGCCGCCGGCGTGAGCACGGTGGAAGCGCTGGCCGATATGACGCCGGAACAATTGGAGGCGATTGAGGGCATTGGGCCGAAGACCGTGGAAAAAATCAGTCTTGCGGTGAATAATTACTTTGCCAGCCTGGAGCTGGGTGCGGCGGTGGAAGGCGCAGTGGAAGGTGAAGTGGCGGTGGAAGGCGATATCGCTGCGGCGGAAG
>JBEKWP010000134.1:0-10865 GCA_049512915.1 Candidatus Sulfotelmatobacter sp.
CTCCGCGCATCAGCGACCCGCCATAAGCCCCGGCAATCCCCGGCAGCGCCGCCAGAAACGATCCATACACCTGCGCCCGCGCGGGCTTCACGGCAAGAACCAGATAAGCAACAAGCTCGGCTAAAGGAATAAACATCCCGACCACAACCACCCACCGCCAGGGCCAGCGCGGCCGCAGCATCCCCAGCAGCATGCAAGCCATCAACACCAGCAGCGCGGTAAAAAGTAAGTCATCGATGGCGACATCCACCCATCCCGTGCCTATGCCCGCCAGCGCAGCCAGAACGTAGAACGGGGCATCGCTTTGGGCTGACTGCGAAACTGGCTCAGTTATCATTCTGTCCGGGGGGGTTCTCATAATAGAAGAGTCACGAACGCATCCAGTAACGTGGAAGAGCGGCGCTTCAGCGCCGCGTAAGAGCGCACGATCGAAACGCGCTTTAGCCCCGGGGGACTCTAATTAATACCGATAAAACCCCCGCCCGCTCTTCTTCCCCAACCACCCCGCATCCACCATCCTGATCAGCAGCGGACAAGGCCGGTACTTAGGATCGCCCAGCCCATCCTGCAGCACGCGCATAATGTCGAGGCAAACATCGAGTCCAATAAAGTCAGCCAAAGTCAGCGGCCCCATCGGATGCGCCATCCCCAGCTTGAACACCTCATCCACTGCCTCAGCCGTAGCCACGCCCTCCATCACCGCATACATGGCTTCGTTCAGCAAAGGCATCAGCACGCGGTTCGAAACAAATCCCGGAGCGTCGTTCACCTCCACCGGCGTTTTCTCGAGCTTCACGGCCAGGTCGCGCACCGCAGAAAAAGTCTCCGAAGAAGTGGCCAGCCCGCGAATCACCTCCACCAGCTTCATCACCGGAACGGGATTAAAGAAATGCATCCCAATCACTTTGTCAGGACGCTTGGTCAACGCGGCGAGCTTGGTAATAGAAATCGAAGAAGTATTCGAAGCCAGAATCACTTCCGGCCGCACCACCCGGTCCAGATCGCGAAAAATCTCCGTCTTGATCTCAATCTTTTCGGTAGCCGCCTCGACAATGAAGTCGCACTCGGCCAGCTTGGCGCGGTCGGTCACGGGATCGATTCGCCGCAGCGCCGACTCCTTGTCCTCGGCTGAAATCTTGTCCTTCGTCACCTCGCGGTCGAGATTCCTGATGATGGTCTCCAGCCCGCGATTCAGAAACCGTTGCTCCACATCGCACAAGACGACCGAATAACCGGCGCGAGCAAAGATTTGCGCGATGCCGTTACCCATGGTTCCAGCGCCGACTACACCCACCCTCCGAATCTCCATGTGACTACCTCAGAAGTGCACCATGAAAAGGTTCGAGTCTATCACTCGCCTCAGTCTGATGGAATCCAAACCAGATTCCTTATCATCCTGAGGCCCGCGTTTTTTTCGAGCCGAAGGACCTGTGCATTCGCCGGCACCGCCTGACAGTGTCGGTCGCTCACCGGAGGTGTAAAATAGTTGAGCACGTCCGACTTTCCAAGCCCCAGACTTTGAAGAACTAGCTCCGAAAGGAAACCCCATGGCCACCCTGGAACTCCCCACGCGCCCGCGCCCGGCCGCATCCCATCAAGGCCCCTTCATCAACGAGCCCTTTTTCGATTTCAAGAAGGAAGACAACGCCCGCAAGATGCGCGCCGCCATCGAGCGAGTTCGCGGCCAGCTCGGCCGCGAGTATGACCTCATCATCGGCGGCCAGCGCGTCAAGACCACCGACAAGATCAAATCCCTGAACCCCGCGAAGCCGTCGCAGATCGTAGGAATTCATCAGAAGGCCGGCAAAGAACATGTGGCGCCGGCCATGGCCGCCGCGCTGAAAGCATTCGATTCCTGGAAGTACACTCCCATCGCAGAGCGCGCCGCGCTCCTGTTCCGCACCGCCGACCTGCTGCGCGAGCGCAAAATGGAGCACATGGCCTGGCTTGTCTTCGAAGTCAGCAAGAACTGGGGCGAAGCCGATGCCGATATCTCCGAAGCCATCGACTTCTGCGAGTTCTACGCCCGCGAAGCCCTGCGCTTCGCCAAAGCCGAACCCCCGGTGCAAATGCCCGGCGAGCGCGACACGCTCGCCTACATTCCGCTAGGCGTAGGCGCGGTAATCCCGCCGTGGAATTTCCCCTGCGCCATCATGGCCGGCTTGGTGGTCGCCTCCATCGTCAGCGGCAACACCGTAATCCTGAAGCCCTCGAGCGATTCCCCCACCATCGCCGCGAAATTCGTCGAACTACTCGAAGAAGCCGGCATGCCCGAAGGCGTCGTAAATTTCTGCCCCGGCGCGGGAGCCAGCTTCGGCGATGCCGTAGTCGCGCATCCCAAAACGCGTTACGTAGCCTTCACCGGATCCCGCGAAGTAGGCCTCCACATCAACAAAACCGCCGCCACCCAAGCCCCCGGCCAGCTCTGGATCAAGCGCACCATCCTCGAAATGGGAGGTAAAGACGCCATCATCGTCGACGCCGACGCCGACATCGACTCCGCCGTCGAAGGCGTAGCCCAGGCTGCATTCGGCTTCCAGGGCCAGAAGTGCTCAGCCTGCTCCCGCGCCATAGTCGACGAACGCATCTACGACAAATTCCTCGAACAACTCAAAACCCGCGTAGAAAAAATCACTGTCGGCGATCCCGCCGAAAACGCCAACATGGGCGCAGTGATCAACGAAGGCTCGATGAAGACCATCCTCGCCTACATCGAGCAAGGCAAAAAAGATGGACGAGTCTTGACCGGAGGCAATCGTGCCACCGAAGCCGGCGAAGGCTACTTCATTCAGCCCACCGTGATCGCCGACATCCCGGCCAAGTCAAAACTGGAGCAGGAAGAAATCTTCGGCCCGGTGCTCGCAGTCATCAAAGCCCGCGGCTTCGACAATGCTCTCGAAATTGCCAACGACACCGAGTTCGGCCTCACCGGCGCCATCTACACCAAATCACGCGACAAGATTGACCGCGCCAAAAGCGACTTCTACGTAGGCAATCTCTACATCAACCGCAAATGCACCGGAGCCATGGTAGGCGCCCACCCCTTCGGCGGCTTCAACATGTCCGGCACCGATTCAAAATCCGGTGGCCCGGATTATCTGTACCTGTTTACACAAGCAAAGTCAGTAGCGGAGAAAATTTGATTGTCATCCTGAGGCGGGCGTTTTTGCCCGCCGAAGGACCCACGCGAGCCGCGCGATGTGCCGCGCTTTTTGCGGCACAATAGTCGCGCGTCCGGCTCGCTTCCTCATTCGCTCTTTCCCGGCACCGGCGCCGGATTCCTCTCCAAAAACTGCCGCTGATGCCAGTACGGATAAACCGGCGTCACCTCGCTGGCTTTATCCAACTTCGCAACCTGCGCAGCAGTTAAATTCCATCCCGCAGCGCCCAGGTTCTGCCGCAACTGCTCCTCATTCCGCGCCCCAAAAATCACCGTCGAAATCGATGGACGCTGCAGCAGCCAGTTCAGCGCCACCTGCGGCACACTCTTCCCCGTCTCTTTCGCAACCGCATCCAACGCGTCCACCACTTTGTACAGATGCTCGTCCGAAACCTGCGGACCCAGCCCACCCGTCTTGTGCAGCCGGCTCTCCGCCGGCAAAGGTTTTCCGCGCCGAATCTTCCCCGTCAACCGCCCCCAGCCCAGCGGACTCCACACCAGCGCCCCCACTCCCTGGTCCAATGCCAGCGGCATCAATTCCCACTCATACTCCCGGCCAATCAGCGAGTAATAAACTTGATGGCCCGAGTAGCGCGCCCAGCCAAACTTATCCGCAACATCAAGCGACTTCATCAAATGCCATCCCGAAAAATTCGAGCAGGCAATGTATCGAACCTTCCCGCTCACCACCAGTTGATTCAGCGTGCTCAGAACTTCCTCGACCGGAGTCAACGCATCAAACCCGTGCAGATGATAGATGTCGATGTAATCCGTGCCCAGACGCCGCAAGCTGGCTTCACAAGCCTTGATCAGGTGATAGCGCGACGACCCCAGATCGTTCGACCCCGGCCCCATGCGAAACGTCGCCTTGGTCGAGATCAAGACGGCATCGCGCCGTCCCGCAACCGCTTTCCCCAGGATTGTTTCCGATAGTCCGTCCGAGTAAACATCCGCCGTATCGAAAAGGTTCACCCCGGCTTCTAGGCAGATGTCCACCAGCCGCGTCGCTTCAGCCACATCGCTGGCGCCCCACGCGCGAAAAAATTCATTCGACCCGCCAAACGTTCCCGTCCCAAAACTCAAAGCGGGTACTTTCAATCCAGAGCGTCCCAACGTTCGAAATTCCATAAAGAATGGATGCCGCACGGAATGGAACGATGCGCTTAGAGAGAATTTCTCAAATTGCTTCATGGAGGGGCACAGATTCCTGCGGGAGCACAGATCGGGAAGGGCACGACTTCAGTCGTGCCGTTGGGGCTGCGAAAAGACTCCGGCTTTAGCCGCTGAGGGAGCCACTCCGTGTCAACCCACAAACAAAAAGGCCGCCTGCAAAGGCGGCCTTGTCGAATAAAGTTACACACTCGTTAAGGCATAACCCCAGCCGGAGGCTGAGGCGCAGGCCCCGCAGTAGTAGCGGCGGCCGCCTCATTCAAAATCCGGTGATGGATGGTAAACAGCGCCAGCTCCAGCCGGTCCGACACGCCGATCTTGTCATACACATTCCGCAGATAATTTTTGATGACCTGCTCGGTAGTCCCCAGCTGCGTGGCAATTTCTTTGTTCTTGTAGCCCTGCACAATCAGCGCCACAATGCGCAGTTCTTTCGCCGTCAGCCGGTCGCGCACCCGCAGCCCCACCATATCGTTCTCGGTGAGTTCGCTCGGCACCGCCACATCCTGCACCCAGGTCTCGCCGCGTGCCACCTTGCGCACGCAGTCGACCAGCGCCGCGCTGGTCACGTTGCGGTAGACCACGCCATGCGCGCCGTTCGCCATGTGCCGCTGCGCGCTCTCGCCCGTATCGGCCAGCACCACCACCCGGGTCTTGGCCCGGTTCGCCGACTGTACGATCGCGGCAAAGTCGTTGTGGAAGCCCGCCGCCACCACCAGCACCGCGGCACGGAATTTGTCCAGAGCCATGAACATCTGCTCCTGCGTCTGGGCTTGCGCCACAATCCGCATCTCGTCTTCCACCGCAAGCACCTTGGCGATGCCGGCGCGGAAGATTGCCTGGTTATCGGCCAGAATCAGTTTGAGCATGTTATCGATACCCCAAAACTTGTATTAAAATCCCGGCACTATCATCCTGAGGCGGACGCCTTTTGCCCGCCGAAGGATCTGAGCGAGCCGCGCGAAGCTGCCTGCCCTGAGCAAGCGAAGCGCGCCGACGGGTCGCGCTTTTTGCGACGCAAGACCAGCGCGTTTGGCTCGCTTCCTTAATTACGAGTTCCTGACGAACTCATACGAATCAATCACACAGGCCACACCCCGGCCTTCTTCGCTGGTCCCCGTTGGGTCGGCGCGCACCACGCGCCCCTTGCACTGAATCACCACATTCTCCTGCCCCCCGGTGACGTCCGGCGGCAGCGTGATCTCAAACTCCACCGGCGAACCAATTTCCAGCGACGCGTCCGCGCGAATATAAACTCCCGCCGCGCTCAGATTTCCTGTAAGCCCTTTAGTGTCGCCGCTGGCATGCTCATCGTGAATCTTGATCGGCAATTCCAGTGGAAACCGTTTTCCGGTCCGTGCTTCGGACACAGTGCCTCCTATTTCGTGGCTCAATCTTTACACCCTCGCTAAGCCCAGCCAACCCCTCCAGAATACGCCACTGGCAGGCGGATCAGCCACTTTTGTTGCTTACGGCAGGTTATATCATGGATGCAACCCGGATAAAAGCCTGATTACGAGTTAGTTAAGGGTAGAACCTAGATTCCCCCATGACATGCTCGTGTGGGTCGGACACTCATGTCCGACGCTTTTGACCTTGCTCTTGGGGGGGAATTTCCTGGTTCACAGGTCACCTGGTTCACGGGTCAACTGGTTCACTCGTCAACAGGTTCACCCCTCAACCGAGGCTGAACGGTAGGCTCTGCCCGGCCCGTCCGCTTCACTCGCGCCCGGTAGGCTGGCTCGATCGCCGGGTCAGATGGAAGGCTGTGTTCACCAAACCAACATGAGAAAACGCCTGAGGAAAATTGCCTAACTGGCGTTTTGCGATGGGATCATATTCTTCAGAGAGAAGACCGACGTCGTTCCGAATGTCCAGCAGCCGCTCGAACATCCGCACTGCGTCCGCATGCCGGCCCTGCAGCTCGTAATTGTCTGCCAGCCAGAATGAGCAGGGCAGAAACGTTCCTTCTCCATGGGGCATTCCGTCTACGGCGGGATCCTGCGAATACCGTCCGACAAAGCCGTTCTCCACCAGGTGGTTTTCCACGGCCTTCACTGTGCCGATTACGCGCGCATCGTCGGGCGGAAGAAAGCCAACCAGCGGCATCATTAGGATGCTGGCGTCGAGGTGTTTGCCTCCGTAATACTGCACAAAAGAATTCATATCCGCATCAAAACCCTGCCGGCAAACCTGCTCATGAATGGCATCGCGAAGTTTTTTCCATCGCGGGATATCCACGGCGAAGCGGCCCAACTCCGCCATCTTCGTCAGGCGATCGACCGCGACCCACGCCATCATCTTCGAGTGGACGAAATGCCGCCGCGGACCGCGCACCTCCCAAATCCCCTCATCGGGCTGTTTCCAGCCCGTCTCCAGGAATTCCAGCATCGCCAGGGCAACTTCGTGACGCTCATGCTGCGGCGGCCCCAGCCCGGCTTCGCGCGCCTCAAAAAGCGTGTTGGCCACCTCCCCAAAGATATCCAGTTGAAATTGTTTGTAAGCCGCATTGCCGATTCGCACCGGGACGGATTCCTCATATCCCGGCAGCCACGGCAGTTCCAGTTCCGTGAGCCTGCGTTCGCCGTGAAGGCCATAAAGGATGTTAAGTTCGGAGGGGCTGCCGGCGACCGCGCGCAGAAGCCATTCCCGCCACTCTCGCGCCTCTTCTAGATATCCGGCCTTGAGCAGCGCTTGCAGGCTCAGAGTCGCATCTCGCACCCAGCAAAACCGGTAGTCCCAATTGCGCACGCCGCCCAGGAGTTCAGGCAGTGAAGTTGTTGGCGCTGCTACGATCCCCCCCGTGGGCAGAAATGTCAGCGCCTTTAACGTGATCAGCGAGCGCAGCACCGCGTCCCGCCATTTTCCCTGATAAGCGCAGCGATCCGACCATTCCCTCCACCATTTCTGCGTGTTCTGAATCGCGTCGTCAATGTTCACCGCCGCAGGTTCATGCTGATGCGAGGGATACCAGGTCAGATTGAACGCAACCCTTTGTCCTGCCGCAACGGTGAACTCCGCCTCGGTCTTCATGTTTTCACTGTGAAGCGGCACATCCGCCCGCAACCGCAGCATGTCCGGACCAGCTATGGCGGAAATCCCATTTCCCTCCCGCCGAACCCATGGCACCACCGCCCCGTAATCGAATCGAATCACCAGTTCCAACTTCATCCGGACTTGGCCTCGGGTGCCGACGACAACGCGCAGAAGTTCCGGCATGTCCAGGCGTGACATCATGCAGTCGACCAGTTTCACCGATCCGCTTTCGGTCTCAAACTCAGTCTCCAGAATCAGAGTTCCCTCCCGATACTGGCGCCGAATGCTTCGGATCGGCTCGGCCGGTGAAATCGACCACTTCCCGTTTTCTGCAGTCCCCAGCAGCGCCGCAAAACACGCGCCCGAATCAAAGTGCGGAAGACAGAGCCAGTCGATCGAACCCTGTTTCGACACCAGGCCAGCCGTATGGCAGTCGCCGATCATCGCGTAATCTTCAATAGGTATAGACAGGAACCCCTCCGCGAATCGAGATTAGTTGAACTCAGCCCACTTTTGGAAGCTTCGACACTCCCGCAAGAACCATGCCGTCACGCCGCAACCGAACCCCGCATGGTAACGTCTAATAGAAGTTTCTCATCCCGGAGATCACTCATGCCTCGCCCATCCTTCTTCCACGGGCTCGCGCTGCGTCGCCCGCGCCGTTCCTTCTGCAAAACGGCGGCCCTTGTTCTAGCCTCAACTATTCTCGCCTCAACCACATGTCTCCTCGCGCAGCAGCCCGCAACCCCGACTCCCGCCACGAAGCTTGCTGGAGAAACATCGAAGCCAACCCCGGACGACTCCGCCTCTGCATCACGCCAGACCCTGGCGCAATTCAACGATGCCCTCGAAAACCTCGCCGCGAAAGTCTCTCCCGCGGTGGTCCAGATCCTCGTAACCGGCTACGGCTCGCTCCACGAACAAAACCGCTCCGAGACCGCTCTCATCGTGCGCCAGCACGCGGTAGGTTCCGGCGTTATCGTCGACCCCAACGGCTACATCGTGACCAACGCCCACGTAGTCGAAGGCGCGCAGCGCATCCGTGTCGCCTTGCCCCTGCCCATCGATCCCGCTCGCTCCCTGGCCGCGGGCAGGCGCCACATCCTCGAAGCCCGCCTCGTGGGCGTCCACAAGGAAACCGATCTCGCCCTCCTCAAGATCGACGAAAAAGATCTCCCCACGCTGGTCCTGCTGGCGCAACAGCGTCCTCGTGTAGGCCAGTTGGTATTCGCCATCGGCAGTCCCGAGGGCCTGCAGAACTCCGTCACCATGGGCGTGGTCAGCGCCGTGTCCCGCCAGGCCGATCCCGATAAGCCCATCACCTACATCCAGACCGACGCTCCCATTAACCCGGGCAACAGCGGCGGACCGCTGGTTGATATGAACGGAGCCGTCCTCGGCATCAACACGTTCATTCTCTCCGAAGGCGGAGGCAGCGAGGGTTTGGGCTTCGCCATTCCCGCCCGCATCGTCGATTTCGTCTACCACAGCTTGCGCAAGTACGGCCACGTTCATCGCACCGAGATCGGAGCGGTTGCCCAGGAAATCACGCCCACTCTGGCCGACGGCCTCAAACTCTCCCAGCGCTGGGGAGTCATCATCGCCGATGTCAAGCCCGACGGCCCCGCCGCCTCGGCCGGCCTTCAGGTGCAGGATATCGTCATCGCCGCCGACGACCGCCACATCGAAACTCTTCCACAGCTTACTTCAGCCCTGTATCTGCACCGCCTCGATCAAGTGCTGAAGCTCGAAATCCTGCGCGGCGACCAGAAGAAAACTCTCTACGTCCCGGCCATCGAGCATCGCGACCAGATGGATCAACTCTTCGACGCTGCCGATCCCGAAAAAAATCTGATCCCCCGCCTCGGCATCCTGGCCACCGATCTAACCGACGACCTGCGCAGCAAAATCGGCACCCTCCGCATTCCCTCCGGCGTCGTCGTCCTCGGCCGCGCCGCCGACCTGATCCTCTCCGACACCGGCCTCGAAACCGGCGACATCATCCACGCCCTCAACACCACTCCCATCACCTCCATGGACGCTCTGCGCTCCGCCCTCCTCACCCTCAAGCCAGGCGACCCCGTAGTCCTCCAGGTCGAACGCTCCGACGGCCTGACCTACCTCAGCTTCGAGATGGAGTAAAATGTCGCAGGGAAGAAGTCGATTGTCATCCTGAGAGAGCGCGCTTTTTGCGCGAACGAAGGATTTGATCGAGCCGCGCGACGCGTCGCAGCCTGCCCTGAGCGAAGCCGAAGGGTTCTTTGCGACGCATGAATCGCGCGTCCGGCTCGCTTCCCCTACGCGCCCGTAGCTCAACTGGATAGAGCATCTGCCTTCGGAGCACGACTCAAAAGAAGCATCGCGTGATTCTACGCGCTTCCCAAGCGGGTCCCCAGTGCCTGAAACTCACCTACAGAAGGCAGAAGGGTCAAAGCTGGGTTGGAAGCTGGGTAGAGTTCCATTCGCTGTCGCTGATCCTGCATTCACGCTTTTCCTCCAGTGCAGCCATAACAACCTTTGAACCCTTGAGTGCCGAACAGCTTAGTGAATTTTCCCCCTATACGCGTGGCCCCTCCCCGGCGAGGACCTAACCGATCCCTTCGGAAACCCGCCTAGGAGCCTCCGGGATGATTTGGACAATCCAAAAACCCGTCACCCGAGATCCAAGGCTCAGCCGTGGGCCTGCTTGAGGCTTTGGCGAATAGAATACGAAGGTGGTGCCTTGCTCTTTAAGGGCTCCCTGGGCAGGAGCAGGGCAAGATCCAGCAGCGGGCGTTTGCGGCGTTGAAATTCCCTGGCTAAAATGCTCCGGCCCGAAGCTCGGGACTCCACACCCCTTTTTCCTCTGAGTACCTAACCCAGGAAAATTCCCTGGCAATATGCGTGTGCGTTCCCCCGCCACGCAGAGCAGGCGCTTAATCTGAACCACGGGACTCTTTCACGGCTTTTCTTTGTTCAAATGGAATGTTGCGGTAAACCTCTGAAGCCCGTCCTTTGTGCTATTGCTAACTTTGTCAGCACGATCAAAAAGCTCTCCGAGATCGTCAGTCGCGGCTTGTTCAGCCTCGTCCTGGGCGCGTCGATCATCGTCTGAAATTGTTTGTCGTTGAAAGAGCGCCCACGAAGGCATCTGTGAACGCGAGGTGTCCCAGAAAAGTTGCTCATCCGCAGACAAAACCTCGCCCTTCCAGAGTCTCACCCGGATACCGAAGAGTCGAAACATCTGGTTCCGATCGTCCTTGGGGATTTTCATAATCTGATGCAGGTCCGGCATCTCGTCTTCCCAGTAAATACCAGCCAAAGGCAACAAGCAGACCTGTAGCTTGGCGTCGGGCCGATAAGTGAGGTCGGACAACTGTGCGATTGTGGTCTTGGTGAACATGGCAGGGGTCCTAAAGCCTAGAAATTCCTTCAGAGATTGTGTTGCTCTATCCCATCGTGGAAGCCGAGCAGCTCGAACGATTGTGGCAATTCGACATCTCGAAATCATAGTATACCT
>JBEKWP010000135.1:0-9562 GCA_049512915.1 Candidatus Sulfotelmatobacter sp.
ACCGGTTCAGGCAAGAGTGTTGCGATCAACGCCTTCATCATGTCGATCCTGTACAAGGCGACGCCGGAACAGGTACGGCTGATTCTGGTGGATCCGAAGCGGCTGGAACTCGGCAACTACGAAGGTGTGCCGCACCTTTATACTCCGATCATCACCGAACCGAAGCTGGCGGCGAATGCGCTGCGCAATGCCGTGCGTGAGATGGAACGGCGGTTGAAACTGCTCGCGGCCAAGGGCGTGCGCAATATCGACCAATACAACCGGCTGTTCGACCAGGGAACTCCTAGTTTGTTTGAAGAGGATTCCGACGACAAGCCGATTCCCTACATCGTAATCATCATCGACGAATTGGCCGACCTGATGATGCTCGATTCCTCGAACGTCGAGGAGTCGATTACGCGGCTGGCACAGATGGCGCGGGCGGTGGGAATTCACCTGGTGCTGGCGACGCAGCGTCCGTCGGTCGATGTGATTACGGGTTTGATCAAGGCGAACTTCCCGGCGCGCATTTCGTTTCGCGTCGCGACCAAAGTGGATTCGCGGACGATTCTCGACGCGAACGGCGCGGAGGCTCTGCTCGGCAAAGGCGACATGCTCTATCTGCCCTCGGGATCGGCGCGGGTGCACCGGCTGCACGCTCCGCTGGTCACGGAGAAAGAGATTGCGGCGGTGGTTGAATTCTGGAAGCAGCAAGGTTCGGCGGAGTATCAGCAGCAATTCCTCGAGCCCCCGAAAGACGAGCGCGAGGCCGGAAGTGGCAGCGGCGATGGGGTTGAGGGATCTGAGAGCGGGGGCGAAGACGATCCCCTTTATCAGGATGCCGTGAAGCTGGTGGTGGAGTTTGGGAAAGCGTCGACTTCCCTGCTGCAACGGCGGCTGCGCATCGGCTACGGCCGCGCCGCGCACTTGATCGATCTGATGGAGCAGGATGGAATCGTGGGTGCAGCGGATGGTCCGAAGCCGCGGGAAGTGTTGAAGCGTCCTAACTGGATTTCGGAGATTGAAGAGACCATGCGGTAGCACCGCGCGGACCGCGTCATGCCGAAACGCAATCTACGCGTGCTGAAGTGGCTCGGAACTGCTCCGGCCGTCGCGGTCTGCACTTCGTGCAATCGCGAATTCAAGGTGTCTCTCGAGGTGCTGAAACGCGTGGGCGGCGCAGCGGAAAACCTCAAACTTCAATTCGCGCAGCACCAATGTGAGATGGATGGCAATCCGTCAGGTGGCTGATTTTTTCGGGTTTGTGACTGCCTGGGTAAACGGGAATGACCAATGAAAGTTCTTACCGAATACCTGAAGTTTCACACCAAGACGCATCGTGCATACGTCCACATCACGCCCCAAGTGGAAGAATGTGTGCGCAGGAGCGGTGCGAAAGAAGGGATGGTGCTGGTTTCCGCCATGCACATCACTGCCGGCGTCTACGTAAACGACAATGAAAGCGGCCTGATTGAAGACATTGATCAATGGCTGGAACATCTGGCTCCGTTCCGCAAGAACTACAAGCATCACGATACCGGTGTGGACAACGGTGATTCCCACCTGAAGGCATTGCTGATCCGTCTTGAGGTGATCGTGCCGATCACGGCAGGCAAGCTTGACCTGGGCACCTGGCAACGAATCTTTTATGCCGAATTTGACGGGCAGCGCGACAAACGGGTGATTGTGAAAGTGATGGGGGAATGAGGCGTTGTCCCGTGGGCAGTACGGATTCGCAATCCGTCGCGCGGCAACTCGACTTTTGATGAGACACTAAGTGCCTACACTGAAAACTGGCAACTGGCCAGCAACCACCACCCACGCTTTGACTGGAGGATCAACATGGCGGACGAAGCTCAGGAGTTACGGGAACATGCGGAAAAAGCCAGAGAGGACCGGTCCTTAGCTGCAGTCTCGCTGACCATGGCAGTTCTGGCAGTATTTGTGGCGGTAGTGTCTCTGTTGGGGCACCGGGCGCACACCGAGGAAGTGGTGTTGCAGGCAAAGTCATCCGATCAGTGGGCGTATTACCAGGCCAAGAATATTCGTGAGCACGAAGATGAGTTGTTCGGCGATCTGAGTGCGGTGGTGGCCAGCAATGATGCCGCGGCAATGGCCAAGTTCCGGGAAAAGGCTGGGCAGGAAGCGGAACGCTACAAGCACGACAAGGAAGAAATTCAAACCGAGGCGCGCAAGATGGAGCAGGAGGTCGCGACCGAGAGAAATCGTGCCGATCTCTTCGACCTTGCAGAAGTGTTTCTGGAGATTGGCCTGGTCGTGACCTCGATCACCCTGCTTTCCGGACGGAGAATTTTCTGGCACGTGGGGATTGTGCTGAGCGTGGTGGGAGTGGTCGTGGGGGTGATGGGGGCGACAGCGCACTGACGTTCGGTGGGTTCCGATGGCGACGAAAGCCGGTCACGGTGCCGATGAATCGGCATGGAGGATAGGACCCCGAGCCGAACAGTGTGTCGAATCCGAGCAATCGAGCCAATTCTCCTTTCAACATGGTGTGGCAGCTTAGCTGCAAGCACCTCGGAATCTGACTGCTGTGGAAAGTCTCAGAGACCAAGCCCGGACCAGGTCCGAACGGGGGAAAGTCTGAGCTGAAAAGCGGTCGGCGGAGGGCGTGATGCTCAGCCACTGCGCTAATTCGACGTGCTCAAGACCATTTCTTCGACTACGCCAAGGCAAGCTGTTTCTGGTGGAGACGGAATTTGTGGGTAGGTCTGGAGAGCTGAAGGCTCCTCCCGCTCCTCATATGCGGCAGCAACCCCGGCGGGTGGAGCGCTACTGGCTGTGTGACCGGTGCGCAGAAGTGTGGACGCTGGTGCATGACCGGAGACAGGGAATTGTACTGGTGGCATTGCCGCGCCAACCGTTCAGGGCGAGCGCGGCAACGGCGGCGGAGTACAGAGAATCGGCATAGAGCTGACGGCCGGATTCCGGGAACGGGCTAGGCGCCGCTGGCGCGGCGCTGCGAGACTCGGTATCCCATGCCCATGGAGATGTGCCGGGCCGCGTCTTTGAGCGCATCGAGAATGCGTGGCATGGTCTGTGGACTGACCTGCTGCGTAGTGCCGCTCAACCCCAGGCTGGCTTCGATGGAGCCGCGCTCATCGAAAATCGGGGCGCCGACGCAGCGCGCGCCCAGGTTGTTCTCTTCATCGTCGACGGCATAGCCCTGGGCCCGAACCTTCTCCAGTTCCTTGAGCAGACGCGGCCGGGTCGTAATGGTTTTCGGCGTGCGTTTTTCCATCCCGCTCTTGCGCAGAATCTCTTCCAGTTGCTCGAGAGGAATATAGGCGACGATCGCCTTGCCGACACTGGTGGCGTGCACGCGCATGCGGCGTCCCACCCAGGTATCCATGCGGATGAAACCCTCCGGCTCAACCTTCTCGATGTAGACAGCTTCGGGCCCATCCAGAACCGCCAAATGGCACGTCAGGCCGGTCTGGTGCGTCAGGTGGCGCATGATGGGCAAGGCCACACCGCGAACGTCGCGCCCTCCGAGCGCTCCCCGGCTCAGGCTCAGGATCTTCAGGCCTACGCGGTACTTTCCCGACTCGGCATCGCGAGTGAGATAGCCCTGATTTTCGAGAGTGCGCAGGATGTAGCTGGCGGAACTCTTTGGAATGTTGAGTTTGCGGCTGATTTCGGCGTTGCTTAAGCCATCGGACGCCTGGGCTACGGCTTCCAGCATGGCTAGAGCGCGCTCCACAGCCGCGGATGGAGAATCAGGTAGAACCGGCATACTCCCGCTATTTTACCTGATACGGCCAATTAAATGAATGTATGTTCAGTATATTGAACGATGGACTTGACTGACCCTTGGCCCTGACCTACTCTTCGCCAGTATGATGAATGTATGTTCACTATATTGAACATACAAATATGGTCCCAGGAGAGTACCTGATGTCCGCCAAGAAAAACGGAACGCAGAACCCGACCCAACAGCATTCCCCCTCACCTTTAATGAGCGATGAAGAAAAGACTGCGCAGTACGCGCTGGCGCAGGATTGTCTGAGCTACGAGTGGGAGAACAACCCGCGCTGGAGAGGAATCGAGCGTCCATACACGCCGGAAGACGTGCTGCGCCTGCGGGGCTCGGTGCAGATCGAGCATACGCTCGCCCGCCTGGGAGCGGAGCGTCTGTGGGAGATGCTGCAAACCGAGTCCTACGTCAATGCACTGGGCGCCGTCACCGGCAATCAGGCGGTACAGCAGGTGCAGGCGGGACTGAAGGCGATCTATGTGAGTGGATGGCAGGTGGCGGCTGACGCCAATAATGCTGGGCAGATGTATCCCGACCAAAGCCTGTATCCGGCGGATAGTGTTCCGAATCTCTGCCGCCGCATCAACAGCGCGTTGCAGCGCGCCGATCAGGTGCATCACGCCGAAGGCAAGGTCGCTCCCGCACAAACCTGGTTTGCGCCGCTGGTAGCCGACGCGGAAGCCGGGTTTGGCGGCACGCTCAACGCGTTCGAACTGATGAAATCGATGATTGAGGCGGGCGCGGCTTGCGTGCACTTTGAGGATCAGCTTTCGTCGGCGAAGAAGTGCGGTCACCTCGGCGGCAAGGTGCTCGTTCCGACCACGGAAGCGGTGCAGAAGCTGGTAGCCGCGCGACTGGCCGCCGATGTCATGGGCGTGCCGACCCTGGTGATGGCACGGACCGACGCCGACAGCGCGCAGTTGCTGACCAGCGACATCGACCCGCGCGACCGGGCTTTTTGCACGGGAGAACGCACTGGGGAAGGCTTTTTCCGCATTCGCGGCGGCATTGAGTCGGCCATCGCGCGCGGCCTGGCGTATGCCCCCTACGCCGACCTGCTCTGGTGTGAAACTTCGCATCCGGATCTCGGAGAAGCACGGCAGTTTGCCGAAGCGATTCATGCAAAGTATCCGGAGAAGATGCTGGCTTACAACTGCTCGCCCAGTTTCAATTGGCGGAAGAAGCTTGATGAAGAAACCATCGCACGCTTCCAGCCGGAACTGGCACGCATGGGTTACAAATTTCAGTTCGTGACGCTGGCCGGGTTCCACGCGCTGAATTTGAGCATGTTCGAACTGGCGCGCGGATACAAACTCGCAGGCATGACCGCCTACTCGCGGCTGCAGGAGAAAGAGTTCAGCCGTGAAACGCAGTTTGGGTATGAAGCGGTCAAGCACCAGCGATTTGTAGGAACCGGCTACTTTGATCAGGTGCAGCAGGTCATCAGCAGCGGGTTGGCGTCAACCACGGCTCTGAGCGGATCAACCGAAGCCGAACAGTTTGGTGGAACCAAGACGTTATTGCGTCGGGAACACGGTCCCGATGCCGCGTGCCAGCCTGTCCCTGGCGACCGCCCCCACACGCCCACCAGAATCGACCTTGAGCCCGAAGAGATGCTGTTGCCGTCTGGAGACTAGGAACCGATGAAACCCTGCGACTGTTCCGGGCGGGCGCGCCCACTGAAGCGTGCTCCTGTCCGGTCAGGCTCGCACTGGCGCCTTTCCAGATACCTGTGACACCAGGGCGTCAATATCTCCCCACCGTTTCCTTTAGGTGAGATCACCTGCCCAGAGACTGCTTCACGTTGCAGTCCGTGGCCGGACACGATAACATGAAGCGTTGCGACGGCGCGTGTATACCGGGTTGGGCCCTTACCCGGCTGCTTATAGATTAAAGTTTACAAAGTGCGGAAGTGGTGGAACTGGCAGACACACCATCTTGAGGGGGTGGCGCCGAAAGGCGTGGGGGTTCAAATCCCCCCTTCCGCACCAAATTTTGAGGCTGTGGATTGAGCAGGTAACAGGCAGCTACCTGGTTTCGAACAGCATCGCACCGGGCTTCCAGCGGTCTCACCTTGTAGTATGCAATTCCAACACCTGCTCTGCAATCTATTGCGATCGTCCTGAGCCAAGTCTCCACCAGTTGAGGCCGCCATCCCCTCTCCGGAAACTTCTTGTGGCGGAGCCCGACGGCGTGTCCGCCGTGCGCATATAAGTTCATCTCCACGGGAACCCCAGCCTTTCTGAGCGCAGCATGGTAAACCGGCGAGTTCTCTACACTCCGGTCCATGCGCTGCGAGAAGCCGCCGGCAACATCAGACCTGTCGTGCCCGGCCGCAAGTGAGCACCCTACACAAAAATCCTTTGCATCGTCGCCTCGGAAGTGCATAATGAATCGTTTTAATTGGGGACTGGTCCGCTTTCGCTGGTTTTGCATTGGGGGAACGGGCTTTGCATTTGAGGAAGTTCCTCGACGGAATGTGACAGCAAACAAGGGGGCACCGGCCCCGTTTGTTCATCCGGCTCAAGGGGGCAACGTGAGTCTCTCCGCTCTTACATTTGCATTTCGGGAAAGCTACCAGCGCATACTGCGAACTCTAATCACCGCCGTCATCGTCCTGCTGCCGGCAGCGCTATTCGGCCAAGGCTACTTCGGGACGGTGAGCGGCATCCTTACCGACACGTCGGCAGCCGCCATCCAGGGCGCAAAGGTCACGCTGCTCGATGAGCAGAAAGGGTACAAGTTCACGACCACCTCGGATAACGAAGGGCGGTACGTTTTTGTTTCGATTCCTCCGGGATTGTACTCGGTGACGGCGGAGATGCAAGGGTTTGAGAAAACCGTGCGCACCCACATCAGACTGAACGTCAGTGAGAACCCGACGGCGAATCTGACGCTGAAGGTCGCAAGTGCGGCGCAAAAAATTGACGTGACGGCCCAGACCCAGAGCGTCGACACCGAAGATGCGGTGACCGGCCAGGTTGTCGACCGCAGGTTCATCAATGACCTGCCGCTCATCGATCGCTACGTGATGGACTTGACTTATCTCGCCCCCGGAGTCACCGACGTGGACGATCAGTGCCCCAACTGTGGCGGCACGAATTTTGTTTCCAACGGAAGCCGTGGGGCTAGCGCCGATATATTGTCGGATGGCGCCTCCATCACCAACTTCGAGCCCAACGGCGGCGTGACTCAAGCTGTGTATGTTCCCTCGCCGGAAGCGGTGGAAGAGTTCAAAGTGCAACAGTCCAACTTCAGCGCGGAGTACGGCTTTTCCGGCGCTTCGATCATCAATATGATCACGCGCTCGGGCACCAACACGTTCCATGGAAGCGTCTACGATTTCGTACGGAATACGATTACGGACGCGAATGACTGGTTCAATGATCGTTACGGCATCCCGATTCCTCCCGTGCACCGGCATGAATTCGGCGGCACCATTGGCGGTCCGATTCTCAAGAACAAGACCTTCTTCTTCTTCGACTGGGATGGAACACTTCAAAGCTCGATGGGCACCTACCAGGCAGGAGTGCCCAGCGCCGCCATGCGCACCGGCGATTTTGGCGAGGTGTGCACCTCGCAGGGTGGATCGTTTGACTCCACCGGCATGTGTATGCAAGGGGGAAGCCCGTTAATCGCTGGGCAGCTTTATGATCCGTACTCCGGCGTCTATAACTCTGGTGACGGCGGCCCGGTTCGTAGCACTTTCATCCCCAGAAACCGAGTTGACCTTTACAATAGCCCGGGCAGTCTGAATCTTCCGGCGAACCTTCAACCGGCCCCTGGCCCCGGCAACCTGATCGATCCTGTGGCTCAGAACGTGCTGAACCTGTTCCCTCAGCCGAACATACCGAATGGTTCGCTCTACGATAACTGGATCGCCTCGGGCGCGACTCCCTACAATAACGAGCAGTTCGATGTGAGAATTGATCATCGTTTCAATCAGAAAAATTTGTTGAGCGGTAAATACTCCCAGGAGTGGAATCACAATACACCATTCAACTGCTTTAAGACCTTCATTGACCCTTGCGCCGGAGGAGCGAACAACAGCACCGCGCACGTGTTCGCGATTAACGATACCCACACCTTTACTCCCACCCTGCTGCTGACCACCACCTTCGGTATCACGCGCGGCGCCATGCGTATTTACGCCTACAATTCGAGTCTGAATGCCAACCCGCTCGGTACGCTCGGTTTTCCATCCTATTTAAAGTCGAATGGCTTCAACGGTGTTCCGGCAATGTTCATCAACGATTATTTTGCGGCGGGCTTCCCCAATGCGGGCAACGATCCGTACGGCAATTACAAGCAGGGCCAGACCACCGGTCAACTGGGTGCGTTTTTGAGTAAGATCCATGGTGCGCATGAACTGAAATTCGGAGTTGAGGCCCGCCTGCACCAGCAGAATTACATCCAGACAAATGCGCCGCTGGGATACTTTCAGTTCAACAACGCGGGCAGCTCGTTGTGTCCCTTCGTGGACGATTTGACGGATTGCGGCGGAGACTCCATGGCCAGCTTTCTTATGGGCCAGCTATCGGGAGGCGGCAGTAGTTTCTACGAAATCCAGTTCCAGCCGGCGACGGAAAATTATCAATACGCCACCTTCGCTCAGGACAACTGGAAACTGACTTCCAAACTCACCCTGAACCTTGGGTTGCGCTATGATGTCTCGCTGCCGCGCACCGACCGCTTCAATCACCAGAACTGGTTCAATCCGAATGCAGTGAACCCGCTAAACGGCGGCTCGTTCACCTACAGTGATCCGGTCACCGGCAACCCTGTGACCCGCCCACTGCTCGGCGGCGAGGTTTTTGCTAACTCGCATGAGCGCACCACTTATGTGACGGACTGGAAGGATTTCCAGCCGCGTTTCGGCTTCGCCTACCAGTTCGCTCCGAAAATGGTGGTGCGCGGCGGTTATGGGATTTACTACGGCCAGTCACGCTCGGGAGCCAGCGGTGTTGTGCCCTACGGCGGCCAAGGTTTCAACGAATACACCAACGTGATTTCCACCTACAACAACGACGGCGCGACTCCCTACCTGCACCTCAGCAACCCGTTTCCCAATGGATTAAACCAGCCTGCTGGGAGTTCTCTGGGCTTGTTGAACGATGTCGGCTACGGAGCCAATGGGCCGCTCCGCATCGCGGCCGCCAACCTGACACCCTACGAACAAAGCTGGACCCTTGGGGTGGAGCGGCAAATGCCATGGAACGTGGTTCTCGATGCCGAATATATCGGAAAGAAAGGAACCCATCTACCTTTCAGTGGCGCCAATAATCTTGATATCTTTGGTCCTTCGATCGAGACTCTGCCTATCTCCGGCCCCAACCCGAACAACCAGTGCCAAACCCTCACGATAAACTGCCTTAACACTTATGTGGCTAATCCTCTCTCTTCACTGAATGGTGGGCCGATCAGCGACCCGAACAGCACGCTCTCGGCAGCACAGGTTCCCGTCTCTCAGATAGAGTCCCCCTATCCGCAATTCACTGGAGTTAGTACAGATGTGCAGATGATTGCTAATTCGACCTACCACGGGTTGCAGATCAGCGCGAACAAGCGCTTCAGCAATGGCCTGGAGTTCGTGGTCAACTACACCTGGTCGAAGTCGATTGACGATGCTTCGGTAGGCGACGACAACGTAACCTGGTTGGGCAGCTTCACCAGCATCCAGAATCCCAACAAGCCGTTCCTGGAACGGAGCCTGTCGACGTTCGACATACCCTCCGTGCTGAAGTTCAGCTATAGCTACGATCTGCCTTTTGGGCGCGGCAGGGCCTTGCTCGGCAACATGCCGCGAAT
>JBEKWP010000136.1:0-9478 GCA_049512915.1 Candidatus Sulfotelmatobacter sp.
CTGAGTAATGCGGAAGCTGACTTCGGCGTCCAAACTGTGTTGCTTGCTCTTCGCAGCCTGGCTAAGAGCCTTTCCACTGTGCCCGGCCGAAAGTCGCTGGTGATGCTGACCTCCGGTTTCAAAATGAACCCCGAATATGAATCGGAACTGACTGCGGTCATCGATACCTGTAATCGATCGAACGTTGCTCTCTATCCCATCGATGTGCGTGGCTTGGTAACTCCAGACATGGCGCCGCCGCATAGCCGTCTGGCTTTGCCTTCGAGCGATTCGGTGCCAGGATCATATGTACTCGCTGGATTTCACGATTCGGGAAGAGGCTCTCATCAGCCCATGCTCCGGTTGGCTGCATTCGCTGAACCGGCCGCGGATCCCGCCCAGCATGGCGGCGGCGGCGGCCATGGCGGTGGTGGTGGAACCGGCGGTGGCGGCACCGGTGGTGGAGGGACCGGAGGGGGTGGAACCGGCGGAGGTGGAACCGGAGGTGGCGGAAAAACCGGAGGCGGCGGCACTACTGGCGGAGGAACCACGGGTGGCAGGACGGGAACCGGGGGATCAGCGTCCAATAACAACCTGTACAGCCCTTACAACCAGCCCAGACAGATCGTTCCGCCATTTCCTTCCAGCGCTTCTGACAATCAGCAGGTTCTCTATCAACTCGCCGACGGCACCGGCGGATTTGTGATCCTCAACACCAACGATTTGCTGGGTGGTCTGCAACGGATCGCCAAGGATCAAAACCAGTACTACCTTCTCGGCTATAAGCCCGCAGTTTCAGTCGAAGGGAGCTGCCACACGTTGAGAGTCAAAGTGGAGCGCGGTGGAACCAACGTCCGCGCCCGCAGCGGCTATTGCAACGTCAGGCCGACGGATCTCCTGGCCGGAAACCCGGTCGAGAAGGATCTGGAAACCCGCGCCAGCGGCGAGATGCAAGGCAATGTTACCGCTACGATGCAGGCGCCTTTCTTCTACACTTCGCCCAACACTGCGCAAGTTCACCTTGCGGTGGAGATTCCTTCAACGGCGCTCAAGTTTGAAAAGGTGAAAGGGAAGCAACATGCAGCGGTCAACATATTAGGCATCGCCTACAAGCCGGACGCTTCGATCGCGGCGCGTTTCAGCGATACCGTGAATGTTGACCTCGATGACAAGAAAGCGGTAGAAGAATTTCAGAAAGTGCCGTTTCGTTACGAAAACCAGTTTGGGATCGCCTCTGGCGTGTACAAGCTGAAAGTCGTGTTCAGTTCCGGCAACGAGAGCTTTGGCAAACTCGAAACGCCGCTCCTGATTGACCCCTATCTCGGTACTCAATTCAGCATTAGCGGCGTAGCGCTCAGCAACAACCTTCGACGCGCGGCCGACGTCGCCGCGGATCTGGACAGCGAACTGCTCGAAGACAGGACTCCCTTGCTGGCGGACGGTTTTCAGATTTCACCGTCTGCGTCCAACCATTTCAAGAAGACCGACAATGCGGCAATCTACGCCGAGGTCTACGAACCGCTCTTGAAAAATCCGAATCCTCCCAAAGTTGGTTTCGAGCTCATCGTTGTCGAACGCGCGAGTGGACAGGAGAAACTACATTTCGGTCACGGGATCCCGGACGTAAAAGCAGGGAACCCACTGATTTCGCTGGGACTGAAGCTGCCGGTTGCGACGCTCGGCCCTGGTTCCTATCTTTTAAAGCTGCGGGCCGTGGATTCGGTGGGCAACTTCAGCAAAACCCGCTCGGTTGATTTCGACATAGAATAACGACTGACGGGTCGCCGCCCGGCCATCGCGCTCGACCTGCAAGAGCTGCTTCGCATATGATTTGAAGATGATTTCTGCGAATGCATATTGCCCGGCGCCCGGGCCCGCTCGATGATCATCACGCGGAGTCCGCTGAGGATTTGCCTCGGCGGCGGCGGCACCGACCTACCGTCCTACTACCGCCAGCATACTGGCTTCGTGATCTCCGCGGCCATCAGCCGGTACGTCTACATCACCATCAACGAGGCGTTTCGTCCGCGGATAATCGTCAAGTACTCCAAGTTCGAAGATGTTGAACGCGTCGATGAGATTCAGCACCCCATCATTCGCGAGGCCCTGAAGTTGACCGGCGTAACCGGGCCGTACCTTGAAATTGTCAGCCTTTCCGACATCCCGGCTGGCACTGGGATGGGATCCTCCGGCAGCTTCACCACCGCCCTGTTATGCGCTCTCCACACGTTGAAGCGCGATTTCGTGCCGCCGCGCGATCTCGCCGAACAAGCTTGTCACATCGAACTCAAGCTGCTCAATGAGCCCATCGGCAAGCAGGACCAGTACATCGCCGCTTTCGGCGGCATCACCTCCTTCCAGTTTCTGCCGGATGATCGCGTGCTTGTCGAACCGCTGAAAATCCCCGCCGAAACTCTGGCCAACCTTGAAGACAATCTGCTCCTGTTCTTCACCGGAAGTTCCCGCAACGCGTCTGACATTCTCCGCGATCAGGATTCCAGGACCAAACAGAACAACTCCGCGATGATCGAGAATCTTCACTTCACCAAGCAATTAGGCATCGAGAGCCGGGACGCTCTGCTGGCCGGTGACTTGAGAAAATTTGCGCAGTTGATGAATATTCACTGGGAGAACAAGAAGAAACGGTCTCCGGGAATGAGCGGCGGCGAGATCGACCGGCTGTATGAGCTCGCGGCCGCCAACGGCGCTCTCGGTGGCAAACTCATCGGTGCTGGCGGAGGCGGGTTTCTCATGTTCTACACCGAGGAGAAGACTCGACTCAGGGCAGTCATGCGAGCCGCCGGACTTCGTGAAGTCCGCATGCAGTTCGACTTTGCCGGAACCACGGTAGTTGCCCATTCGTAGGAGAATCTCTTGTCGAATTCGGCCTTGAATTCATTGCCGACGGTTGCGATTCTCGCCGGTGGCCTCGCCACGCGTCTGCGTCCTATGACGGAGACCGTGCCAAAGTCGCTGCTCGAAGTGAATGGCGAGCCTTTTGCCGTGCATCAACTGCGTTTGCTGCAGTCGCAAGGCATCCGCCGCGTCGTGTTCTGCGTGGGACATCTTGGTGAGTTGATCCAGCAGACTATCGGCAACGGCTCGGCTCTGGGCCTTCAGGTAGACTACTCGTTCGACGGACCTGTTCTGTTGGGCACGGCCGGCGCCATCAGAAATGCCCTGCCCAAGTTAGGCGATTCTTTCTTCGTGATGTACGGTGATTCCTATCTCCCTTGCGACTACGCTGCGATCGCCCGGCAGTTTGAGGCTGCAGCTGTGCTGGGAATGATGACGGTTTTTCGCAACGAAGGAAAATGGGATACCAGCAACGTCGAGTTCGAAGCCGGCGGGTTCGAAGGAGGAAGAATTCTGGCGTACAGCAAGACGGAGCGCACTCCGCGAATGCGTTACATAGATTACGGACTCGGAGTTTTCCGTGCGGAGGCATTCCAGGGGCTGCCCGTCGGAAAACCTTGCGACCTCGCTAAACTGTACACGGATCTGCTGCAGCGCAAGCAATTGGCTGCGTTCGAAGTGGGGGAGCGATTCTATGAGATCGGCTCACCGGCGGGGCTGCAGGAGACAGCTGAGTTTCTGGCGGCGCGGGGAGTGAGCCGGGCCCAAGGTTGAGGCTAGCAAGTAATAAGTAATGACCACGAAGAACACGTTCGCGCAGCAGTTTCTTACGGAAGCCAAAGATGTAATCGACCGCCTGGACGCCGCCAGCATCGAGAAAGCTGCGTCTCTGCTTTCTCTGACGCGCGTATCCGGCGGACGATTGTTCATCCTCGGCGTAGGAGGCAGCGCAGCGAACGCCTCTCACGCCGTGAACGACTTCCGCAAGATCGCCGGCATCGAGGCCTACGCGCCCACGGACAATGTGTCGGAACTAACAGCGCGGGTGAACGACGAAGGATGGGCAACCGTGTTCGAAGCCTGGCTGCGGGTGAGCCGCTTGCGCGCGAACGATCTTGTGCTGGTCTTCTCGGTGGGCGGTGGTGATCTCGAAAAAAATGTCAGCCCCAACCTGGTGGCTGCGCTTCAATACGCAAAGACCGTGGGCGCAAAAATTGTGGGCATCGTCGGCCGGGACGGCGGCCACACCGCCAAAGTAGCCGATGTCTGCATCCTCATTCCTACTGTCAATCCCGCCCACATCACTCCGCACGCTGAGGCATTTCAGGCCGTCGTGTGGCATCTGCTGGTTTCGCACCCCGCGGTGAAGCAGCAGCAAACCAAGTGGGAATCAACCGCAGTGAGCGACGGGCAACTCCGCCCTGCGGTTTTTCTCGACCGCGATGGCGTGATCAACCGCGCCGTGGTGCGCGACGGCAAACCGTTCCCACCGTCCGGCGTGAAAGAACTCGAACTGCTACCCGGGGTTGCTTCATCGTTGCATGATTTGAAAGGGCGCGGCTTCGCGCTCTTTGTGATTACCAATCAACCCGATGTCTCGCGCGGCACCCAGACGCGCGAGGCCGTCGAGGCCATCCATCAGGCGCTGGCATCCTCTCTGCCCATCGACGATATCTTCGTCTGCTATCATGACGATGCGGATCATTGCGCTTGCCGCAAGCCGAATCCCGGTATGTTGTTCGAGGCACAGCGCAAGCACAATATCGATCTCTCACGCAGTTTCGTGGTGGGCGATCGCTGGCGTGACATCGATGCAGGCCGCGCCGCTGGTTGCAAAACGGTTTTGATTGATTACGGTTACCGCGAGCGGAAACCGGCGCAACCTCCGGAGGCTGCCGTTCGGTCGTTGCGCGAAGCCGCCGACTGGATCCTCTGCTCGAGTTTGAAGGAGTCAACTAGTAAAGATGAAGTCCGTAGCTGAATTGCGGGTTCAGGTGTTCGCCGACGGAGCCGACAAGGCCAGCATTCTCGAACTCTACCGGCAACCCTACATCAAGGGTTTTACTACGAATCCAACCCTGATGCGGAAAGCAGGCGTGACCGACTATGAACGTTTCGCCCGCGAAATCCTTCAACAGATTCCGGACCGTCCCATTTCGTTCGAAGTGTTCGCCGATGATGAAGTTGAAATGGAGCGGCAAGCTCGCAAGATCGCCCGTTGGGCGGCGAACGTGTACGTAAAAATTCCCGTCACGAATACCCGCCGGGAGCCCATGTATGAATTGGTCCGGCGCCTGAGCGCGGAAGGTATTCAGGTGAATGCGACGGCAGTGCTCGCGCTCGACCAGGTGGATCACCTCGCGCGAGCGCTCCGGGGCGGCGCGCCCTCCTACATCTCAGTGTTTGCCGGACGCGTGGCCGACACCGGGCGCGATCCCGTCCCTCTCATGAAGTCTGCGCTCGAGTTAATGGCGCCGGAGCCTAACTCCCAACTGGTCTGGGCCAGTCCCCGCGAACTTCTGAATATCTTTCAGGCTGACGAAATCGGCTGTCACATCATTACGGTTACGTCAGACGTTCTCAAGAAGGTCAGCCTGATTGGCAAAGATCTCCACGACTACTCCTTGGAGACCGTGCGGATGTTCCATGACGATGCCGCGCATTCCGGATACACGCTCGAACTGACCCCGGAAGAGCGGCCGGTGTTTGAATCGACCAGATCTTAGTTCTCGGCATCCCTGATTGTTTTTGCTTTATCCAGGATACCTTCCCGTGATGTAGCCTTCCAGTTCCTGAATCGTTTGAGCCTGATCCGAGACGATCCACTTCACCAGATCGCCCAATGAGACCACCCCTAATACATCGCCATTCTCTCCCATCACCGGAAGATGACGGAACCGGTGCCTCGTCATGATCGACATGCATTCGTCCACGGCTTGCCGCGGGGTCACGAAAACGACGGGTGAAGTCATGATGTCGCGGACAAGAGTCTCTTTCGAAGAGTGGCCCTTGAGGATCACTTTGCGCGCATAGTCCCGTTCCGACAAGATGCCCACCAGTTTGCCGGCAGACATAACGAGCAACGCACCAACGCTCTCAACAGCCATTTTCTCAACCGCTTCATAGACGGACTGGTCGGGCGTCACCGATAGAATTCGGCTGCTGTCCTTGCTCTTCAGCACCAATGCAATCGTGTCCGTAAGTTTCATGATGAGCCCTCCAGCCGGGCAAGATTATACGCCTGAGGGTTCTCGATCCGATCGCAGTCGAATGGATCAGAAAGATGACCTCCTCAAGCCTGCCGCCGCCCTTGTGATAACCCTGGTAACCAGCGGACGGTTACCCCTGAGCGCCTCTAAGTCCTGCTTCCAGGTAGACATCTCACTTCCGTAATTCGCGGCCTTTGCAACCCACAACTAAACTTCGATCCGGGGGTTTACCTTTCACATGATCAACAAAATCACGAAGTCGCTATTAGTCCTGGCAGTGGGTGGTCTGATATCGGTTGGCGCCACCGCTGCTCAAACCCAAGACAGCAACACATCCGGCGCAGGACCGGGAGTGGTCGATCCCAATCATCCCCGCGTCAACGAAGTCAATGCCCGCGAGCAGAATCAGCAGGACCGCATCGCCAACGGCGAGAAGAATGGCACCCTGGCGCCGGGACAGGCCGCACACCTGGAAAACCGCGAACAAAACACCGAGAACCAGGAGAAGGCTGATATGGCTGCCCACAATGGTCACCTGACCAAGGGCGAACAGAAGCAGCTTAACAAGGAGCAGAACAAGACCAGCAGGCAGATCTACAAAGACAAGCATGATGGCAAATAGGTCGAGCCTCTGACTTCCCAAGTTCAGGACGAAAGCCGCGAACGATCGCGGCTTTTTCTTTGTCTTTCTTTCGTGTGGAGGCCGACGCGGGAACCGGCTCATAGCAAGCCTGCGACTCCGCCCAACACATTTCGCGGATTCTCAGCCCAGAGTTGCGTTTTTGCGCCGGCTAATGTCTATAATGGCCGGGGCACAATGCGGCTTCGGTCCTCGCGGCGGGAAGTCGGCTCGTGCTAGTCCTCTGGGATGGCCTTCCTGCTGCCGGCTGAGGTTGTGAAGAAATGTCTGTTGATTGCATGAATGTGAGACCCGGAGTTGAAGTTGCCAGCCTCACGGATGTGGGCTGCCAGCGCGAAAACAATGAGGACTCCTACCTCTATTGGGAACCAGCTGACGATGAGGAATTCCAGCGCAAAGGACGGCTAGCGACCATTGCCGACGGCATGGGCGGGCACGAGGGCGGCCAGGAGGCCAGTCGCCTCGCGGTTGAAACGGTTCGCGAAGTTTATGATCAGGCGCCAGGGGACGATCCGCAAGCCGCCCTGGTCGACTCCCTGATCGCAGCTCACATACGGATTCAAAACTACGCCGAGCGCTACCCCGCCTTCCAGGGAATGGGGACCACCTGCACCGCCTTGGTTCTGCGCGGCCGGCAGCTTTATTTCGCGCATGTCGGAGACAGCCGCCTGTACCTGGTTCGCGGTGCGCGCATCTTGCGGCTGACTCGCGATCACTCCTATGTTGGCCGGTTGGTGGAGAGCGGCATCGTCCGCGCCGAAGATGCCGAGAAGCATCCCCAACGCCACATTCTGACGGCCGCCTTGGGAGCGGGAAGGGAACTGGCCGTCGATGGCGCCGATCAGGCCTTGGCCTTGCAGGAAGGTGATCATCTCCTGCTTTGCACCGACGGTCTTTGGAGCGTCGTGACCGAGGAAGAACTGGAGAGCGCCGTCAGCCGGAATCCGCCGGCGGAATGCTGCGCGTCGCTGGTGAAACTGGCCCGGCAACGGGGCGCGCCCGACAACATCACCCTGCAAGTGTTGCGCGTGACCGCCGAGTCGCAACCTAAGGCCTGAAAATCTTCCTGGGCCGCAGAATTTCTCCAAGAAACTGCAATCCGATGCATATTCTTCCTTGCTGACCGGATGGTAAATCTCTAAGTTGCTGAACAACTTGGCATTAATGGGCACTTCGATCTCCCGGAAGCGGTACCGTAATTGCTAAGCCTTTAAAGTCTACTAATACAATGGACTTTGTGGCATAATCACTGACCATGAAAATTTCTCAAAAGGGACTCTACGCACTCCAGGCCATGATGATGCTCGCCCGCCATCACCACCAGGGCGCCATCAAGATTCGCGAGATCGCCTATGAAGAGGATCTTCCAGAAAAGTTTCTGGAACTGATCCTCCTCGAACTCAAGAACGCGCGCATGGTCGAGAGCGTTCGCGGAGCCAAGGGCGGCTACCAATTGCGCCGCGATCCCCGCGAGATCCGCTTGAGCGAGATCATGCGCCTGATCGATGGCCCGCTCGCTCCTTTTGCCGACGCCGAGCAACTCCGCGTGCTCATCGACCGCGATCTACCGCACCGTGCGCTCTATCAGGTGTTTCTTGACGTGCGCGATGCGGCGGCCAAGATTCTGGAAAATACCTCGCTGGCCGATCTGATTTCCGGCACGCCGTCGCGTTCTGGCAAAGGGAAGGCTAGAAAGAAAGGAAAAGAAAAGGGCAGCGTCCTGCCTATGGTGGTTGGAGGCCAGAAGACCGTATAGCCAAGCTCTTATCATGGCTTTGCAGCTCGGCCCGGCTTATCGCGATCATGATTCTCATCGTTGCCATCAAGTACCTCCTGGATAACAGGGTTTGTAAGTCCATGCAGCGCCGGTTCCGGCGCGAGCGCTGTTGTACGCCGCCGAGATAGACCTCGCACTTGGGAAAACATCCCCAGTTTTTCTCCGCAATTTAACACTCTCTTAACAAAGAAGGAGTAAGTTCGGATGTCCGGAATCACTAGTAAGTTGATCGTAATGATCGAAGCGGCCGGACAGTAAAAGGCTTCTCGCAACGCCGGCCGGGATAGTTGGATCGCTTAAGTCGCGAACCTGCGATTGCCAGGAAGTTTCAGCTGTTCCCCCGGAACTATGGTTCCACCAAAACTCAAAAGGAGAGGATTGAATTCCATGAAATCAACCAAAACTCTGTTCATCACCGCCCTTACGCTGGCAGCTCTCACCGCCGGCGCTTGGGCAGAAACCCCCGGCTCAGGTGCTCCGGCTGCCAGCGGGGCCGCCCCCGCGCCTGCGCCCACAGTAGTTACGGCTGCCGATGTCCAGGCGTTGAAAGATGCCTTGGCAGCACAACAGTTACAGATTCAGCGCCTTACCGAGCAGCTGCAGCGCCAGCAGGCCTGGCAGTTGCAGCAATCTGCCGCGCCAGCGGCCAAGACCGACCTAGCCCCAACTCAAGCTGTTCCGCGCCAGTTGGCAGAAGTTAATACAAACTCTGCAGTTCAGCCGGATGCAGCACCCGTCCTCGGACCAAACCCGCAAGACGCTAAACCGGACGCCCCGCCAAACCCCATGCATGGCCCCGTTTCGATTTACTTCAAAGGAATCACCATCACACCGGGCGGCTTTGTGGAAGCTGCATTCGTGCGGCGGTCGCGAGAGCTGGGAGCTGACATAACCACTCCTTTCAACAACCTCACCATGCCCGGAGCTTCGCAGAGCACTCTCCCGGAGTTCTTCGGTTCCGCCCGTCAGTCTCGACCCACCGTGTACGTCGATGGGCGTCTGAACAATGTAGCGCTC
>JBEKWP010000137.1:0-9270 GCA_049512915.1 Candidatus Sulfotelmatobacter sp.
CCCATGTGCGGGCCGAAGAATTTGTAAGTCGAGCAGACGAGAAAGTCGCAGTCGAGCGCGGCCACGTCGATCAAGCCGTGCGGGCCGTAGTGTACGGCGTCAACGTAGGCGAGCGCTCCGGCGGCGTGCGCCAGGCGAACGATCTCTTTCACTGGGTTGATGGTGCCGACTGCGTTCGAAGCGTAGCCGATCGCCACGAGTCTGGTTTTGGAATTGAGCTTTGCAGCGAGATCTTCGACATCGAGCGTGCAGTCTCCGGGATGGATTTCTGCCCAACGAATCGTCACACCTTTTTCTTCGAGCGCAAGCCAGGGGGAGACATTGGCGTCGTGATCGAGGCGCGTGACTAGAATTTCATCGCCGGGGCCGAGTTCGCGGCCGATGGCGCGCGACATCGCGTATGTCAGCGTCGTCATGTTGGGGCCGAAGACAATTTCGTCGGAGCCGCAGTTCAGAAAATCAGCCATGGCAGCGCGCGCTTCGGCGAGCATGGCGTCAGTGTTGCAGCTGGTGGCGTAGGCTCCGCCGGTGTTGGCGTTGTCGCGGCTGAGGTAGTTCGAGATGGCGTCTATGACGCGTTGCGGAACTTGCGTTCCGCCGGGGCCGTCTAGGAAGACGGCGGGGTGTCCGTTGACGGTTTGGGCGAGCGCGGGGAATTGGGCGCGGACGTAGGCGAGGTCGAGGGTCGGTAAGGCGGCGGTTTCGGTCGTTGGCATAGCTGCCATCTATCTTCCCACGGTCCGCACAAAATCCGCCAACATTCCATACGCGGTCGCGTACAGGCCGGGATTTTCTTCGGTGATGGCGAGGCCGGGGAAGATGTCGGTTTCGAAATAAATGTAGGACGATGTGCCCGAAATCTTTCCCATCGGGCTGCTGCTTAATACTTTTTCTGGCGCGACGCTTGCCTTTACGCCGTCCCCTACGCGCTGCGCCCGGCAGACGAGCTTGAATGGCCAACCATCGCGGCGGCCGTTGCGCACGGCGTTGGTGGTCAGTTCGCGAATGCCTTCGCGGTGGATTTCTTCCAGGCGCACCGGTACATCCATGAGCACCGTGATTAGTGCTGCAGTTTTTACGGCGGCGTCCCAGCCGTCGATGTCGTGGGTGGCATCGGTTTCGGCTACGCCTAGCGCTTGCGCCTTCTTCAGGGATTCGTCGAAGGTTAGGCCATTTTCCATTTCGCTCAGGATTACATTCGTCGTGGAATTCAGAATGCCGTGAAATCCTTGCAGATGAATTGCGGGTAGTTGATCGAACAAAGAAAAGATGGGAACGCCGTCCATTACCGTGGATTCGAAGAGGAAGCGCTTGCCTTGTTTGGCGGCCAGGTCGCGGAGTTCGCGGTAGGCGTGGACGATTGGTCCTTTGTTGGCGGTGATGGCGTGCGCTCCGTGCTCGAGCGCGGCGCGGATGTGATCAATGGCGGGCTGGCCGGTTTCGACGTTGAGGGCGGTGGCTTCGAAGAGGACGTCGGCTTGGGCAGCTTTCAGCCAAGCATGTACGTTGGGAAGCTTCAGATCAGATTTGACAGGTTTGTCGGACAAGAGTGTCCGAGCCACACGATCAACTTCCAAGCCGTCAGGGTCGGCGATCCATCCTAGACGGCGGGTCGCGATTCCCGTGATGCGGAAAGAAATTCCGTAGCGTTCGCTAAGCTCGTGCTCGCGATCTCGCAGCAATTGCGCGAGGGTGCGGTTGACGTTGCCGAAGCCGAGCAGGCAGAGGTTGCAGGTGTGAATTCGGATCTCCTCGACCGCGACGTTGTGGCGCGACCGAGGGCGAGACGCCCTCGGGACAGCCGGCGGGACGCCGGCGCTACGAAAACCTAGCCCATCACCGTGGTGTGCTCGGGCTTTACCTTGTATATGACGCGCACTTCGCCGGGCTGGCCGTAGGGATATTTGTCGACGCCGAGATATTTCTTGGCCAGTTTGTCGATGTGGGCGCTGGCTCCATCTTCGGTGATCTCGACCACGCGGCCGCGAATTTCAAGATAGCGATAGGGATTCTCCGGGTCCATCAAAGTCATGGCGACACGCGGGTCGCGGCGGACGTTTTTATCTTTCTGGCGTCCCTTGGCGGAATTGAAAATGATGTGTTCGCCGTCGAAGTCGCACCACACCGGGGTGACTTGCGGGCTGCCGTTGGGCATCAGGGTGCCGAGGTTGGCAAAGGCGCGCTTCTGGAACAGATCACGGTACTTCTCGGGGATAACGTCCGGCATAAGACCTCCTTGCGGTCGTGCAATGGAATGGACAGGACATTATAGAACGGAGCAAGCGCTGCGGCAGCCGATTTGCCGGGCGGGGCCGACCTGAGTATTCTGGCAGCCTCAGATTTTGCAAACGACACAGGAGAACCGGAGCCGCATGTTTATTTCATCGCTAACACGTGAGCGCAAAAGCCTTTTTCTTGGATTTCTGATTGTGCTGCTGGTTATGTTGCCGGCGCTGTCCGGCGCACAGAGCGGGAAGTATCCGCAGACTATCGTCTTCATGACTGACTTCGGCGTGATCGACGATTCCGTCGCGCTCTGCCGGGGCGTGATGTATTCCATCATGCCCGACGTTCGCATTGTCGACCTTACACATCAGGTGACGCCGTTTTCTATTCTCGATGGCGCGCGCTTTCTTTATGGCGCAACGCCTTATTTTCCCGCAGGAACGGTCTTTGTGGTCGTGATCGATCCCACCGTGGGCAGCACGCGCAAGGCGATTGTCGCCAAGTCGAAGCGCGGACAGTATTTTGTGCTGCCCGATAACGGCCTGCTCACGCTGGTGGAGCAACGCGACGGGATCGAGGGCGTGCACGAGATCACGAATCCCGATTGGATGATTGGCACCAAGATGTCGTCGACCTTCCACGGACGCGATATCTTTTCTCCCGCGGGAGCCCACGTGGCTCGCGGCGACGACTGGACCACCGCTGGTCCCGAGGTTCCGGTCAACGACCTCGTGCGCTTGAATTTGCAGATAGCCAGGCTCGATGACCGGGGACTGACGGGTGAAGTGATTGCGACGGACGGTCCATTCGGTAATCTCGTAACCAACATCGATGCCGAGGTTTTCTTCAAGCTCGGCTACCAGCGCGGTCAGGAGGTTCCGGTGAAACTCGGTGACAAGGAGATGAAGATCAAGTTTGTGCGGACCTTCAGCGATGTGGCGCTGGGGCAACCTCTTTTATATATCGACTCACGCGGACACTTTGCTCTTGCCGTGAATCAGGGAAGTTTCGCCGCGGTGTATGGGGTGAAGCCGCCGGAGGAGTTGTTTATTCCGCGCGAAGGAAAATAACTACTCATCGCTTTGAATACGCGGCAGCACCGCGCGCAGCAGCGCCTCGAAACCTGTCTTGACGCGCTCGCCGGTTTCCATCACTTCCTGATGCGAGAGCGGTTGGTCGAGGATTCCGGCTGCCATGTTGGTGACGCAGGAGATGGCGAGCACTTTGATTCCCATGTGACGCGCGGCGATCACCTCGAACGCGGTCGACATTCCAACCAGATCGGCACCGATGGTTCGCAGATACTTGATCTCGGCGGGCGTTTCGTAACTGGGCCCGAGCAATGCCGCGTAGACCCCTTCGTGCAGCGTCATTCCCAGCTTGCGCGCTTCTTCCAGCGCGAACTCGCGATACGAACGCGCATAGGCCTGCGTCATATCGGGAAAGCGCACGCCGAAGCGGTCGTCATTGGGGCCGACCAGAGGGTTCGCTCCCTGCAAGTTGATGTGGTCGCGGATGAGCACCAGCGCGCCCTGCTGGTAATTCAGATTGATGCCGCCGGCGGCGTTAGTAAGGATGACTGCGCGAATTCCCATGCGGCCGAAGACGCGCATGGGGAACGCGACCTCCTGCGCCGAATATCCTTCGTAAAGATGTACGCGGCCTTGCATCGCGGCTACCGCGACACCGCCGGACTTGCCGATCACCATTTGTCCGGCGTGACCGATTGCGGTCGATCGCGGGAACGCTGGAATGTCGGTATACGGGATTCGTGTCGCGTCGCTGAGAGAATCGGCAAAGCCGCCGAGGCCGGAACCCAACACCAAACCGATCTGTGGACGGAGGGCAGTTCGTTGCAGGATAGATTCTGCAGCGGTTTCTGCGCGCGTGAAGGGATCGTGCATAGAGTGGTGCAGCCTTAGTACCTCAGGGGCTAAAGCCCTCTCTTACGGCGGGCGCCTATCGCGGCGCTGGAAGCGCTGCGCCACCCAAAATCAAAACGTCGCACAGGCCGCTAGTATTTCTTCTCGAACTTCGCGAACTCGCTTTCCAGTTTCCACTGCATTCGCGCGCGTTCGTTGGCAGCGAGGAACTGCTCGCAGGCCGCCGACGGGTTCTCCGAGCCTGCGGCATCGCCCACACACGCCGGCACCATGCGAAACACAAGTTTCGTGTCAGTCCACAGGCTCTGGCCGGGCAGAAAGCTGTGCTCCAGACTTTGCCGGGCCATGCGCTTCAAATCCCCGTAGGACAGGTGGTAACTCTCGACCGCGCGCAAGTATTCATACGTCATGTCGCTTCGCGATACGCCCTCGTCGTCGGTCGCCAGCGCCACGGGAACTCCATACTTCATATAAATCGGCAGGGGGTGATCGTCCCCGCTCACGCCCAGAATCATGTCATTCGAAGTCAGAGCGATTTCGACCAGCACATTGCGCTCCGCCATTTCATGGAGCAGCCCGATGGGATCCTTTTCGTTCATCACGGAAACTCCGTGGCCAATGCGCTCTGCATGCCCCCGCTCGATCGACGCGCGAATGTGGAACGTTAGATCCTCCGGCGGCACGAGCCCCATGGCCAGCTCGCCCGCGTGCAGCGCGATATGCACCTTGGGATAAACGCTGTGCAGATAATCGATCATCGCCATGTGCTCGTTGAAGTCGTGGAGCGGAACATACCAGTCCTCCGGCATCACCAGATTCAGGCCGACGAAGTGCGGGTCGGACGATGCCAGCTCGAAGCCCAGCAAAATCTGCGCGAACACGATTTCATGCGGCAACCCACGCAACACCTGATAAAGATAACGGACGGTCACGTCGCATCCGGGAGCGGCGTCCGCGGTTCCGCACTTGAGAATCTCTCTGGCGCGGGCATCGTCGGCGGCAAGTCGCGTGCTGGTCTCCGCGGCCACATCTTTCAGGCCGGCGCTCAGCAGCGCGTCGCGCATCTTGGCGTAATCCGGATTCCACTCCACCTTGCCCGCTAATTGTGCCGCTGCACCGCCGTCGGCAGTATGCATGAACTCTACGTATTGAAGATGATCCATGCCAGCACGATTGGTAGCCGCGGCGATTGCCTCGGCTGCATGAGTGTGCGAGGCCAGTCCGAATTTGTCGAAGCTGGCGAAGAAGTGATCGTGGCCGGATTCATCGCCCGGCTTCCAGTTGCGCATCGACCAGGCGTCGATCATCTGGTTGTAGAGCACGTGATCGCCGTAACTGCAGCGCGCCGCGGGCTTAGCGGTGTAGTTTTCGCAGGAGTCGCAAGGCGGAGCCAGCAGCCGCGAAGATGTGCGGTCCACGCATAGTCCTCCGTCCGCGGCAAAATCCACCAGGTCTTCGGCATAAATCGCGCCATCCAGATGATTGTGCAGATCTCCGCCCTTGGGTAGGTCGCGCAGAAAGGCCAACAGCAGCGGCGGCTGCTTGCGCACGGATTCCAGGTACCGGGACGTGCGTTGCTCGGAAGTCTGGGCAGCCGCGGTTGCGGTCAGCAGCAAAAGCAGCAAGCAACGGCGCAGCAGCCCGCGCATGGTCGATGGCACGATCAAGCCTCCCGGATCAAGCTTCTTAAGTCAAACCTTCTCAGGTTGATCCGTCTCAGGTTGAACTTTCGAAGTCAGGAAAGGAATTGTAATCGCTCGCGGGCGCAGGCTTCACGGAAAAGATTGACAGGGTGGGAAAGATGAGGCACAGCGGGGAATCTCAGCGCAGCCAAACGATCGCGGCGACCACGACAGCGACGACCAGCAGCGCTCCGATTACGTACTTGTTGGCAGCAAACCACGACCGGGACTCAACCGTGGAGCTTGAGAACAGAGCGGAGTTTTTGGAGCCTGAAACGTCTGCGGGCAGAGCCGTATTACTAAGCGTCAGGATATCCGGGGACGAAGCTGCTGAAGGGGTTGCAACGCTGGCTGCCTTGAATGGAGCAGAGATCACTTTCTGGAGCGTCGCGCTGCTGGCAGCGGCGGCCTTAGAAAGACGCTGGCCGCGCCACTGCCTCTCTTCGCACTCCACGCAGAACGCCCGGCCCTGCGATACCGGAAAGCCGCAGGCCTGGCATTTTCGCAGATTCCGCAACATGGCAGGCACCGCGGGCTCCGCCGCCGCGGCTTCACCCGTGCCGCTGGCAACGCCTTGAGTCTGCATGGCAGCAGACCAGAACAACGGCTTCCTGGCAGCCGGCGCAGGCTTCGTTTCTGTCGTGGTTGGTTTAAGCGTTGGTTTCAACTCCGGCGCTGGAGGGCTTACCGGCGGCACTTGAACCAGATCCGGAAGCGCCCCAGTGACCGGCGATTTAACCGCAGCGGTCTCGACCACAGCTGCCTTCGCGGAGGGCTGACCTTCCGCGTAAGCCGGCTCCTCGGCGGCGGGCAGAGTTTGGGTGGCCACGGCGTGTTTCACCGCGGTTTCCACCATTCCACTCAAGCGATGCAAGGCCGAAATATCGCGCTCCTCGAAAGCATGCTGCTTGCCGGAAAAAAGTTCGAAGACGCCGAGTACTTGCTGCTCGCTCACGATGGGCATCACCACTACCGACGCAATGCCCAACTGGCGGCAGCCTTCGCGGTTCACTCGCGGATCGCGTTCGGTATCGTCACAACGCAAAGCCTTGTGCGTCCGCACGCTTTCGCCCGAAAGCCCATATTCCATGGAGAGCAGCGCGCCTAACTCGGGAGCATTCGAGCCGACACTGGCCCGGCACAGCATGTCATTGTGTTGGCCGCGGCGCAGGGCAATAGCGGCGCCGTTTGCTCCGGTGATGTACTGGGCGCGCTCGGCCAGCAACTGCAGGGCGGCATCGAGGTCGCTGTAGGCCATTTCGGCCAGTGAGCGCCCGCCGTCCTTGCCGGGAAACCACGGACCGGGATCCTGAAGCATCGGCAGATGCGCGCTCTCGGCAGATGCGCTCGCCATCGCGGATCGAGTTGCGCTGGTGCTTGCCATGTCCCCCTCCACCACAGCCGGTGCCGAACTGCGGTCGAGAATTGATTTGAATGATCGATTTAATTGACGCTGCTAATTGACGCTGCTAATTAACGCTGCTAATTAACGACGCGTGGCGCGCGTGCCAGTTTCGTCGAGTCAAGGCGGCGGAGGCGCGATCCGGCCTGCCCGGGACTCATTTCAATTTTCAGGATGCTGTAGTTGGGAGTCTCGCTCGGAGTGGGCGCGGTGTCAAGATGCCTGCGGTCAGCTTTTGGAAATTAGTAATGAACCTGGCACCGAATGCGAACTGCCCGCCCCGCCCCGCTCCCGGACCGCAGTATTCGCCAGCCGGTTGGCTTCAACATTGTCTTCCCGTGGAACGTGCGAGATAGAGAAACTAAGGGCGCGAGCCAGCTTGCGGCAAGTCCAATGCAGAGAATACAGGCGCGAACTGCGGCAGATGTACTCGCCGCGCATCTGGCGCACCACCACTTCCGAGTCAGAGTAAACGTGCAGTGTTTTGGCCTTCAACGAAAGCGCACACTGCAGCGCTTCCAGAAGCGCCACGTACTCGGCCACATTGTTATCCTGGTGTCCAATCCATTTGGCGATCCGGATGGGGCCGCTTTCGCAGCCATCGATCACCACCCCAATACCCGAGGGCCCGGGATTGCCCAGGGAACCACCATCCACGTAGGCCACGAGTTCTGACATCACGGCTTCTTTTGCACTATTAGCAAGATGCGCCGAGAATGTTTCTGCGTCAAGATGAATTATTCGCTTCGTTTGAGGATTTTTCATTCTTGGAAACGTTGTGAAATTTTTTGTGTAAAACCAGTCCCGAATTGGGAAAGCATATCAATAAGCTTCCGTCCTTCAACAGCTTGCACTTTCTGTTATCCACAGGACGAATCCCATGCGTTGCACCAATAGTTTGCGTTGACATTTATGTATGGTCTGTTAAGGTTGCTCCCGTCGACGGTTGAAAGGGACAGCGAATTAAACCTTGCTGCCCGAAGTAGACTGAGTGATCAGCCTAGCGGGGCAACCCGAGAGGCAGCCAAACCTGAAAAAACCGACGGCGCTGCGAGGTGCAGTTGGGGTTTGGGACTGTGAAAGCAGTGATCGCATCAAGGGGCTGTGACGGTACATGCGTCCACGCTGTGGGCTCCCTCGCAGGAGGCGGCAGCTAGAGCATAACCAATGTCACGGCCCTTTCAATTTTTTCCCACCTTTTTTGTTTCCTATCTAGAAGCAACATTCCTGCAAGCAGCTGTCGACAAGGATGCTATCCTCTCCCGGCAGACTCGTAACTCGCCCATGTGAGAGTGGAGAGCTTCATGCACCGTGTTATCGCCATCGGCCTTGCGCTTTGTCTTAGTTCCATGTCCGCAGTATGCCAGGAGAACAAGAGCGCGGCTCCCGGCCATTACCTGTTTGCCTGGGCCGGCGACGCGGCCCACAAAGGCAACGATTTTCTGGCTGTCATCGATGCCGACCCGGCCTCGCCATCCTATGGCCGTCTTGAAACTACCCTCGCGACCGATCAGCCGACAATGCGTGTCCATCACACGGAATACTCCATGCCCGCCAGCCGCATGCTCTTTGCAAACGATCACGATGCGGGGCGCACTTTCATTTTCGATTTGCATGACCCGCTTCAGCCCAGGATGGCGGCTTCGTTCACAGACATGGCCGGCTATATGCACCCGCACTCTTACCTCCGTCTGCCCAACGGCCACGTGCTGGCTACGTTTCAACACTCTCACGGCAGCATGAATCCGGAGTCGCTGGGCAAGAGCGGCGGCCTGGTCGAAATCGACGACACCGGCAAGGTCATACGCTCTACCAGCAGCGCCGATCCCGCATTTTCCAGCGCACTGCTCACGCCCTACAGCCTCGTCGTACTGCCTGATCTTGACCGCGTCGTTTCTACGAATTCCGCCATGGACGATGAGGATCTGTTCCGCGGACTTACCTACCAGGTCTGGCGGCTTTCCGATCTTAAGCTGCTAAAGACGATGTACTTCGATCAGGGAGATAATCACTACGGCGAGATCAGCCCGGAAGAACCGCGCCTGGGCCCCGACGGCGCCATCTATGTGCAAACGCT
>JBEKWP010000138.1:0-9127 GCA_049512915.1 Candidatus Sulfotelmatobacter sp.
CTTCGCATTCAACGCGACCACGTTGAGCTGTTTCAGGAATCCGATCATCTGCCCGCGGCTGAAATTGCGAAATGTGTAGCTGGCCAGGCCTAAACGAATCGGCAACTCCTTATTCGGCGGGGGCATATCGTGAGGCTGCGAGAAGATAGCGCGCGGAACGGCGCATGCTGCCGCAATCAGCGCGCCGGAGCGGACGAAATCGCGGCGGGAGAGCAAATTCTTCCTAGACATGGGGTTCCCAACCCTTCTCGTACTCGCGCCCCCACATCTTCATCGCTTCCTGATCGCCCTGAATCCGTCCGTCCTTCGTATCGAGACGCAGCTCGCGGTTCACTTCCCACGCGATGTTTGAAAGCTGCAGCATCGTGACCGCGACATTGCCGACCGCGATTGGAGCGTTGAGCTTCTCACCTTTCCTGATTCCAGCGATGAAGTTTGCGAAGTGCGCGTCCGTCATGGAATCGCGGCCAATCAGATCGGCGGACGAACCCGTACTGCGAGCCGTAAATTCGCTTGTCTTGTTGCCTTCGAGGTCATAGATCTCATAACCGCCGCGGTCGATCAACACCGTGCCGGTGGTTCCCATGACGGTCGAACCGCGATCTCGCCCGTAAAACTTCATTCCCTGGCAACTCTTGCCCTCCCACGAAATCATTTTGTCCTCATACTCGAAGCTGGTCACGAGCGTGTCATAGAACTGCCAATCGTCTTTGAATTGATATCTGCCGCCCGACGATGTAACTCGCTGCGGATAGTCGGCCCCCAGCGCCCAGCGGCAGACATCAACCTCGTGGGTGCCGTTATTGAGCGTTTCTCCCGTGCCGTAAAGTTTGAACCAGTGCCAGTTGTAAGGATGCACATTGTCCCTATACGGACGCCGCGGCGCCGGTCCCTGCCATAGATCCCAATCAAGCTGCTGCGGCACCGGTATCTCCTTGCCTGAACCAATCGGCTTTCGCGTATTGGAGTACCAGGCCTTCGCGAAGTACGGCCTGCCGATAATTCCGTCGTGAATCTTTTCGACGATCTCGATGGTGTGGGGCGAGGACCGCTGCTGGGTGCCGATCTGCACGAGCTTGCGATACTTCTGTTGTGCCTGCACCAGCATTTCGCCCTCAGCGGGATTATGACTGCATGGCTTCTCCACATAGACGTGCTTGCCCGCTTGTAATCCGGCGATCGCCATGGGTGCATGCCAGTGTTCGGGTGTCGCAATCGTGATAGCATCTACATCTTTTTGCTCGAGAATCCGGCGATAGTCTTTTTCTGGCACCGCGGCCTCGCCCATTACCAGCCGCGTTCGATCGGCAAACTTTCTGAGAATATTGCTGTCAACATCGCAGACATGCGAAATTCGGGCAGCACTCTTGTTCGCTTTGAGTGACGAAAGGTGAGCGTAAGCGCGCCCATTGAGACCGATGACGGCAAAGTTGAGACGGTCATTCGAGCCCAGGATCTGGCTATAACTCTTCGCCGTATTTCCCACGGCCAGCCCAGCCGCACCCACGGCAAGCGCATCGAGAAACTCGCGTCGTGTAACCATCGGCTCCTCCCTCAGCAGGAAATTCCGGCCTTCGCCAGTGTCTTTTTGAGTCCGTCCATGCTGACGCGGGTGGACGCTTCCGGCGTACCTGCGCCGTGCCAGTGGGTTTCGAGACTTAGCCCGTAGTGGAAACCATCGCGCTGCAACGCCTGAAGTTGCCCAATCCAATCCACCACGCCGGCGCCTACGGGGGCCCAATCATATTTGTGATCGGCCTTGTTCACCACATCCTTGCAGTGACAGTGTCCGATACGGTCCTTGGGCAGCGATTCATAACCTGCTGGATAAGGCGTGCTTCCTATGGCTGACGCATTGCCAGGATCCCAGTTCAACATGAAGTTCTTGTTTGGTATCGCCCTCAGCACGGCGGCGGCTTCTTCTCCAGTTGCCGTGTTGCACGACATCTCGTTCTCAAGCAAGAGAACAATGTCGTCTTTGGCGCAGCGTTCCGCAGCCTGCTGCAGTTTCGCATTGATTGCCGCCCGGTACGGCTTAGGATCATCCAGCCGCCAAAAGTCGAAACAGCGAATCCTGTCCGTGTCGAAATGTTTGCAAAGCGAGATACACTGCTCGACCAACTTCTCCTGCGCGCTGCCGTCAACATCTGCGTGAAACAAATCGCGTTTTTCACTTTGAGGCGATCGGGGAGCCCCCGGCCAGTCTGTCTTGAACAGCGGGCTTGCAATATCCGTCACTCGCAGTTTGTGCTGGTCGAGTATCTTCCGTGCGCGGTCTATTTCTTTTGCGTCGAGTTCGGTCACGTTCTTGTTCCACATCGAGCGTAGTTCGATCCAGCGAAGCCCGAAATCGCCAGCCACAATCTGACATGCCTTCTCGAAGTCCTGCGTGATTTCGTCGTTGATCACCGCCAGCCGGAACGGGCACGCGCCGCCCATCAAGGATTCCGCTGGTGAGGACGCCGCGGTTTTCTTGATCAGCGATGGCACGGCTGCCTGAAGTCCGGCTAGCCCCAAGCTCGCCAGAACTGCGCGTCGCGTGTGACCCATGCAAACTACCTCCGCCTATCCAGAAGAGCGCATTTCGTGACCATACATCATCCCGTACACGCGCGCCATTTCTGTCAGCATCTGTGCCCGAAAGAGTAGCCGACCATCCATCTTGAATCCGCCGCATCCGCCGCGAGGGGCTGCTGGATTATAATCACGCCCACGAATGACTCTCGCTTCTGGCACGAAGCTCGGACCATACGAAATTCAATCACCTCTCGGCGCCGGTGGGATGGGTGAGGTTTATCGCGCCCGCGACACCCGCCTTGCACGCGAGGTTGCGATCAAGGTTTTGCCCGAAGCTTTTGCCCGCGATGCCGACCGCTTGCAGCGCTTCGAGCACGAAGCGCGGGTGTTGAGCACAGTCAACCATCCCAACATTCTCGCCATCCACGACGTGGGTTCTCAGGGAGACCTCCACTATCTGGTTTCGGAACTGCTCGAGGGCCAGACCCTGCGCGAAAAAATGGATGCCGGCGCGCTGTCGCAGCGCCGGGCAACTGAGTACGCGATGGAGATGGCACGCGGGCTGGCTGCGGCGCATGACAAAGGAATCGTGCATCGTGATTTGAAGCCTGAAAACGTCTTCATCACCAAAGACGGAAGAGTCAAGATTCTTGACTTCGGGTTGGCCAAGCAAGCGATCGGAGCAGCCGGACAGTCTGGTCAAAGCGCCACCATGACCGGACCAACACCCACTCAGGCCGGCACGGTGATGGGCACGATCGGTTACATGTCTCCCGAGCAGGTGCGGGGACAAACCGTGGACCACCGCTCCGACATTTTCAGCTTTGGCGCGATTCTCTACGAAATGGTCTCCGGCAAACGCGCGTTCAAGGGCGACACCGGCGTTGAGACGATGCATGCCATTCTGAAGCAGGATCCTCCGGAATTAAGCGAGACTGGACTGAACGTCACGCCCGGTCTCGATCGCATTATCCGCCACTGCCTGGAAAAAGAACCGGCGCTGCGGTTCCAGTCAGCGCGGGACCTGGCCTTCGATCTCGAAAGCTTGTCTTCGCTCAGCACTACGGCCAAAGCAGTTGCCGATTCCCGCCTGACGAGCGCCACGCGCCTGAGAACTCCGCTGCTGGTCGCGATTCCGATCTTGGTGCTGGTCGCGGCAGCGGCATTCTGGGCGGGGCAGGCGACTTTGAAATCAGCCGCCCCGGTTTTCACTCGGCTCACCTTCCGCGGCGGCCATGTGGCCTCGGCGCGATTTTCTCCCGACGGCCAGACCATCGTCTACAGCGCCGCATTCGGCGACGAACCGCTGCAGATTTACACCACCCGCCCCGATGCCCCCCAGTCACGCGAACTCGGCTTGAAGAATAGCGGCATCCTCGCTGTTTCCAAACAGGACGAACTCGCCATCACTTTGAACCATGTCCAACCCATGGCGAATGCCGGCGGCGGAACGCTGGCCCGCGTTCCTCTTACGGGCGGTTCGCCGCGCGAACTGAACGAGGCCGTGATCAGCGCCGACTGGGCTCCCGACGGCCAGTCGCTGGCTCTTTCCAGAATGACCCCAGGCGCTATTGCCGTGGAATATCCCCAAGGAAAATCGATCTATCAGACCCAGGGCTGGGTGGACAACCTGCGCGTTTCGCCGGACGGCAGCATGGTGGCGTTCATCGATCACCCCATTCGCTGGGACAGCTTCGGGATGGTGGCAGTCGTAGATCGCCAGGGCAAACGCCGCACCCTCACCGGTTCCTTCTCCGATGTTCGCGGACTGGCGTGGGCGCCTTCCGGCAAGGAAGTCTGGTTTACCGCCTCCAATGTCCACCTGTCCAGCAATTTGTTCGCGGTGGATCTGAAAGGGCATCAGCGCCTCGTGTGGGCTGGTGCTGGCGGTGTAGTGCTCCAGGATATTTTTCCGGATGGCCGCGTGCTCTTCATTCGCGAGAACCGGCGGCGCGGAATCGCCGGCCTTTTTCCCGGCCATGACTCGGAAATCGATTTGAGTTGGCAGGACTGGTCGTTGGTCACTCGCATTTCTCCTGACGGCAAATGGATCTTTTTCTCCGAAGAGGGTGACGGCGGGGGCCAAAAATACTCTGCTTACATGCGCGCCAGCGACGGCTCACCCGCCATTCGCCTGGGGGACGGGACACCTTACGGCGTGTCTCCTGATCTCAAGTGGGTGACCTCCATTATTCCCGGACAGCCGCAACAGCTCTGGGTGCTGCCCACCCATTCCGGGGAACCGAAGAACCTCTCGCAGCCGGGGTTCGACTATGACTTTGCCATTTTTCTTCCCGATGGCAAGCACTTGCTCGTGGCCGCCAAGGAGCCGGGCAAGCAGGAGCGATCTTACTTGACCAGCATAGACGGGGGCCCGCTCACCGCGATAACTCCAGAGGGCGTGACAAGTTTTTTCACCGAAGACGGGAAAGAATTCGTCGCGCGGCAAGGCGACGACCTCGTGTTCTATCCAATCGACGGCGGGAAACCCCGAACTGTCAAGGCCAAGATTCCAGAGGTTAATCTCCCGTGGGGTGGCGCGACTGGACGTTATGTAATCGGAAGCGAACGGCCCGAAGTCCCCTTGAAGTTGTACCGTTACGACACCATGACCGGTGAGAAGAAGCTGTGGAAAGAACTGGTTCCGGCGGACCGGGCGGGCGTTTATAACGTCAATGTATTTGATATCACTCCTGACGAGCGCTGGTATGCCTATTCCTATGTCCGGGACCTCTCCGACCTCTACCTCGTCGAAGGCTTGCGCTAACCCGACAATTGCCAACCTTGACTCCCAAAGGGCCACCTGGGCCTGCCTGGCGCAGATCTTGGCCGAGTGGCGGGCAACCCGGAAGCGGTTCCGGGCCAGAAGTCGGCTTGTAGGAAGTTTAATGGGATCGGTTTCTTAACTTAGTCAGGAAAATGATCGACCTTAATTTGCTGCCGAGGCGGTGTGGTGGACAGGTTCTTTGAAACGTTTTATATTTCTATCGAAAATCGGAAGCCTTCAGGAGATCGAACGTGAGATCACTACTCCCGCGAATCGTAACCATATTGCTCGCCGCCGGCTTATTCGCCACCAGCGTTGTTGGTTCTGCCCAGGATACGCACTTCAAACCGACGGGCCAGCAGATTGCCGCACCAGAATGCCTGACGGTGAAAGGGCTGTGGGAAGGCGGTTCGAAGCCATGCAGCCAGTCGGAACACGAGGCATGGCTCGCCGACATCACACACTGGAGAGGTGAACGCCGCATTCGAATCGGCTACGATGGCGCCAGATACGATCTGCCCGCGTTGAAATGGACGCAGTCCAGTTTCATGCAACCGCAGATGATGGTTCAGGATCGTTACTTTTATGACCCGATCGCCGGCAAATACACCGTCGACCGCTATCTCGACGACCTTGAGAAGCGTTACGGCGGGATTGACGCGGTCCTGATCTGGCCGACCTATCCAAACATGGGAATCGACAATCGCAATCAGCACGACTTGATCCGCAGTATGCCCGGAGGCGTTGCCGGTGTGAAGCAAATGATTGCCGACTTCCATCGCCGCGGAGTACGAGTACTGTTTCCGATGATGATGTGGGATCAGGGAACACGGGATCAAGGTGTTCCCTGGCCAGACGCGATTGCCAACCTGATGGCGGAAATAGGCGCCGATGGCATCAACGGCGATACTCAGGACGGTGTTCCCCTGGCGTTCTCGTTAGCCGCCGATAAAATTGGCCATCCCCTCGCCTTTGAGCCCGAGGGAGGCCCGGCAGACGAAGCTTTAGCCTGGAACGTGATGACCTGGGGCCAATACCAATTTCCTTTCACTCCTCTCGTCGACAAATATAAGTGGCTTGAAACGCGGCATATGGTGAACATCTCTGACCGCTGGAATCGCGACAAGACCAACGATCTGCAGTTTGCTTTTTTCAACGGAGTTGGCTGGGAGAGTTGGGAGAACATCTGGGGCATCTGGAACGGAATCACGCCGCGCGATGCAGAAGCCACCAGGCGCGTTGCCGCAGTCGAGCGCGGGGTGGCGGCGTTTTTGGTCAGCAGGGACTGGGAACCGATGACGCCCGTGCTTCGGTATGGAGTGTTTGCCAGCCGCTGGCCACTGGGAGAGGAAGCACTCTGGACCATTGTGAACCGAAACGAATACGACGTAGCGGGCGACCAGATCGAGGTTCGAGCGAAAGACAATGTTCGTTATTTCGATCTCTACCACGGAGTTGAATTGAAGGCTGAGACCAGGCCCGGTGGAAGAACTGTCCTTGCCTTTTCCATCGAAGCAAAGGGTTATGGAGCGATCCTGGCGACCAACGGCGCGCCCGACGAGAAGGTGCAGGCCTTGATGTCCAGAATGAAAGAGCTGACCGCAACGCCGCTGGCCAGCTACTCGCATGAATGGAAGGTTGTGCCCCAGCAAATCGTTCCCATCCAACCGACGAAGGCCGCAACGACTGCCCCGGCAGGGATGGTCCAGGTCCCCGAAGCGGATTTCACCTTTAAGGTCTCCGGGATCGAAATTGAGGGATTCAACGATGTTGGAGTAGATGTGCAGTATCCTTGGGAAAACTCGCCACGTCGCTTCCACGAGCACCCCATGCATGTGGCTTCTTTCTACATCGACAAGTACCCGGTTACGAATGCTGAGTTCAAGAAGTTCGTTGACGCCACCCAATATCATCCCAAGGATGACCTGAATTTTCTCCGAGACTGGAAGGATGGCAGTTATCCGAAGGGGTGGGAGAATAAACCAGTGACGTGGGTATCCCAGGAAGACGCGAGAGCGTATGCGAGTTGGGCGGGAAAGCGCCTGCCCCATGAATGGGAATGGCAGTACGCCGCTCAAGGCGCGGACGGTCGCCTCTATCCTTGGGGCAATGAGTGGGATGACAGTGCAGTGCCGGTGCCTGACAAGTCACGGACGATGCGAGGTCCGGATCCGGTCGATGCGCATCCGAAGGGAGCGAGTCCGTTTGGCGCGATGGACATGGTGGGAAACGTCTGGCAATGGTCGGAGGAGTTTGTTGACGAGCACACGCGGGGCGGTATTCTGCGCGGTGGCAGTTACTATAGGCCGCAGGGCTCGATCTGGTACTTCCCTCAGGCTTACAAACTGAGCGAGCACGGGAAGTTGCTGATGATGTCCCCCAGCATGGATCGTTCTGGAGGAGTCGGATTCCGTTGCGTAGTAGACTCGCGGTGAACTGTCCGGCTGCTATACATAGTGCCGGGCACGACGGTCTTCCTGTGTTTCGACACGGCAAGCTATGACAGCACCTGTGACAATGCGGCAAATTGCCGAGCGTGCCGGCGTCTCCATCGGCACGGTGTCGCATGTAATCAATGAAACGGCAACCGTTCGGCCGAAGCTGCGAGAGCGCGTAATCGAAGCCATTCGCAGCATGGGTTATCAGCCGAGTGCGCTCGCGCAGGGACTCCGGAAAAACCGAACGAACATGCTGGGAATGGTAATTCCGGACATCACGAATCCATTCTTCCCGGGCGTGGTTCGAGGTGTGGAGGACGTGGCCTATAAACGCTCCTTCCGCGTGATTCTGTGCAACGCCGACAACGATCCTTCGAAAGAAGAGTCGTACGTTCGCGAATTGCGCTCGTATCACATCGCAGGACTATTGATCATTCCGGCAGCGGGTGCGGATATCTCGGGTCACCTTCGTGCCTACGCCTCGGCTTCGGTCCCGGTGGTCTGTATTGACCGGGTGCCCGAGGGGTGGAAGGGCGACGCCGTTCTAGTGGCCAATGCGGAGGGCGCCTATCTGGCAACACGCCATTTGATTCAGATGGGGCATAAACGTTTGGCCGTGATCGCCGGGCCGCTCAAGTTGACTAACGCGGCAGAGCGCTTGAAAGGCTTTACGCGTGCGTTAAACGAAGCCCGCATAGAAATTGAGCCGGAGTATGTTCAGGAAGCGCGTTTCGATACCGCGAGTGGTTACCAGGCGGCGCTTCGCCTGCTTCAAATGCTCCCCCGCCCAACTGCTATTTTTGCCTGCAACGACCTCATGGCTTTTGGCGTATTACAGGCGGCTCGCGAACTCAATCTGCGATGTCCGGAAGACTTGTCGATTGCTGGTTTTGACAGTCTCGAATTCACCAAGTTTACCGATCCTTCCCTGACATCTGTTTACCAGCCGGGATATCAACTGGGCGCCACAGCCGCCCGCCTTCTTCTGCAGAGGGTTGACGGAATGCGGTTTCCGGCGAAAAAGGTTCTGCTCCCCACTGAATTGAAGAAGCGGAATTCTGTGGGACGGCCTTATACCTCAGTGGCGGAGGGGGCCGGGCGAACGACGAAGCTGCGCGAACGCAGCGGCCTGGAGCGCAAGAAGAAAGCTTGACGAGTTCCCGAGTCAGTTTCTACAGCGGCGTTTCAATTTAGATATTGACAAGTGCAAACCAGTGGGCGTAATGTCTGTGGTTTGAAACGATTCAAATCGAGGGGTTCTTGCCGCCGTGACTCGAGGGAAGGAAGGGCGGAATGAGCTGGTTCAGCCCGGAATCAACGACTGGGATTTGGGGCTGCAAAAGGCGCTCCGGTTGTTCGGCGAGGGCCGCGAGTTGCAGTTCCGCCTGGATTCGTTCAACGCCTT
>JBEKWP010000139.1:0-8988 GCA_049512915.1 Candidatus Sulfotelmatobacter sp.
TGAGAACTGAGAACTGAGAACTGAGAACTGAGAACTGAGAACTGAGAACTGAGAACTGAGAACTGAGAACTGAGAACTGAGAACTGAGAACTGAGAACTGAGAACTGAGAACTGAGAACTGACCCATGACCCGCCGCCGTTTCATTGCCGATGAAGTCTCAGGCAATCGTGCTGCCCTGTTCGGCGAGCACGCAAACCATCTCGCGCGCGTGCTGCGAGCCCGCGTCGGGCAGGATTTCGATATCGCAACCGGAGAAACCGTGCGCCGTGGACGAATTGCCGTTCTCAGTGACGGCCGTGTCGAATTCGATTTAGGCGAAGAGGTTTCCCGAGCGAGCTTAGCCGAGATCACCCTCGTTCTCGCCGTGTTCAAATTCGACCGCATGGAGTGGGCGATCGAGAAGTGCACCGAACTCGGCGTCTCGCGGATCGTTCCTGTAATTGCGCGGCGTACAGACTCGCATCTGGCGACTGCTTCAGCGAAGCGGGCTGAGCGTTGGCAGCGCATCGCCCGGCAAGCGGCGGAACAGTCGCGCCGCGACGCTCCGCCGGAGATTGCCGCGCCCATCAAAGTTGCCGAGGTGCTGAACTTTCCGGCGGCCATGCGCATTGTGCTGGCGGAATCGGAAGCGCAAACTCTACTGCGCGACATTTTGAATCGGAAGAACGCAGAAAACGGGATTGTGATGGCAGTGGGCCCCGAAGGCGGCTGGACCGAGAGCGAATTGCAATCGTTTCAGAAATCCGGATGGACTTCAGCCTCGCTCGGCAACACCATCCTCCGCTCCGAGACAGCTGCGATGGCCGCCACGGCACTCGCCGCCTCCGCATTGTATCTGCGTTAAGTTTCCTGCCGTCTTTTCCGCTCTTGCCCAGCGTCCTGCAGCCCGCTGATCATGGTGCTATTCTGAACCGCGATGGCTGTTCCCAAGTCTCAATCTCATCCGACCCCGTTTGTTCCCGACGATCGCCAGCGCGAAGCCATTGCGCATGTTCACGGGCCGATGCTGGTGGTGGCTGGAGCCGGCACAGGAAAAACTTCGGTGTTGATTCACCGCATTGCGAGCCTCGTCGAGCAGGGGCAAGCGAAGCCCGAAGAACTGCTCGCCCTTACCTATACGGTGGCCGCGGCCGGAGAAATGCGCGAGCGCGTTCGCGGGCTTCTCGGCAAGCCGATTCATTCGGCAACCTTTCACGATTATTGCCTCGACCTGCTGAAGCGCAATGGAAAAGATTTTGGCGTGCTCGACGAGAAAGATCTTTGGATTTATCTGCGCAAGAGAATTCATGAGCTGCACCTCGAGCACTACATCCGGGCCGCAAATATAGGACAGTTCCTCAACGACCTGCTCGGATTCCTCAGCCGGTGCCACGACGAACTCGTAACGCCGGAAAAGTACGCGGAGTACGTGACCCGGCTGGAACGCGGCGAAACTCAAGTCCCCCGGGTTGCGAAATCGAAAGATCAGTTGAGCGACGCCGAGGTCATCGGACGCTGCCAGGAAATCGCCCGCGTCTTTGCCACCACCGAGCGCTGGCTGCGCGAAGAAAATCTGGGCACATTCGGCCACATGATCACCCGCGCCCACGAGCTGCTCACGAGCGACCAGGAGGTGCTGACCGCCGAGCGCGCTCGCGCCCGTTTCATTCTGGTCGACGAGTTTCAGGATGCCAACTTCGCCCAAATCAAACTTCTGGCGGCGCTGGCCGGACCCGAAGCGAACGTCTTCGGTGTCGGAGATCCCGATCAAGCCATCTACCGCTTTCGCGGCGCATCCAGCGCGGCGTTTCACTTGTTCCGCCGGCATTTTCCTCACTCCAAGCTGGTTGTGCTCGACCGGAACCGGCGCTCGACGACTCCGATTCTGCGATGTGCTTTTGCCGTGGTCGACAAAAATCCTCCCGTGTTTGCCGCGAACGACGCGCTTGCCTACCGCCGCACCCCGTTGCAGTCGGCGCGCGAAGAAGAAGCCAAAAAAGAGGGAAAGACGCTGGCCACTTTCCTCGTCGAAGCGATCTCATTTGCCGCCAGGGATGCCGAAGCGCCCGACGTGGCGCGCCTCATCGAAGAGACCCAACGGCGCTCGCGTTGCCGGTGGAAAGACTTTGGCGTCCTCTACCGCTCGCATGTTCATCGCGATAGCGTTGTGCATGAACTAGCCGAACGGGAAATTCCTTTCTCCATCGAGAACATGGATGTCAGCGACACCCCCGAGGTGCGCGATCTCTTTGCCTGCGTCGCGGTCGTCGTGGATCAGGGAGCCGACGCCAGTCTCTTTCGCGTAGCCGCGTTGCCCCAGTTCGATGTGGACCCGGAGCAACTTCGGTCGCAGCTGCGCGCCATTGCGAACGATTCGAAGGACGGAGCCGTGATCCCGCTGGCCTCGGTGCTCGACCAGGTTGCCGGCGGCCATGCGGTGTTAGAGTCCGTGCGGCAGGCGCGTGATGAAGTCAGCCGCAAGCAGGCTAAAACCCACGCTGCTCTGCAACTGATCGGAAAACAATTCGGTCTCGACCTGAATTCCCCTGTGCTGCGGGCTGCTCTGAAGTTCGCCGGCGATTGGGAGAAAAAGGCGACCACCAAAACCAAAGACCTGGGCGAATGGATCGAGTATTTGAATTATTTTCGCGAGGCAGGTGGAGTAATTCCACTGGCCTCAAAAGATGACGACGATGCCGTCCGCCTGATGACCGCTCACGGAGCCAAAGGCCTTGAATTTGCGCATCTCTTCATCCTGCGCGCGACCAGCGGTTCCTTCCCCGCCAGCTACCGGGAGACGCTGGTGGAGTTTCCTCGCGAGTTGCGCGATCCCGATTCCGCTTCAGCCAGCGATGACAAGACTCTCTACGACCAGGAAGAACGCCGACTCTTCTACGTGGCCATGACCCGGGCTAAAGATTCGCTGCACATTTATGGAAAGCAGGGGATCGGCCGCGACAAAACTCCGGCAGGGCTGATGCGCGAACTCATCTGCAATCCAGCATTGCAACCCTGGCTTAGAGCGCGGCCGGCGCTGCCTTCGCAGCCTGAGTTGATCGAGATCGCTGCGGCGGCGGATGCGGCTCATCCTGTAGGCTCCCGGCTGGCAGAATGGCTTGCGCTTCCGGCCATCGAAGGGCTGGACGCCCGGTTGAGCGCCTCGGCGGTAGAGACCTACGAGACTTGTCCGCTACAGTTCAAGTTTCAGCGCGAATGGAAGTTGTCGCGGCAAGTGCACGCGGCTATGCAGTTTGGTGCAACGATGCACCGCGTGCTACGCACTTACTACGATTCTGTGCGACTGGGCAGAACCAAGACCGACGAAGAGTTGATCCAACTATTTCGTGACGACCTCGCTGAATCCGGAATCCAGGACGACTATCAGCGCGAACTATACCTGAAGCAGGGACTCGCGCAATTGCAGAATTTTCTCAGCGGCACCCGCTCAGTTCCTCCACCCGAGGTTTTGCACACGGAGGAATGGTTCGACGTGCAGATCGCCGGCACAAAGGTCGCCGGGAGAATCGATCGCATCGATCGCGCCGCCGACGGCAACGTGAACATCGTCGACTACAAGACCGGCAAGGCTCGGTCCCAGGAGGACGCAGACGAGAGCTTGCAGCTTTCGATCTACGCCATAGCTGCAAACGAGAAGTGGGGATACCCAGTCGGAGCCCTGGTGTTTCACAATCTCGAAGGCAACGTTCCCGTCTTCTCCCGCCGTACTCAGTTTCAATTGGAGGGAGCGCGAGAACGAATACTGTCGGTGGCGCGCGGCATCGCCGCCGGAGACTTCGAGCCTAACGTCGGCTTTCATTGCAACTTCTGCGCCTTCCGTGGATTATGTACCGCTCAGGAAAAGACCGTTCCGAATCCTTCGAGGAATTCTAAGAAGAGCGGCGGGAAACCGCCGGACTGATCGATGGTCACTGAGCCGATCACGAACTTCCGCACAAAAACTTAGGGGACGCTTTCGGCGTCCCCCTTTTTGACTTCGTACTGACCTTCTTAATGCTTCTTTTTCTTTTTTGCCTTTTTCTTGGTTGCCATTGTTTCTATTCTCCCTTCCATTTTCATGGAAAAATCTGCAACGATCATTTGTTGCAACTAATTGATTGTATAGAGTTAATGAAAAATGAAGTCAAGAAAAAAATGCACGCGTCGAACGGGCGGTGGTGTACCAAAGTCACAGATCGATCGGAGTGAACCAGAAAATTCTAATGTTGCTCCATCGAAACCTCCTCCACGCTCGCAATCACAAGAGAGAAAGATGCAGACGCAATCGAGCGCGCGAGCGTCGATCTTTCTTGCGCGATCGATCGAGCGGCGATGCCACCAGCGCATTGAAGTTCATCGTTTTCACCCGCTGCAGCATCTATAATGACATTGCGAAATCTTCGCGGGAGCATCATCAATGGCGGCTTTCGATGAGGTTGTCATCATTTCCGGCTGTCGTACAGCGGTCGGAAAATTCCAGGGTAGTCTCGCCGATCTGAGCGCTCCGCAACTCGGCGCCGTAGTCGTGCGCGAGGCCGTGAAGCGTGCAGGATTGAACTCCGATCAAGTCGACGAATGCATTATGGGCAATGTTCTTCCCGCCGGACTCGGACAAAATCCTGCCCGCCAGGCGGCAATCTTCGGAGGTTTGTCACCGGCGACAGGTGCCATGACAATCAACAAAGTTTGTGGTTCAGGATTGAAAGCAGTAGCTCTCGCAGCCCAGGCCGTGCAGACCGGAAACAGTTCCATCGTCGTTGCCGGCGGCATGGAATCCATGACCAACGCTCCCTATCTTCTTCCGCAAGCGCGAAAGGGATATCGTCTGGGCAACGGTCAGGTCATCGATTCCATGGTGCATGACGGCCTCTGGGATATTTACAACGACTACCACATGGGCATCACCGGCGAGAACGTTGCGGAAAAATACGGCATCACCCGCGAAGAGCAGGATGAGTTCGCCGTGAACTCGCACCGCAAAGCCGTCGCCGCGATGAAGGAGTGCCGCTTCAAGTCGCAGATCGTGCCGGTAGAGCTTCCCGCTAAGAAAAAAGGCGCAGCCCCGGTTTTCTTCGAAAGAGACGAATCCCCCCGCGAGGATACGACCATCGAAGTCCTTCGTTCCTTGAAGCCCGCATTCAAGAAAGACGGCACCGTCACCGCTGGCAACGCTCCGGGAGTGAATGACGGAGCGGCCGCCGTAGTTGTGACCAGCGCGCAGCGCGCAAAGGAACTCGGCGCGCCGCCCATGGCGCGAATTGTCGCGCAGTCGACCAGCGGCGTCGAACCCAAGTGGGTGATGATGGCTCCCGTTGGAGCGGTGCGAACCATCTGGGAAAAGACGGGATGGAAGAAAGACGACGTCGACCTCTACGAACTCAACGAAGCTTTCTCAGTGCAGGCGCTGGGTGTGATGCGCGAACTTGGTCTTGATCCAAACAAGGTCAACGTGAATGGCGGCGCAGTCGCCATCGGGCATCCCATCGGAGCCAGCGGCGCGCGCGTGCTGGTGACTCTGATTTATGAAATGACGCGCCGCAACGCGAAACGTGGAATCGCTGCCCTCTGTCTCGGTGGAGGCAACGCCGTGGCCATGGCAGTGGAAAGAAATTAGCCAGCCGGCTGGCCTGAAGAGGCCGAAGCAGCCGCCGCCTGCAGTGTCACAGTGAACACCGCTCCTCCGCCGGGCGCGTTCGCGGCCTCGATGGTTCCGTTGTGTTCCTTCATCACGGCCTTGCAGATACTGAGTCCCAGGCCGGTTCCGCGCCCCGGCCGCTTCGTAGTGTAGAAGGGATCAAAAATGCTGCCGAGGATGTCGCCGGGAATCCCCGGACCATCATCGTGAAAGCTGGCCCATACCGCTTCTCCGTTATTTCCCAGTCGAATGCGCAACGTGCCCCGGTCGCGAGCCTCGCGAATCGCCTGCTCCGCATTCAGGATCAGGTTCAGAAAAACCTGCATCAACTGGTGCGGATCAGCTTGCACGTAAGGCAGCGTCGGCTCGCGCAGAAAATCCACGGTGATGTTGTTCTTGCGCAGCGAGTAAGCGTGCAGGTTGAGCGTGCGTTCCACGATCTCGCCAAGATTCACGGGGCTTTTCCCCGGCGCCGGCGGTCTCGAGAAATACGTCAGGTTGTGCACGATCTCGGCGGCCCGCCTCGCCTGCTGTTGCAGGATCCCAATCTGCTTGCGCGCCGCATCTGTAGTCTGGCTGTCCTGCAGAAGTTCGCTGACCCCCAGAATGCTGGTCAGGGGATTATTGAGTTCGTGGGCAACTCCGCCGATCATTGCGCCCATGGCAGCCAACCGCTCGCTCTGCACGATCTGCTGCTCCAGCTTCTTCTCCGTCGTGATGTCACGCACCGAGACGATCACGCCGCCGATCCTGCCATCGGCGTCAAAGAACTGGCTGGCCGAGGCTCGCATGGTGCGCCAGCTGCCATCGCGGTGCCGCGCCCCATACTCTGCCGCGCCAAAAATCCGGATGCCGGAAGACACGTCGCGGTAGAGCGCGGCCAGTTCCGGCGAATGGTCCTCCGTTTCGGAGATCTTCTTTCCCACCAGATCCTCAGGTTGATACCCCAGCAGGTCGCGCACCCGCGAACTCACAAACGTGTACCGCTCCCGCAGATCGACCACAAGAATGAGGTCGGGGAAGCTCTCCAGCAACCGCCGCCGGAATTCTTCCTGTCCCAGCAGTTGCCGCTCCAGTTTGCGCCTCTCCGTGACGTCGATCAGTGTGCCCTGGTAACGAATCAGTTTGCCGGCGGCATCCCAGACGGCGCGCGACGACTCAAGAAACACCGCGGGCGTTCCATCCTTCTTGCGCAGCTTGATCTCCCGCGCCCGCACTCCGCCGCGATCGTCTGCAGCCCGGCCCAGCACCGGCGCTTCTGCGGGATCGACATTCAGCTTGCTTGGTTCGACCGCCAGCAGCTCATCTTTCGTCGCATATCCCAGCACGCTCACCAGCGCGGGATTGGCATCCAGCAGTCTGCCTTCCGGCGTGCTGAAGTAGGCTCCTTCCTGCAGAGTCTCAAACAGCTCGGTGAAGCGCAGCTCTTTTTCGTGCTGTCCCGTCACATCCCGTCCCAGCACGCTCACCCCAACCACTTCGCCGCTCTTGACGATCGCATTGAGCACGCAATCGAAAAAAAGCGGCCGCGGATTGTTTTTCAACCGCACGCGGACCGTCCCGGTCCAATGCCTCTTCTCCAGAAACCGGCTGAGTCCGGCTTCCAGGCTCTCGCGGGACGGCTCTTCCATGAAATCGAAAAACTTCTTTCCCACGATTTCTGTGAAGGGAAGCGCGATCAGGTCGCTCACGCTTTTGTTGACAGTGCGCAAAGTGCCGTCCAGTGAAACGGCGCAGGCGGCGTCTTCGAAGGAGTCGATCAGTTCCTTGAAGCTGCGCTGCGACCGCGCAATCATCTCGTTGAGCTGGTCGAGTTGCTGCTCCGACGGAGCTGCCCCCACATGTTCCTGCAAACCCTGCAGCAGCAGCTTGAGTTCGACCACTTCCTTCCGCCGGCCGTAGGCATAGACCGCCAGCAGCACAGACAAAAGCAGAACGCCCAGTGCCATCGGCCCTAAGTGGTAAGGCAGGGCCTCGAGCCGCTCCCAGGCGAGGTAGGCAAATCCCGCCGCCAGTAGAATCATGAACAACAGAATCCATCGCCAAAGCTGGGATTCTTCGCGCTCCAGGTTTTGCGGAGCGCGGGCACGTCGTGGACTGTCAGGTGAACCTTGCGTCATGGGGAGAACACCCGGTTTCGCGTCGCGGAACGCCAAAACCGTCAATCGTTAAAATCATCGTAATTATACTGGCCGAGGCAAACCAATCGTTGCCGGGGCCCCAGAATTCCGATTACTTCGGTTTAACTGCGCAGGCCGCGTCGGCGGGACATTGACTTGCCGAAGTCTGCCTCATGATATGGCCGCGCGTAGCGCGTAGCTTCCGAATGATTGGTCAAACCATCTCGCACTATCGCATCGCCGAGAAGATCGGCGGTCTCACCTGACGGCAAGCAGGTCGCGTTTTCGCGCGACAGTTCCACCAGCGACATCGTCCTCATCACTCATCTTCCCTGAACGGGACAATCCACAGCCCCACCCTGTGACATCCGTCACAGCCAAGCCCACCCTCCCCGGCGTACCGTAGCTACATTCCGGAATCAGGCCTCGGTGTGCCGACGGCGGCACAGAAAGTGAAGACTGTCTCGCCCGGAGCACCATGCTCTACAAGACCCTCAGCGCCGCGGTCTACGGCATCGACGCCAACATTATTCAGGTGGAAGTCGACTGTTCCGGCATCAAGACCGATCAGGACCACTTCCACACCGTCGGTCTTCCCGACGCCGCAGTCCGCGAAAGCCGCGACCGCGTCCGCGCCGCCCTGAAAAACTGCGGCTATGATATCCCGCCCACCCACATCACCATCAACCTCGCCCCCGCCGATATAAAGAAAGAAGGCTCCGGATTCGATTTGCCAATGGCGTTAGGCATCGTAGGCGCCTACGGCGGCCTCACCCAGAAGACAATCGAAGACTGCCTCTTCATCGGCGAACTATCGCTCGATGGCGGAGTCCGCGGCATTCGCGGCACGCTGCCCATCGCCCTCGAAGCTCGCACCCGAAAGATTTCAAAGCTGGTGGTCCCCGAAGCCAACGCCCGCGAAGCCGCCATGGTCGGCGGAGTCGATGTCTACCCCGTCCGTTCGCTGCTCGACGTAATCCACTTCGTAAACTCCGGCAACGGAATCGTTCCTCTAAAAGCCGACGGCGACGCCCTGCTGAAAGAATCGCAGGAATTCCTCGTCGACTTCAAAGACGTCCGGGGCCAGCAGACCGCAAAACGCGCCATCGAAATCTCCTGCGCCGGAGGCCACAACATCCTGATGATCGGCCCGCCCGGCTCCGGCAAAACCATGCTGGCCAAGCGCATGCCGACAATCCTTCCGCCCCTGACTTTCGAAGAGGCACTCGAGACCACAAAAATTCACAGCGTAGCCG
>JBEKWP010000140.1:0-8972 GCA_049512915.1 Candidatus Sulfotelmatobacter sp.
ACGATTCGATGTTGCTCAGCGACAAGGCGGCACGCGCACTCAGCCGTTCGCCCTCGCTGGCTAAATTGGCGGCCTCCATGCCGAGCGCTGCAAGAAGTTGCCCGGCCCCGTCGTGGAGTTCCCGCGCGATTCGCCGTCTCTCTTCATCTTGAGCCTGCAAAATGCGGGCAGACAGTTCGCGGAGCTCCTGGCTTGCCTTAAACAGTTCCTGCGTGCGTTCTTGAACTCGCTGCTCCAGCTCTGTCTGGCTTGTCCTGAGTTGCGTTTCTCGATCTCGCTGCAGCCGGGCAATCTCCAGTCTGCCGCTGACGCGAGCCAGCAGTTCCCGGGCAGAGAAGGGTTTTACCAAATAATCGTTCGCACCCGCTTCAATGCCTTCCACTCTCGATTCCTCACCCGCGCGCGCTGAAAGTAAGATGACCGGAATGGTGCTTGTCCGCTCCTCGGCCCGCAGTGCCTTCAGGAGTTCAAAGCCGTCAAGGATCGGCATCATTACATCGCTAACGATGAGATCGGGCGGGTTTTTGTGCGCGGCCTGAAGCGCTGCCTGACCGTCAGCAGCAGTTTCCACTTCGTACTGTTCCGATAATAGACGGGCCAGGTATTGGCGCATGTCGGAGTTATCGTCAGCGATAAGGATGCGAGAACGAACGGCGGTCTCCGACCCCGGGGGACACAGGACTGGCAGCATCTCATCGTGCAGGGAAAGGATCTCGTCGCTCGCGGCGGCAGAGTCAGGAAGCCACCGGAGAGCCTCCTCGACAAACGGTTTTGCGCCAACCGCAGTAGAAGACAAGCTACGAGACCCACCCATTTGGCCGGCCGCGAGATGACTTTGTCCGAAGGGAATGCTGACCACGAACGTCGAGCCTTGCCCCACGACACTTTCGGCCTTTACCGAGCCGCCGTGCAGCTTCACCAACTCATGTACTAACGCCAAACCAATCCCACTTCCTTCATGGGTTCGACTTGGCACATTCGGAACACGATTGAATCGCTCGAATAACTTAGGGATGGCTTCCGCTGGAATTCCTACCCCTGTGTCCCGAACGCGAAGCTCGGCCATGTCGCCCACGCGATGCAAACTGACTGCAATTTCTCCCTCAAAGGTGAATTTGAAGGCGTTCGAAATCAAATTCAGAACAACTTTCTCCCACATATCGCGATCCACGTAGACCGGTTCTAAAAGATCGGAGCAATTCACGATGAGCCGCAACCCCGCCTTGTCCGTAGCAGAACGGAATACGCTCGCCAATTCAGAAGTAAAGCGGGCTAAATCTGTAGCCAGATAGACGGCCTGCACGCGTCCAGCTTCAAGGCGCGAGAAGTCGAGCAGGGTGTTGACCAGGCGCAGCAACCGCGCCCCGTTCCGACTCACCAGGTCGAGTTGCTCCTTGGCCGTTGGCGAAAGATGCGTCTGACTTCTCGACAGCAGGTCGTGGAGCGGTCCCAGCATCAAAGTCAGGGGCGTGCGAAACTCATGGCTCACGTTGCTGAAGAATGCTGTCTTGGCGCGGTCAATTTCGGCCAGAGCCTCGGCACGTTTTTTTTCTGCCGAGTACGCGCGCGCATTGGCAACGCTGGCGGCGATCTGGCCGGCGACGAGATTGATGAATCCGGCGTAGCTGACATCCAGGGGACGGTACGGATTGAGAGCAGCCACAATCACACCCGCGGGCTTGTCTTGACCCTGACTCGTGATGGGGAGGAGCAGCGCTCGCCAAGGCGACTTGTCCCACGAGCCGGAGGGAACCGACTCGAACCTCGCCGCTAGGTTCTCCACGATAATGGAATCTTTCCCAGTCAGCAGCTCGTTGATTGGCCACGGCTGATTCTTTTCGCCCAGTAGAATCGACTCTGGCGCGGCCGGGTGATGTTCCCCGATTCCGGTTTGGCACGCCAAGCGTGCTTCGTTCCCATCTTCGGTGAAGAGATACAGCACCGTAAACGGTAAGTCCTTCTGATTTTCCCCAAGACAGCGAGCGATACAGGAGACAACTTCCTCCTCGGTGATCGTCTTGCTCAACTCTCCCGCCAGGGAGCGCAGTGTCTTGAGCCGGCGTTCGCCGATAACGCGGTCGGTTTCTTCGGTCACAACACAGAGATGCCCGGCTACTGTGCCGTCGTCTCCCGACAAGGGGCTATAAGAAAAAGTGTGATACGTCTCCTCCCGGTAGCCGCTGCGCTCCAGGAACAAGAGCAACGCCTCATCCCAAGTCGCTTCGCCGGTCTCGAGGACTCTGTGAATGCGAGGGCCAATATCGTCCCAGATTTCCTTCCATACTTCGTGCGATGGCTTTCCCAGTGCCCACGGGTGCTTCTTGCCGAGCGTCATTCGCGCGTAGTCGTCGTTGTAGAGAAAGGTGAGTTCCGGCCCCCAGCCCATCCACATGGCAAAGCGTGACGTGAGCAGGGTGCGAACAACAGTTTTCAAGCTTTGTGGCCATTCTTCGATAGCGCCGAGCGGAGTCTTCGTCCAATCGAATTCGCGGACCAACTGGCTCAACGCCCCTCCGCCGCGGACCCATCCTGGTGTGAGGGCAGTCTCGGCCCTGGCGCCTTCTACGGTTTTCGGGACCGGGTTCTCGAACAGCCCTTTGATGACGGTGGGCAACTCTTGAGTAAATTCCGATTTCGTCACCGAACCTTTCGCGTCAACCGCGGCAGCTTGCTGTCGGGCAATCGTTTCGTGATTCTGCGTGACAATGATCACGTTGCAATCGGGAAGGTCCCGGCGAATAATTCGTGTCGCCACCAGACCGTCCATGCGGGGCATGTTGATGTCCATCAGGATCACCTGTGGACGCAGTTGCTTCGCCTTCTCGATCGCTTCGATTCCATCCCCGGCTTCGCCGCAGACCTGCCAATTGGGATGAGATTCAATGAAAGATCGCGCGGTTCGCCGGAACAACTCATGGTCATCGGCAATAAGAAATTGCACAACGCTCATTTCCAACCCTTCTGCCCGCTAAGGTTCATGGCACTTCGCGCACGAGTAGCGCTGTATTATCTGATGAATAGACGTATCCAGCCTCTACAGTTTTCGCTGTATTAATTATTTTGTTAACCCCGCAAATAAGCACCGGCCACCACGCTAACTCATTGCCGGTCCTCACGGTGCAAGCGAGCGTCTGCGTGATTCAAAGGGAAATGCGCCGCCAAAGGGACGGCACGTCATGCTTCAATTGTATGTCAAGCAAGCGCGGGCGGTGCTTCATTCGGGGCGAGAAGGGCGAGTCGCTTTCGGCAATCCGTATGACCGGAATCAGTGTTTTCTATTGGACTCAGCCTGCCTGCGAACGTAAGGTTCCCCTGCGGGAGTTACATTGCCAGATGATCGTTCCCCTCTGACAGGGTGTTGACAAGTTAGACGCTCCAGTCGATCGCGGCGGATAAAGACCACCTCAAGCCGAAGAGCTCGAATAAAATGAAACTGGGTAGCCTGAGATTGGAAGAGAGTCGCGAAAAAGCTCAAGAATTGTGTGTCGGCGGCCACGTTCGCGAGGTCACGCACGTCCTCACTCTGGAGGAAATCGCCAACCTTGCGGCGGAGGGGGGACAACCCGCCGAGACCCTGCTGAACGTCGTCGCCTTGATTGCCAAACGGTTTGAAACCGACGTTTGTTCCGCCTATCTACTCGAGCCAGACAGAGCCAACCTGGTACTCGCCGCAACCGTGGGTCTTCGGCGAGAGTGCATCGGCAATCTGCGCATGGCAATCAACGAAGGGCTGGCAGGGTTGGTGGCAGAACAAGTGCGGCCTGTTGCCGTGGAGCAGGCACAGATTCACCCGCGCTTTAAGTATTTTCGCGAAGCCGGCGAGGATGCCTACCAGTCATTCCTCGGGGTCCCACTCATCGACCGTGGGGTTCTACAGGGTGTTCTGGTGGTTCAAACCCTGGAACCCCGGGTTTTCCGCGAAGATGAGATTCACATGTTGAGCCGGGCGGCAGCCCAGGTCGCGCCCGTGGTGAGCGAAGCGCGGATGTTGGATCGCTTCATTGCTCCTGCGCAGGAACGCCTGTGGGCGCTGGCGCGTAATCTTTGGTGGAGTTGGGACCACGATTCCGTAAGCTTGTTCCGCGATCTCGATCCCATACGCTGGAGGCAGCTCAACCAGAATCCGGTTTCGCTGCTGGCGGAATTTCCGCTGGCGAAACTAGAGAGCCGGGCCGCGGAACTCGTGCTCCACAGCCGCATTAATTACGCCTACCGCCGGTTGCAGGAATACTTACAGGCCGACCATACCTGGGGCACACGGCATGCCGGGGTCTTGCGCCCTTTGCCTGTCGCCTATTTCTCCGCGGAATTCGGAATCCATGAATCACTTCCAGTCTATTCCGGTGGACTCGGCGTGCTTTCCGGAGATCATATTAAGAGCGCATCCGATCTCGCGATTCCGCTGGTTGGCATCGGCTTGTTCTACGGACAAGGCTATTTTCGTCAGCGCTTGGATCATAACGGCTGGCAGCAGGAAGAATATCTCGAGACCGACCTCAACCAATTGCCTTTAGAAGTCGCGATCGGCACCAATGGCCGTCCCGTCGTCGTACAAATCGAGACCCGCACCGGTTCCATTCATGCCAAAGTCTGGCGCGTCGAGGTCGGACGCTGCGACCTTTTCCTGCTCGATTCCGATATTGAAGAGAACACTCCCGACGACCGCCAGCTAACCTCACGCCTCTACGGTGGAAACGCTCGCACCCGAATCCGCCAGGAGTTGTTGCTTGGCATTGGAGGCTTCCGCGCGCTTACCGCCATGGGTATCACCCCGGGCGTTCTTCACCTGAACGAAGGACACAGCGGATTCGCGGTGCTCGAAGCTATTCGGACTCGCATGGAGGACGAAGGCATCGGATTCGACACTGCGGTGCCACGCGTGTCGCGGGAAGTGGTCTTCACCACCCATACCCCCGTGCCTGCGGGCCACGATCGCTTCGATGCCGATCTGATCGAAGAGCACCTTGGGCCTCTGCGCGAAAAGCTGGGTCTTTCTCAGGAGAGCCTGATGGGGCTGGGGCGAGAGCGTCCAGACAACCAGCAGGAGACTTTCTGCATGACGGTGCTGGGTCTGAGAGTTTCGCGCCGTGTCAATGCAGTTTCCGCCCTGCACGGCGAGGTTTCCCGGGCAATGTGGGCCGGGCTCAGTCCGGGTAAGCCCGAAGACAAGGTTCCCATTGGACACATCACGAACGGAGTTCATGTTCCATCCTGGCTGGCTCCGCAGATGTTTCGCCTCTATGATCGGCATCTGGGAACGAACTGGCACCAGCGCAGCAGCGACGCGCGCACCTGGGAAGGCATTGAGAATGTGGATGACGGCGAACTTTGGGAGACGCACCTTAGCCTGAAATCGCAGCTGCTCGAGTTTGTACGCCGCCGCGCCGTCGAACAAGCCGAGCGCCGCCTCGAATCACGCGAGGCCTTGCAGAGACTGGGTAAGGTGCTGAGTCCGGACGCTCTCACCATCGGATTTGCCCGCCGCTTTGCCACCTACAAGCGCGCCAACCTGATTCTCGCCGACGTCGAGAGCCTGGCTTCCATGGTCAACGATCCGAAACGGCCTGTGCAGTTCGTCTTTGCCGGCAAAGCGCATCCTAACGACGAACCGGGCAAGCGGGTCCTGCAGCAGATCGCCGAATTGATGCGCAATTCACGATTCGCCGATAAGTTCGTCTTTGTCGAAGACTATGACATCAACGTCGGGCGTTATTTCGTGCAGGGCGTTGATGTCTGGCTGAACAACCCCCGGCGTCCTCTCGAAGCATCGGGTACGAGTGGCCAAAAGGTGGTTTTGAACGGCGGATTGAACCTTTCTGTTCTCGATGGCTGGTGGGCCGAGGCCTACGACGGCATGAATGGATTTGCCATCGGGACGGGCAGAACGCATTCCAACATGAACGTCCACGACACGCGCGACGCAGAGGATCTGCGCCGGGCGCTGCGGGAAGAAGTGATTCCTTTGTTCTACCAGCGTGATCGCGACGGTCTGCCGCGCGGCTGGGTCAAGCGCATGAAGCGCACCATCCGCACCCTCGGCTGGCGCTTCAATGCCGACCGCATGGTGATGGACTATACCCTTAAATGCTACGTTCCCGCTGCTGGGGGCACATCCAGCGACATGAGATTCTCCGGGTGAAGCGGAGGGTCTTCGCCGTGAATCGCTCTTTCGTTTGTGGGCACAAGAAAGCTGCCAAATGCCTGAAGCCGTCGTGATCCTGCAAAACGATCCCGCGCTGCCCAAATCTTGGCCTCCCAAATCAGGTCGATTTCTGATGTCGTGTTTGTTGCCCAGTCGCTGGCCGAACTTCAGACCATAGCACCGCAGTTCCCGATCCCAATCGGAGTGCTGGACCTTGTGTTGGTGACCTTGCCAGAAATCTTCTGCCTGCGTCTCAAATCGCGGATACCGGGCCAACCGGAAATCGTCCTGAGCCAGAAGTCGGCTTCGAGGAGATTGCCGTCGACTCCTCGAAGCCGTCCGGATGCCCGTTCCTCAAGCATTTTCGCATCACGGCTTACATCGTGGCCACGTATAGCCGGTTCGGATAAAGAGCCTCAACCACTTTCTTGATCACCGCTTCGCCGTTTTCTCCGTTGGTAAACGCCACCACGCCGATTCCTCGAGATGGAACAAACATCACGAATGTTTTCACTCCCCAATCGGAGCCGTCATGGTCCAGAATCTTCTCACCATTGACGGTCTCGACTTCCCATCCCAGCCCCATTCCATAGGTGACGACGCAGCGGCCGGGCACTCCAGCCGCGCTGCACACTCTCTTCAGATCTTCGGGCTTCATGCGGTCGCGCGTTAGGGTTGCGCGTTCTGTGGCGATTTCTTTGGTTAAGCCCTCGTCGTGCATCACGCTGACCACAAAGTTCGCGTAGTCCTGAATTGTCGTGCGAAGCAAGTCAGCGCCATTCCAGGCTTGTGCGACATCGTCGACAGGTTTCTCGCGTTTGGGTCCGTGGGGAACCGCCAGGCGTCCGGCAAACCAGTCCTTTGCTGTATAGGAAGTTTCGTTCATTCCGATAGGGTCGAACACCATCTCTTGCGCGAGCAGATCAAACCGTTTGCCGAGTTTCTTCTCGGTAAACCGGCCAACATAGTTGAATCCCTCTCCTGAGTATCCGGTCTGGGTTCCAGGGTCCCACTGGATCTTCAGGACTCCGCCGGTCTTGCCCCTCCAGTTCGGAAATCCGGTCTGATGCGACAAGCACAAGCGAGGCGTCAATAATTTGCTCCGCGGATCGTCCTTGATGTCGGGATCAAGCCAGAAGGGCGACATTGATTCGTTCAATGAAAGTTTTCCCGCCGACGCAAGCCGCAAAACTGTCTCCGCCGTCACGGGCTTGGTCAATGACGCCATGTTGTACAGCGTTTTTGCCGTGGCTGGCACACCCGGACCCTGCTCGCCATAGACGGCGGTCCACGCCACTTTTCGATCTTCGATGTAGGCCACAGCTACGCTTGGCACATCGCTCTCTTTTAACCATTCCGCCGCATGGGCATCAATTACGGCGCGCCCGTCTTTTCCTGGCGCGACGGCTCCCGCAGTGGATTGCGCCTTTTCCTGTCCCGCAGCCGGGATCGCGCTCACACATCCCAGTACGGCCACAACCAAAGCCTTCCTTGCTACCCAGGTCTCCAGTCCGATCATCTCTCCCGTCTCCACTCTCCCGTCTACCCGTAATCTACGTCTTATCCCGGCCCAATGTTCCGTGCGGCGATAAGTCAAGCCGCCCCTCTTTTGACGACTCGGGTCGTTTGTCGACCGGCTGAGACAATTGCTAGAATCCGCGGCTTGGATAACTTCCGGTTTGCCGACCAACAGGCACTTAGATGCAAGTCCATAGATGGCAGCTAACCAGTTCTGGTCGGGAAAGGTGAGAGTCGCATCCGGCGCTTTATGCTAGCATCCGTGGCACATCTGAAAGGAAAACCCAAATGAGCGTCCCCCATCGGTTGTTCTCATTTGTGCTGGCATGCGCTTCAAGCGTAATCGTAGCTCGCGCTCAGTCTCAAACAACGCCTGGCCCGGAAGTGAAGAAGTTGGCAGTAATGGTCGGCAAGTTTACGATCGAAGATGAATTGAAAGCAGGGTTTATGGGGCCGAACTCGCCAGCGATGAAATTCAGTGGTACTGACGATTGCAGATGGACGGCAGACGGCTTCGCCGTGATCTGCGAGACAGTACTCTATAGACCCGGGGTTAAATACTCGGACACCTCCTTCGTCTACTACGATCCAACTTCCAAGACATACCGATATCACGCAGTTGACAGTTCAGGAGGAACAGAAGACAAGACGGGAACGGTGAGCGGTGACGTATGGACTTGGCTTGGGGACAGCGTCTTTGGCGGGAAGGCGTATCACACCCGGTACACCATGAAGGTTGTTTCAGCGGATTCCTACGAATACTCCGATGAGTCGGGCGAGAGCGAGAATTCCATGAAGGTGTTCGTGAGCGGGAAGGAGACTCGCGTCGCAGCCACCAAACCCGAGAAATCGCAACCAGTGCAGGCTGGCGCCACCCCATTGCTGCTGGAGAAAAATGAAGGCGAGACGCGTCTCTGGCGGCCCGAGCCGGGAGAGGTTGACTGGGGCGGATTCATTCTCAAGGTCACTCCCAAAGCCAATGGCTCCGAGCATCTGGTGCTGGTTGGCGGAGAAGACATGCCCCCCGGCGCAGCCATACCAACCCATAAGCATCTTGAGCAGGATGAGATCGTGCTTATCGAGAAAGGCACCATCCACGCTCATGTTGGAGATCAGGAGCGCGATCTGCATGCGGGAGGAATGGTGTTCATTCCGCAGCATACGTGGGTCGACCTGAAGAACACCGGCACCGAACCCGCCAGCATAGTCGCCATATTCTCGGCCCCCGGATTCGAGGATCATCTGCGCTGCGAATCAGTTCCGGCGGGAGAAAAGCCGACTACAATCTCCCTCGCCGAAGAGAATGAATGCG
>JBEKWP010000141.1:0-8870 GCA_049512915.1 Candidatus Sulfotelmatobacter sp.
TACGAAGTCGTTCGACGGGCGGGGAAATTACACGATCGGGCTCCACGACCAGTTGATCTTTCCGGAGATTTCCTATGAGAAGGTCGACAAGCAGAAGGGCATGAACGTCACGATTGTGACTACGGCGGCGAATGACAACCAGGCGCGGACTTTGTTGAAGCATCTGGGCATGCCGTTTAGAGCTTAGGAGCTCAGGTTTCAAGGTTTCGAAGTTTCAAGGTTTCGATAGACGGCTGGAAGGCCAGGAGTGGGAAGCTAGGAGTCGAAAGATAAACATGGCAACAATGGCAAAGCGGGTTAAGGACGGCACCGAACAGACTCAACGTCCAGCGAACGTGAGGAAACCGAAGTTTTCGACGCGCAAGCACAATCGCTGCAAGCGGTGCGGACGGCCGCGGGCTTATCTGCGCAAGTTTGGCTTGTGCCGGATGTGTTTCCGGCAGTTGGCGCTGCTGGGGGAGATTCCGGGAGTGTCGAAGTCGTCGTGGTAGATGGGCTTCCGGGTTCGTGGAGCAGGAGATCCTTCGCGGCAAAGAACGCCGCTCAGGATGACAGGGCTGAAGTAAATGGTAAGCGAGCCGCTGCGGGTTCTCCGGTGGGTGCGGAGCGAACGGGTGGCGAGAGGAGAAGCAAACGATGAGGCTGACCGATCCGGTCGCAGATATGCTGACGAGGGTGCGCAACGCGCTGCAGGCGCGGCACCAGAAGGTGGACGTTCCGGCTTCCAGGCTGAAGGTGGAGATTGCCCGCATCCTGAAAGAAGAAGGTTACATCTCGAATTTCAAGGCCACTGAGGAAGAAGGCCACAAGGTCATCCGGATTTATTTGAAGTACGGCGCGCACAACGAGGCGGCGATTTCGAAGGCGGAACGCGTGTCGCGTCCGGGCTGCCGGGTCTACGTGCGGCGCAGCGAGATTCCTCGCGTGCTGGGCGGGATGGGGATCAACATTCTCACGACGCCTCGCGGAGTGATGACGGGACGCCAGGCGCGCAAGGAAGGCGTGGGCGGGGAACTTTTGTGCGAGATTTGGTAGAGCAGCTTCTAGCTGCTAGCTAATCACGCTGCGAGAAATGAACAGACTGAACGAAAAAGTAAATCACTGATGAAGCGCCTGGCTTGAAGCTAGGAGCTAGAAGCTAGAAGCTCTTATGTCACGAATTGGAAAAAAGCCGATCCCGATCCCCAAAGGGGTGACGGTCAAAATCGAAGGCAACACGGTATTGGTGCAGGGGCCGAAGGGCAAGCTGGACACGGCTCTTCCCACGGGCATCAAGGTGGAGCAGAAGGATGGGAACATTGTGGCCATCCGCGAGAATGATTCGCAGGCTGCTCTGCACGGACTGGCGCGGGCGCTGGTGAATAACGCGGTTGAGGGCGTAACCAAGGGCTGGACGCGCGATCTCGAGATCGTCGGCATCGGCTATCGCGCCGAGATGAAGGGCAAAGGGACGGTGGTGTTCAACCTGGGGTATTCGCACCCAATCGAATATCCGCTGCCGACCGGGGTCGAGGCGGCGGTTGATCCCAAGCAGACCAAGATTTCGCTGACTGGAATTGACCGGCAGCAGGTGGGGCAGGTGGCGGCGGAAATGCGGTCGCTGCGTCCGCCGGATCCTTACAAGAATAAAGGTGTGCGCTATGCGGGCGAGCGGTTGAAGAAGAAAGTGGGCAAGACCGGAGCGAAGTAAAAGCCGGTAGGGGACAGATTCTATGTTTACGAAGAAATCGAAGAATCAGAAACGCGACCATATTCATGACCGCATCCGGAAGAAGATGCAGGGGACGGCGGAGCGTCCGCGGCTGAATGTGTATCGCTCGCTGAATCATATTTATGTGCAAGTGATCGACGACCTGCACGGCCGGACGCTGGTTTCGGCGAGTTCGGCTGAGGGCAAGAAGGAAGAACGAAAGACCGGCGGCAACGTGGCGGCGGCGAAGGCCCTGGGCAAGACGATCGCGGAGCGAGCCAAGGCCAAGGGCGTGAGCAAAGTTGTGTTTGACCGTGGCGGCTACATTTATCACGGGCGAGTGAAGGCGCTGGCCGATGCGGCGCGTGAGGCAGGATTGCAATTTTGAACAGCTTCTAGCTGCTAGCTACTAGCCAACCCGCTTTCGAACTGGGTGGCTAGAAGCTAGAAGCCAGGAGCTAGAAGCTAGGAAAAGAATGCCAACTGTTATCAAGAAGCTTGATCCAAATTCGTTTCAGTTGAAAGACCAGGTGGTGGCCATCAACCGTGTCACCAAGGTGGTGAAGGGCGGCAAGAACCTTTCGTTTGCCGCGCTAGTTGTGGTGGGCGATCCCTCGGCGGCGGTGGTGGGACATGGCGCGGGCAAGGCCAAGGAAGTTCCGCAGGCCATTCGCAAGGCGATCGAGGCGGCTAAGAAGAATCTGATCAAGGTGAACCTGACGCAGACTTCGATTCCGCACCTGATCGTGGGACGGTATGGCTCGGGGAAAGTGCTGCTGAAGCCGGCTCCGGAAGGAACGGGAGTGATTGCCGGGGGCGCGGTGCGCGCGGTGATGACTTCGGTGGGAATCCAGAACGTGCTGACGAAATCGATCGGCACGACCAATCCGCACAACGTGATCAAGGCGACATTCGATGCGCTGCGGCATTTGAAGAGCCGCGAGAGCGTGGCGGCGATGCGCGGGAAGTCGATGCAGGAACTCTAGTACCTAGTACCCAGTAGCGAGTACCTAGAAACGGCGCTCGGGGATTGAGGAATTGACGATGACGACGAAGAAACCGAAAGCGGTTGCGGGAAAGATTCACCTGAAGTGGGTGGTTTCTTCCATTTGCGCGCCGGTGAAGCAGAAGCTGGTGGTCAAGGGACTGGGGTTCACGCGGTTGAACCAGGTGATCGAACGTCCGGACAATGCGGCGATTCGCGGCATGGTGGCGAAGGTTCCGCATCTGGTGGAGATTTTGAAGTAAGGAAGCGCGCCAAACGCCCGAGTTAGCATTCTCGCAAAGGACGCGAGAATGTTCGCGCGGCGCCTAGGTCCTTCGGTCCGCAAAAAACGCGGCCCTCAGGATGACAAAGTTTAGAGGTTTGAGATCATGAATTTATCGAATATTCGAGCACCGAAGAAGGCGTCGGAGAAGCGTAAGCGCGTGGGGCGCGGTATGGGCTCCGGCATGGGGAAGACTTCGACTCGTGGACACAAGGGGCAGCGTTCGCGCACCGGTATGCGGCTGATCCGCGGATTTGAAGGCGGGCAGATGCCACTGCACCGGCGCATGCCGAAGCGCGGCTTTACCAACATCTTCCGCAAGGAATTCAACATCGTCAGCCTGGAGCGGCTGGTGGCGCTTGGCGGAGAGCTGCATGCCGCGCCGATTACTCCCGACGTGCTGCGCAAGGCGGGAGTGATCAAGGCCAAGCTTCCGGTGAAGATACTGGGCGATGGCGAGTTGACGATTGCGATTACCGTGCATGCGCACAAGTTTTCCAAGTCGGCGCAGGAAAAAATCACCAAGGCGGGCGGCAAGGTTGAGGTCTTGCAGTAATGGCTGAAGCTGGAGTATTTCCAATCTGGGGGAAGATGGCGAACATCTTCCGCATCCCTGACCTGCGCAAGCGGGTTCTATTTACATTGGCGATGCTCGCGGTTTACCGGCTGGGCGGGCACTTGCCCACCCCGGGTGTGAACTTTCTCAAGCTGGAACAATATTTCAATCAGAACGCGGGATCGCTGCTGGGGTTCGTGGATCTGTTTTCCGGCGGCAATCTCCGCCGTCTCACGCTCTTTGCCCTGGGCATCATGCCGTACATTACGGCATCGATCATTCTGCAGCTGTTGACCGTGGTGTATGAGCCGCTGGCCAAGCTGCAGAAAGAAGGCGAGCTGGGCCGCAAGAAGATTACGCAGTGGACTCGCTATATCACGGTCATTCTCAGCGCGGTGCAGTCGTTTGGCATCGCCTACGGCCTGGAGAAAGCGGGAGATTTCGTCCTCAAGCCCGGTCCTGGTTTCATCCTGATGACGATGCTGACCCTGACGACGGGCAGCGCCTTTGTGATGTGGCTGGGCGAGCAGATCACCGACCGCGGGATCGGCAACGGTATGTCGCTGCTGATCTTTGCCGGCATTGTCGTGGGCCTGCCGCGCGGCGTAGAGGATCTAATCGAGAAAGCGAAGAACGGGACGTGGGGAGCGATCACACCGATACTGATGGCGGGATTGATCGTGTTCATGATTGCGGTGGTGGCGTTCATCGTGTACGTCGAGCGCTGCGAGCGGCGCATTCCGGTGCAATATGCGAAGCGAGTGGTCGGACGCAAAGTGATGGGCGGGCAGTCGACGCATCTTCCTTTGCGAGTGAACGCCGGCGGCGTGATGCCGGTGATCTTCGCATCTTCGATTCTTACTTTGCCGCAGACCATCGGCGTGGGGTTGAAAAACAGCCGCTATTTCGGCGATCTGATTCGCATGCTGGGTTGGGGCGAGCCGCTCTATACATTGCTGTACGCGGTGGGCATCATTTTCTTCGCGTACTTCTATGTGTCAATTGTTTTCAATCCCAGTGAAGTGGCCGACAATATGCGGAAGTATGGCGGATTTATTCCGGGCATACGTCCAGGCAAGCGCACGGCAGATTACATTAACGAAGTTCTGACCCGAATCACGCTGGTGGGCGCCCTGTATCTGATCCTCATCTCTTTCATCCCCGAGTGGATGATCACCGGCATCCATTTGAACCATTTGCCGTTCTGGCTGGGAGGGTCGCTGTTTGAGCGGCTTCCGGTGTGGGTGACGAACGGGTTGGGAGTGAATTTTTACTTTGGTGGAACGTCGCTGCTGATCGTGGTGGGCGTGGCCATGGATACGGTTACGCAGGTCGAGGCACAGCTGATCATGCGGCATTACGACGGATTCACGCCGCGCAGTGGACGGATTCGCGGGCGCAGAAACTGGTCTTAGGGGATTTTGTAATTTTGTAATCGCGTAATTTGGTAATTGAAAATCAACCGCAACGCGGTGGTAGATTGCCGGATTACAAAATTGCTCAATTGCAAATCTGTTTGTGGGGTTGCTGAACACTGTTCGGGAGGCTTTGGCCAACTCGATGGAGCAGGAAACCTCACGGGATGTAGGCCCCGTCGTGCTGCTTGGACCGCCGGGCGCAGGGAAAGGTACCCAGGCCAAGCGCATCATGGAACGGTACCTGATTCCGCAGGTCTCCACCGGGGACATCCTGCGGGAAAACGTGGTGCAGGGTACGGAACTGGGAATGGCTGCCAAGGCGGTCATGTCTCGAGGGGAGCTGGTCTCCGACGATGTGGTGTGCGAAATGGTCCGGCTAAGACTGAAGCAGCCGGACTGCAAGCGGGGCTACATTCTGGACGGGTTTCCGCGAACCGCGGCCCAGGCCAGGTGGCTGGATGCGCTGCTTGAGGACAAGTTCTTTGACAACTCGCGCCCCACTCGAGCTTGGCCAATTGTGATCCGGTTGGACGTGGACTATAATCAACTGTTGCTCCGGATCTCTGGACGCCGTTCTTGTCCTACCTGTGGGCGGATCTATAACGTCCACTTCCAGCCGCCCCGTTTCGATGAAGTGTGCGATGTTGAAGGGACGACGCTGGTGACCCGCAATGATGACCGGCTGGAAGTGATTGCGCCACGGCTGGCGGCTTATCAGGAGCAAACTACTCCGGTGGCGGATTACTACCAGCGCACGGGACGATTGATCTCGATCAATGGCGACCGGCCGATGGACGAGGTCACAGAGCAGATTTTCAGGATTATCGAGGAACATAACGCGTAAGAATGGCGATTGTGTGCAAGTCGGCGGCAGAGATTGAGCGGATGCGGCATAGCGGCCACATCGTGCGGCAGGTTCTCGACGAGGTGCGCTCGATGGTGGCGCCGGGGGTGACAACGATGGATTTGGAGCGCGCCGCCGAGAAGAAGATTCTGGAACTTGGGGCCAAGCCGGCGTTTAAGGGCTACTTCGATTATCCGTGTGTGTTGTGCACATCGGTGAATGAAGAAATTGTGCATGGAATTCCGTCGGAGAAGCGCGCACTGAAAGACGGCGACATCGTGTCGATTGATTGCGGCGTGGTGCTGGACGGGTATTACGGCGACGCGGCGATTACGGTTCCGGTGAGCGATGCGGTGAAGCCGGAGTTGCGCAAACTTCTGACCGTCACGGAGGAATCGCTTTACCGTGGCATTGACCAGGCGCTGATAGGCAACTCGGTAGGCGATGTGGGTGCGGCGGTGCAGGAGCATGTGGAAGCCGCCGGGTTCAGCGTGGTGCGGGAATTTGTGGGGCACGGGATTGGGACGCGCTTGCACGAAGAGCCGCAGGTGCCGAACTTCGGGGCACGGGGTGATGGCGCTAAGTTGCGGGAAGGCATGGTGCTCGCGATCGAGCCCATGGTGAATTACGGAAAGCCGGAAACGCGAGTGCTTGGCGATAAGTGGACAGCGGTCACGGTGGACGGCAGTTTCAGCGCGCATTTCGAGCATTGCGTGGCGGTGACGAAAGATGGGCCGGTGATTTTGACGAGATGAGCTTCTAGCTGCTAGCTCCTAGCTTCTAGCTCAAACACTAAAGCAGAAGGATTTGGCTAGAAGCTAGAAGCTGTTTTCAAGGAGTCGATGAGCAAAGAGGACGCGATTGAGGTGATGGCGGTGGTTCTGGAACCTCTGCCGAACGCCATGTTCAAGGTGGAACTGGAGAACAAGCACCAGGTGCTGGCGCATGTGTCGGGGAAGATGCGCAAGAACTTTATCCGCATATTGCCGGGCGACAAGGTTGCGGTGGAGCTTTCGCCTTATGATTTGAATCGTGGCCGGATTGTTTATCGCTATAAATAAATAAGTGTCCGGGAATTGGAATGGAATTATGAAAGTACGAGCATCAGTAAAGAAAATTTGTGACAAGTGCAAGGTCATCCACCGCAAGGGTGTGGTGCGTGTGATCTGCGTCAACACGAAACATAAACAGCGCCAGGGATAGGGGCTTGTAGCTCCTAGCTTCTGGCCACTAGCAAAACCCTGATTTGCTGGGAGCTAGCAGCTAGAAGCTAAAGAGCAGGAAAGCTAGTTGGAGGCATAAAGATTTATGGCACGTATTGCAGGCGTTGATTTACCGCGCCAGAAGCACATCAATATCGCGTTGACCTACATCTACGGGATCGGGCATCCTCGTGCCGGCAGCATTCTGGACGAGGCCAAGGTGGACCCGATGAAGAAGGTCCAGGACCTCAGCGAAGAGGAAGTCAACCGCATCCGCACCGTGATTGAGGCGCAAGGGATGGTGGAAGGCGATCTGCGCAAGGAAGTTTCGATGAACATCAAGCGGCTCATCGAAATCGGCTCCTATCGCGGGTTCCGTCACCGCCGCAATTTGCCGGTCCGGGGACAGCGGACGCATACCAACGCGCGCACCCGTAAAGGGCCGCGCAAGGGCACGGTGTCAACGAAGAAGAAGGCGACGTCGAAGACTTAAGAGCAGTGTCCAGTGTCCAGTGGTCAGGGGCCAGTAAAAACCCTGACAAAACTGGCCACTGGGTACTGACCACTGGACACTCATTATGGCAAAACCAGTAGCAGCGGGCGGCACGGCCGCGCCGGAGAAAAAAGGCAAGAAGAAGACATTCAAGAAGAAGGAGCGCAAGCACGTTCCGCATGGGCTGTGCTATGTGCAGGCTTCTTTCAATAACACGATCGTGACCATCACTGACATGAACGGCAACGTTTTGTCGTGGAAGAGTTCGGGATCGCTGGGCTTTCGCGGGTCGCGCAAAGGCACGCCGTTCGCGGCGCAGCAGGCGGCCTCGAATGCGGCCAACCTGGCGCGCGATCATGGGGTGCGCAGCGTCGATGTGCGAGTGAGCGGGCCCGGTTCCGGGCGCGAGTCGGCGGTTCGGGCGCTGGCCTCATCCGGCATCGAGGTGCGTTCCATTCGCGACGTTACGCCGATTCCGCATAATGGATGCAGGCCGCCGAAGAGAAGAAGAGTCTAAGGTTTCAAGGTTGCAAAGTTTCAAGGTTTCAAAAGACCTTGAGACATTGAAACCTTCGAAACCTTGAAACGTTGCTTTCGACCGGGACGAAGGGTGAAGCCAAACCTGTAAACCGGTCATCTAAAAGGAGAACAATTTGGCACGCTATACCGATGCAGTTTGCCGTCTGTGCCGCCGCGAGGGCATGAAGCTGTTCCTCAAAGGCTCCAAGTGTTTTAGCGATAAGTGCCCCATCGAGAAACGCAACTTCGCTCCCGGACAGCATGGGAAAGACCGCAAGGCCAAGATTGTTGGCTACGGGCTGCAGTTGCGCGAGAAGCAGAAAGCCAAGCGCATCTACTTCACGCTGGAAGGTCAGTTCCGTAACTACTTCGAGAAGGCGGCGCGATCGCGGGGAGTGACCGGCGAACTGTTGCTGCAGCAACTGGAGCGGCGACTGGACAACGTGGTGTTCCGCCTGGGTTTTGCGCAGTCGCGGCGGCAGGCGCGGCAGTTGGTGCGTCACGGGCACGTCGCTGTCAACAATCGCAAGGTCAACATTCCTTCCTACGAAGTGAGTGCGGGCGAGGAAATTTCGATTCGCGAGAACAGCAAGAAGCTCGCGGTGCTCGAGTTGGCGAAGGAATTTGCCAGCCACGGTACGCTGCCGAACTGGCTGGAAGTTGATCGCGACGCTTACAAGGCGCGGGTGCTTTCGTTGCCCAAGCGCGAAGATATTCAGTTGCCAGTGAACGAGCAATTGATTGTTGAGTTGTATAGCAAATAGGGTTTCGAAGGTTTCAAGGTTTCAAAATCGCTGCGGTTTACCGCAACCTTGAAACATTGAAACTCTGCAACTTTGAACCTTTGGTCTAGTAGACATTTCGAGCCAGATCAGCCTGT
>JBEKWP010000142.1:0-8591 GCA_049512915.1 Candidatus Sulfotelmatobacter sp.
GCCCCACTACCTTCTCCGCTGCCATGTCGAACGCCGCACATTTCCGCTACCAGACAAACGCCATCCTGGTCGGCCAGCAAATCGGCGAGAAGCCCAACAGCTATCAGGAAGCTCGCGAAATGAAGCTCCCCAACTCTCACTGGACAGTGCGTTACTCGGTGAAGTTCTACAAATTCGTGAAGGTTGGAGAGAACGTCATCCGGCCAGACAAGGAAATCGTTCCCTCGTGGGAGGACTATAGTGCGGGCCGTGATCCCGTCCTGCAGTGGGTATTGAATTCCAGCGGTTCGGAGAAATGATCCAGCAGCCCATTGACCCCGCGTCGACACTTTTCCACAACCACCCTGTGACATCCAACCTTGTCCCGCAATTCAAATCGCGCGATCATAGTCGAGGCAGTGACAGTTGAGAGCACGCAGAGTGCCCCACCCTAAGCCCTTTGTTCTCAAGATTTTGATATCTAAGTTCTTTGAAAACTGGATTTTGCGCGATACGGTTTTGCAAAACCCGCGCGGGGCAAGACTTTCATCGATATCGAATGAAAAAATTTAATCTGGAGATCTGGCCGGGAAGCCAACCCGTACCGAATCCGGCGAGTTCCGTCGAAAGTTTATTTCACTCCGGAATCCACAGCCGGACGCCGCTCGTGCCACGCGGTCGCCGACTCATAAGCATGAGCCAGCCGCAGCACCAGATCCTCCCGCCACGGCGGCCCGGCAATCTGCAACCCGATAGGCAGCCCGCTTTTCGTAAAACCGCAAGGCAATGAGACCGCCGGCAGTCCCCAAACGTTGAACGGCCGAGTGTTGCGCAGCAACTTAAGCTCCGCCGGACGCAGCGCCTCGGGATCTTTTTTCAAATCGCCGATCGCCGGCGCGGGAATCGGCGTCGCAGGCGTGACCAGCAAATCCACGTCCCCAAAAAAGTCACGAGCCCGGCGCCGTTCCCAATCCAGTTCACGCCGCCGCTGAATATACTGCTCCGCCGAAATGTTCTCCCCGGACCGTATGCGCCGCAGAGTTTCCGGCTGATACAACTCGGGCGTCCGCGCAACATGATCGGCGTGATAAGCAAAAGACTCCGCAGCTTGCACAGTGCGGTCCGCGATCACCTCAATCCGCACATCATGAATCTCAGCCACCAGCGTCCGGATCACGACCAGTGCCTGCTCCACCCCCGCCCGAACTTCGTCATCAAGATCGTCAAAAAAGTAAGCCCGCGGAACTCCAACACGCAAAGCTTTCGTGGCTTCGCCCAAGCCAGAAACGTAATCGGAAACAGGAACATCGGCGCTGCCAACATCAAGCGGATCGTATCCCGCAATGACCTGAAGCACAGCCGCCGCATCGCCCACGGTTGCAGCCAGCGGCCCAACATGATCAAGCGACCATGAAAGCGGAATCACGCCCCGCGCAGAAACGCGCCCATAAGTTGGTTTAATCCCAACGCACCCGCAAAGCGCAGCCGGCTCGCGGATCGATCCAGCCGTATCAGTCCCGATCGCCGCATAACAAAACTCTGCGGCAACAGCAGCCGCCGATCCTCCAGACGATCCTCCAGCAACGTGCTCCACGTTCCACGGATTGTGAACGTCGCCGAAAAAGCTGACCAGCGAACTGCCGCCATAAGCAAACTCGTGCAGATTGTTCTTGCCCGGAATCACCGCGCCTGCCCGCCGCAACCGGCACACCACCTCAGCATCTTCAGCAGGCACACGATTCTGGTAAAGGCCGCTGGCAGCCGTTGTGCGCGTGCCGGCGGTATCGATCAGATCCTTCAATGCGATGGGAATCCCGTGCAGCGGCCCGCGCCACTCCCCGCGCGAGATTTCGATTTCAGCGGCCCGCGCCTCCGCCAGCGCCGACTCGGCGGTCACCGTGATGAAGGCATTCAGCACCGGATTAAGTTTCTCGATCCGATCCAGGCAAGCCCGAGTCAGTTCAACGGGAGAAACGTCTTTCCGCCGCAGCCGCGGAGCCAGTTGAACGATAGTTTCCAAAGTAGGCATGTGCGCAAAACGCTGATTGTAGTCGACCGCGGATCCTTACCCTGTGTACCCCTGTGTTTAAGATTCGTGTCGCAAGCAAAAAAGCAACCAACCACCAAGGCCTATAATCAAAATCGCTGTCTGCATACGGGAGGCAAAAATGGCGGAGATGACGATCGCCCCAGTCGCAACCCACGGGTTTTTTGTCGACGGCCGCTGGATGGATGATGGCGACATCGTCGAGGTCCGCGCGCCCTTCGACGGCAGCATCATTGGGCGAGTAGTGCAGGCAAGGCGCGAGCATGCCGAAGCTGCGATCGCCGCGGCTGTCAAGGCTTTCGGCACCACTCGCCGCCTGCCTGCCTTCGAGCGCCAGCGCGTGCTGCGCCGCGTAGCGCAGTCGATCGCCGAGCGCCGCGACGAGTTCTCCCGCACTTTGTCGCAGGAAGCCGGCAAGCCCATCAAACTGGCGCGCATTGAAGTCGACCGCGCCGTCTTCATCTTCAACGTTGCCGCGGAAGAGACCACGCGCATCTACGGCGAGTATCTTCCCCTCGACTGGCAGGAATTCACTGCCGGGCGCTGGGGCATTGTGAAGCGCTTCCCGCTCGGCCCCATCGCCGGGATTACGCCTTTTAATTTTCCTCTGAGCCTGGTCGCGCACAAAGTCGCGCCGGCGATTGCGGCGGGATGCTCCATGGTGTTGAAGCCTGCGCCGCAAACGCCGCTGTGCTCGCTGCTTCTCGCCGAGTGTGTGCAGCAGGCGGGCTGGCCCGATGGCGGACTGAACGTGCTGCCGCTCTCGAACGACGACGCCAGCCTTCTCGTCACTGACGAGCGCATCAAGCTGATCAGTTTTACCGGCAGCGTGCCCGTGGGTTGGGACATCAAGCGCCGCGCCGGCAAAAAGAAAGTCGCGCTCGAACTGGGCGGCAACGCCGGCGCAATCGTGCACAGCGACGCCGACCTCTCCTATGCGGCCGAGCGCTGCATCGCCGGCGGCTTCGGCTACGCCGGTCAGACTTGCATTTCCGTGCAGCGCATTCTGGTCGAGCAATCGGTCTACGGCAAATTCACCGATCTTCTGGTCGAAGGCGCCCGGAAGCTGCAAACCGGCGATCCCATGGAAGAATCGACCGACATCGGCCCGCTGATTCGTGAGAGCGATGCCATCCGCGTCGTGAATTGGGTGGAAGAAGCGGTTCGTTCCGGCGCACGCCTGTTGTGCGGCGGCGCCCGCCATGGTTCTGTCGTTCTCCCAACAGTGCTCACCGGCACCAAGCCCGACATGAAAGTGAACTGCCAGGAAATCTTCGGTCCCGTCGTGACGGTCGAGCCCTACCAGAATTTTGATGAAGCCCTGCGCCGCATCAATCATTCCAACTACGGCTTGCAGGCAGGATTGTTTACTCGCGATGTGAAGCTGCTTTTCCAGGCGTACGACGAATTGGAAGTCGGCGCCCTGATCGCAGGCGACATTCCTTCGTTTCGCATCGATCAGATGCCTTACGGCGGCGTGAAGGACTCCGGCCTCGGCCGCGAAGGGCTGCGCTACGCGATCGAGGAAATGACCGAGCCGAAACTGCTGGTGATGAATCTGCGGTAGCGGCCTTAGATCTCCGGCTGGGAAAAAGATCACACCATCTTTCTGCAGCGTTTCGCCCATGGAATATTTTTCCGCTCCTCGCGGGAAAGTGCGCGACAATGGCGCGCGAAATATTTATAATCTCCAGTTCTTATAGCTGGCGCCAAGAAAATCAGTGGGTGTTTTCTTTTGCGCCGTAACATTGCTTCCGTCAAACGGGAATTTCTTGGGTCTCATTTTAATTTTCTGAAGCTCGCAAGCAAGCATGCCGCAGATTTTTCATCGCAGCACCAACACCCTGTCCCGGGCCACGATTTTTGGCGCGGTCTTCGTGATTGCTGTGCTCAGTTGGGCTGCGTTGGAAGTGCAGCGCTCGCCTTACGTCACCTATGCCGGAGTGCGCAAGCCGCAGCCCGTGCCCTTCAGCCACCAGCATCACGTCTCCGGACTCGGGATTGATTGCCGCTACTGTCACACCTCGGTTGAGGTTTCGAGTTTCGCCGGCATTCCTCCCACCAAGACCTGCATGAACTGCCACTCGCAGATCTGGACCAACGCCGAGTTGCTGGAGCCCGTTCGCGCCAGCTACCGCAGCGGCCAGTCGCTGCAATGGACGCGGGTGAACCAGCTTCCTGACTTCGTTTATTTCAATCACAGCATTCATATCAATCAAGGAGTGGGGTGCAACACCTGCCACGGCCCAGTCGACCGGATGCCGCTGATGTATCAGCAGGAGTCGTTGCAGATGGAGTGGTGTTTGAATTGCCATCGCGCGCCGGAGCAGAAACTGCGCCCGCGCGACCAGGTGTTCAACATGCGGTATCAGCAGCCCACCAGCTCCAGCCCTGTGGTGGTTGATGGGCAGAGTTATACGGATCAAATCGATTTAGGCGCCGCGCTGGTGAAGAAATATAGCGTGCGCAGCGTGAAGGACATTACCAATTGCAGCACGTGTCATCGGTGAGGATTATGGGTACTTGTCATCCCGAGCGGAGAAGTTGCTTCGCGAAGCGAAGCAACTTTGGAGTCGAAGGATCCCGACAACAGTGGCGGTACTGCCGCTGCGCGGAGTTCTTCCGCAAACTCGATCAGCATCGTGAGAACGCCTTGCGACATCTGTGGCGCTGCCGGAGTTGCAGGGGTCCTTCGACCGCGCGAGACTTCGCTTCGCGAACTCTCGCTCCGCTCAGGATGACAGAGTGTGTGATGTGCGACCAATGAAAATGGAAGAACAAGACGGCCGCGCTAAGCTTGAAGGGGTTTGCCCTAGCAAGAAGGGCAAGCTGGATCTGGACTCCGTCCGCGAACGGATTGACGCGGCCATTGCGCACGACGCGGCGGAAAAGACCGGTCCGGAATACTGGCGCAGCCTGGAAGAGCTTGCGGGCAGCCCCGCGTTTCAGGAAGCGCTGCACCGCGAGTTTCCTAAGGGCGCTTCCGAGTGGGTCGATTCTGTTTCACGTCGCGGCTTTTTGAAAGTGATGGGAGCGTCCATGGCGCTGGCCGGGATGACCGGCTGCGTGCGGCTTCCGCTTGAACCGATCGTTCCCTATGTGCGCCAGCCTGAGGACGTGATTCCCGGCCGGCCGCAGTTCTACGCCACCGCGATGACGCTTGGCGGATATGCCAGCCCGCTGCTGGTCGAGAGCCATCTTGGACGCCCTACGAAGATTGAAGGCAATGACAAGCATCCCGCGTCGCTCGGTGGGACCGACATTTTTGCGCAGGCTCACATTCTCGGCTTGTACGATCCTGATCGCTCGCAGAGCGTGGTGTCGATGGGCGACCAGAAGTCGTGGCAGGCATTTCTGAACGCGATTCACGGACCGCTCACTGCGCAGAAAGCTCTGCAGGGCGCGGGGATTCGCATTCTTACGCCGACCATTTCTTCGCCCACGCTGGCCGATCAACTGCGCGGCTTCCTGAAGATTTATCCGCAGGCCAAGTGGCATGTGTACGAGCCGGTCAATCGCGACAACGTACTCGAAGGCGCGAAGCTGGCCTTCGGACAGCCGGTTGAGACGCGCTACGATTTTGAGAAGGCCGACGTAATCGTCTCGCTCGACGCCGACTTCCTGTATGCGGGTTTCCCGGGAAATGTGCGCTACATCCGCGACTTCGCCAGGCGCCGCAATCCGGACGGCAAGATGAACCGGCTGTACGTGATCGAAAGCACGCCGACGACTACGGGGGCGAAGGCAGATCATCGGCTGCCCGTCCGGGCACACGAGATCGAACTATGTGCTGCGGTTCTATTCCGTCCGGCAGCTGTAGCACTAAGAGAAGCAGCGGAGGCTGTTGGCGGAGGGACAGAGAAGTTCTTCGATTTCCTGTCTAGCGATTTGGAAAGCAGCGCCGGATCGAGTGTGGTTTTGGTGGGTGACCACCAACCTCCCGCCGTCCATGCATTCGCTCACGCGATCAATGCGAGGCTCGGCAATGTCGGCAAAACCGTTTTCTATTCCGATCCAGTGGACGCGAACCCGATCAATCAAACCGAATCGTTGAAAGATCTGGTGGCGGACGCGCGTGGTGGCAAAGTCGACCTGCTGATCGTCCTTGGTGGCAATCCAGCCTATGATGCCCCCGCCGATCTGAACTTCGCTGACGCCCTGAAGAACGGCAGGATTCCGCTGCGCGTGCACCATGGCCTCTATCAGAATGAAACCGCAGAGTTGTGTCAGTGGCATGTCAACGCGACGCATGAACTCGAGGCCTGGGGTGATGCTCGCGCTTACGACGGTACGGTCAGTGTCATTCAACCGCTGATCGCCCCCCTCTACAGCGGCAAGAGCTCGTTGGAATTTGTGGCTCTGCTCTCGGGACAAGCCGATTCCACCGGATACGATTTGACGCGGGCGTATTGGCAGAAGCAGCACGCCGGCGCCGATTTCGAGCAACTCTGGCGCAAGTCGCTGCATGATGGTTGGATCGAGAACACTGCGTTTGCTCCAAGGGCGTTAAAGGCTGCCAGCGCCCCGGTCGGGTCAGTCCCACTCCCACTTCCCCCCGACGCCATCGAGCTCAACATCCGCCGCGACCCCACCATCTACGACGGACAATTCTCCAACAACGGCTGGCTGCAGGAATGCCCCAAGCCGATGAACAAGCTGACTTGGGACAACGCCATCCTCATCGGGCCCAAGATGGGCGAGCGGCTGCAGATCAAGACCTGCGACGTGGTCGAACTTGAGCTGAGTGGGAGAAAAGTTACCGGCCCGGTTTGGATTCAGCCGGGGGTTCCGGACAATTCTGTCACGGTGACTCTCGGCTACGGACGAACTCGCGCCGGCCGCGTCGGCACGGGGCAGGGCTTCGACGCTTATAAGCTGCGCACGTCGGCCGCGCCCTGGTTCGCAAGCGGCTTGCAGATTCGCAAGACGGGCGACAGATACGTGCTGGCCTCGACTCAGGGCTACCAGTCGATGGATACGCCCGATGGCGGCCATCGTCCGCTGGTGCGCGAAACCGCGCTCGAGGAATATCGCAAGCGTGCGAACTTCGCCGCAGAAGAAGGCGAAGAGCCGGCACCCGGGCTCACGCTGTACAAGCCTTATCCCTACAAAGAAGAGGACTACGCGTGGGGCATGGCGATTGATCTGAACTCGTGCGTGGGATGCAACAACTGCATGATCGCCTGCCAGTCGGAAAACAACATTGCGGTGGTGGGCAAGGAGCAGTGCGCCATCGGCCGGCACATGCACTGGATTCGTATCGACACTTACTACCAGTATCCAGATGAAGCGGCGCGCGACCGCGATAACCCGAAAGCGTTCTTTCAGCCCGTGCCCTGCCAGCAGTGCGAGAACGCGCCCTGCGAAGTGGTTTGCCCGGTGGGCGCGACCAATCATTCGACCGAAGGCCTGAACGATATGGTCTACAACCGTTGCGTGGGGACGAGGTATTGCTCAAACAACTGCCCTTATAAGGTGCGACGGTTCAACTTTCTGCTGTTTCAGGATTGGACCACGCAGCAATACAAGATGATGCGCAATCCCGACGTCAGCGTGCGCAGCCGCGGCGTGATGGAGAAGTGCACCTACTGCGTGCAGCGCATCAACGAACACAAGATCGATGCCGAGACCGCTTCGGTGCGTGAAGGTAAAGAAATCAAAATCCAGGACGGTGAACTGCAAACCGCGTGTCAGCAGTCCTGTCCAGCCGGCGCGATTATCTTTGGCAACATCAATGATCCCAACAGCAAGGTCTCAAAGTTGAAAGCGCAGTCGCGCAACTATAGTCTGCTGGGCGAACTCAACACTCGGCCGCGAACAACCTATCTGGCGGAAGTCAGCAATCCGAATCCGGAGTTGAAGTCATGAGCGGGTATCGTGCCGCAGGAATTGACGTTCGGCGAGATGATTTGAAAGGGCATGGCTTTAGCCATGCCGCTAAGAACCCAACAAAAAGGGCTTTAGCCTCTGAGGGCATTACTGAGCAAGCATGAACGAGCAATACAAAACGACGGTCGAGGCGCAGCGAGCCCCGGTGATCGAGCCAGGCTACACCTTCGCCACCGTCACGGAAAAAATCAGCGCCATCGTGCTGACCCGTCCCGCTTCGAACGGCTGGTTCATGGGTTTCGGCGTCGCGTTCATGCTCACCATGATGATGCTCTACGCCATTGGCTACCTCTTCCTGAAGGGAATCGGTATCTGGGGCGACACCATACCGATCGGCTGGGGCTTTGCCATCGTCAACTTTGTGTGGTGGATCGGAATTGGCCACGCGGGCACGCTCATTTCCGCAATTCTTCTCCTTTTGCGCCAATCCTGGCGTAACTCGATCAATCGCTTCGCCGAAGCCATGACGTTGTTTGCCGTGGCCTGCGCCGGGATTTTCCCCGCCATCCACGTCGGACGCCCGTGGCTGGCGTACTGGCTCTTTCCGTATCCCAACACGATGCGCGTATGGCCGCAGTTTCGCAGTCCGCTGATGTGGGATGTTTTTGCCGTCTCCACCTACGCCACCATCTCCGCGCTGTTCTGGTTCATGGGCCTGATCCCGGATTTTGCCACG
>JBEKWP010000143.1:0-8547 GCA_049512915.1 Candidatus Sulfotelmatobacter sp.
AGTGAGAACGCGAAGCTGGGGCAGCCGGAGGTGAAGCTGGGGATTATTCCGGGTTACGGCGGGACGCAGCGGCTGCCGCGGCTGGTAGGCAAAGGCATTGCGATGCAGATGGTGCTGGCGGGCGAGATGATTACGGCGCAGGAAGCGCATCGCATCGGGCTGGTGAACGAAGTTACGGTGGCGGCGGAGTTGATTCCGCGGGCGGAGGCGATTGCGGCGAAGATTATTGCCAACGCTCCGCTGGCCGTGCAGTATGCGATGGAGGCCGTGAACAAGGGTTTGGAGATGACTTTGAGCGAGGGGTTGTATCTGGAGGCGGTCTTGTTCGCTGTGGCCTGCGCCACTGAGGATAAGAAGGAAGGGACTGCGGCGTTTTTGGAGAAGCGGGCTCCGGTGTTCAAAGGGAAGTAATTCCTTGCCACGGATTTTCACAGATCTGTACGGATAAAAAGCTAACCCACCACGGAGGCACTGAATCACGGAGAAAAAAGACAATAAGAATTTCGTTGTTGAGCCTCTTCCTGAGTCTGATCTTCCTGCGCTCGAAGGGTCGCTGAGCGCTTCGGGCAAGCGCTTCGCTATTGCCGTTTCCCGGTTCAATGCATTTATCACTGAGCGGCTGCTGCTGAGCACAGTCGACGGATTGCTTCGCTCCGGCGCTGCCAGGAAAGACATTGATCTAGTGCGTGTGCCGGGGGCGTTTGAGATTCCGCTGGCGGCGCGGGCTTTAGCGGAGACCGGGAAGTACGATGCAATTATTTGTCTTGGATGTTTGCTGCGCGGAGATACGGCGCATTACGACGTGATCGTGAATGAAGTTACGCGCGGGATTGGGCAGTCGGCGCAGGAGACTGGGGTTCCGCACGCGTTTGGGGTGCTTACTTGCGAGAACCTGGAACAAGCCATCGACCGGGCTGGGCTGAAGATGGGGAACAAGGGGTTTGAGGCAGCGCTGGCGGCGGTGGAGATGGCGTCGCTGCGGCAGGCTATCGGGCTTCGGGCTTCGGGCTCCGGGCGGCGGCTGTCGGGGCGCGGACGTCAGTCATCCGCTGCCGACAAGAAGCAGATTCCTCGCTTCGCTCGGAATGACAAAGTGAATGCTCGGAATGACAAATCCAAAAGTCGGAATGGCAGATCCAAGAAGACGAACCGTAGATAGTCCCTCCTGAGTACAAACCGTCCAACTCTAAAGTAAACTGGCAACTAGCAACTGGATACTGGCAACTCGTTCTTATGGGTACACGCCGCAAATCCCGCGAACTCGTCTTGCAGATGCTGTTTCAGGCGGACATGGGCAAGCAGACGGTGGATCAGGTGCAGCGCACGTTCTGGGCGGAGCATGGCGGGACCAGCGCGGAGGTGCGCGGGTTCGCGGAAGATTTGTTCCGGGTGGCTACGGATCGGGTATCGGAGATTGACAAACTGATTGAGCGGCATGCGGAGCACTGGCGCATGGAGCGCATGGCGGCCGTGGATCGAAACCTGTTGCGCGCCGGAGTGGCGGAGTTTCTGGGATATCCGGAAACGCCGCGGGCCGTGGTGATCAACGAGGCGCTGGAGATTGCCAGAAAGTTCTCCAGTCTGGAGTCGGTGCAGTTCGTGAATGGCGTGCTGGATAGTGTGGCGAAGGATTTAGAGAAGACGGCGTAGCGGGAGAACGTAGCTCCGCCAGGGCTAAAGCCCATTTTCTTATCTGGTGCTTATCGCAGCGCTAAAGCGCTGCGCCACCCAAGATCCTAGTGCGGCCGGGCTTCGCCCAGGCCCGGACCCTTCGGCTTCGCTCAGGGCAGGCTCGCGAGGTGTCGTCCCTACACAATCCCATCCCCATCCCCGTCCCCACCTAGCCTTTTCCTGCCCCCGCCCTTCTGCAGTCGCCCTTTCCACAAAAACACCTCAGGGTCGAATGGCGATCAGGTTCAGGGCGCAGTTTGAACCGGTGTAGCAGAAGCTGTTGGGAGAATCGGGAAGGGCAGTGAAGGTGACATCCATGCGGTCCAGGGATAGAGCTGTGTTGATTTCGTGGAGCAGGCCATCGGAGCCGGCCACGTAAATCAGGGAGCCATCCACGGTCATGTCGGCGGAAAGGGGAGTTGCGTCGTTCACGAGCGGGATGGCTGACGTGGAACCGGTGTCGAAGTTATAGACCAGGATGGCACTGTTGTCGCTGGCAACGATGTAGGCCTTGGTGGAGTCGGGCGAGAGGAAGAAGTTGATGGGAGTGAAAGAGCCGACGCCGAGATTGATGTGGATGGGCAGGAAGGTTGCGTCGAGGGTAGTTTGGGCCAGTGTGATTTGCTGCGGGCAGAGCGTGGTGAGCGGTGCCATGGACGAAGTGGTGGCGATGATATCAACGCCGGTGTTGTCGACACCGAAGAAAAAGTCGAGACCCTGGGTTTGAAGGGTCGGGATGGTCGCATTGCCCATGGGGACGTTGCCAGAGGGCACCATCTTAAGGAAGATCGGCGGAGCGGGAATGGTCCCGGCTGATAGTGGTGGAGTTACCGCGGAACTGTCGCAGGTGTTGTAGATAGCAAGAGTGCCGGCAGCACTTCCGCCGGAGAGCAAGGCGAATGAGCCGGTAGAGTTAAAAACAACGGACGAGGCTGGGATCGGCAGAGCAACAGGCGGTTCCAAATACTGTAGTGGGGAATAGATGTACAACGTGTTGCCGCCATCGCCGAGGATAAAGGTTTTCAATCCGTCGGGGGAAAACGCTGCCGCGGTTGCGCTATTAATGTTCAATGGCAGGGCGGACGACGAGGCGCCGACGAGGTACACCTGATTGGGAGTGGAGACGGTATCGGAAAAGATGGCCTGGGCGCCATTATGCGAGACGGCGATGACCTTGCCGGTCACCAAGCCCATGGGCGTGCCGGAAGCGGGCAGATAGGAGAACGGACTTGTGCTGCTTCCAAGGCTGGTGGGATTGATGGTGATCGCGCCGAATTCGCTGCCCACGTAAGCCTTGTCTCCTGGAAGGTCGAACATCAGGGAATTGGGCGGGGTGGGCAGCGGAGAGGCGCCGCCAGGGAGATTGGTGGTGGTTGAGACACTATAAAGTCCTACCTCGCATTGAATGTTGCTGTAACAATCCTGGCTGGTCGACAACACGCTGGTGGCAGTTGCCGTGCCGGTCACCAAGCCTGAAATGGCGGTGACGGGATAAACCGGTTGGGGGATGTAGGGTGCGGGAACTCCCGATATGTTGAGAGGATATCCGACGTTGCAGGTCGGCGGGGTACAGGATGCTGAAATGGCGGCAACGCCTGGCTGGGCGGTAGCAATGGTGCAAGTTGTGGAAGTGGTGCTGCATCCGCTGGTGCTACTGCCGGCGGTGAGGGCGGCCGGCTCGGAAGAGATCCAAGTCAGCGGGGGTTTGGGCACGATGCAGCCTTGCACGTCGACGGCGTAGGCGGTGACGGTTTCCGACGTCCCTTTGTTGACTACAAAGTTGGTCAAGCTGCTGCTTTGCGAGCCGCTGACGTTCAGCTCGAGCGCGATGCACTGCACCGGGCAGGTTTCGAAGTCGTAGGGCTGGCTGGCGACGCCCGAGGCCGAGGCGATGACCTGGGTCTGTCCTGGGGTGTTGGCAGATGCGTTGGCCTGGTTGGTAGCAAAATTATAGTTATTGTTCGTCACGATGGGAGTGAGTGTGGCGACACCAGCGTTTCCCTGGCTCCAGGCAAAGGGCCCGACCGAGGCGGTGATATCGGTCCCCTGGCTGTCAAAGGCGTTAGCTTGTAGAGTGACTATCTGGTTCTGCGAAAGGCAAGAATTTGTGGCCTTGAAGGGGAGTGTGCAAGCCGCGGGAAGCTGAGTCTGGGTGGGGCAGGCGGGAGGCGGAGAATTGACGGGCGGAACAACGCTGACCTGTATATTGGCGATAAAGGGATGAACGAAGACCATGGTGGGAGCGCTGGTGGCTCCGCCGGATTCGGCCGTTACCTCAGAGGTGCCGATGCCGCCGGGGCTGCAAACTGTGTAAAGCGGGGCGTTCCAGGTTCCAGCGCAGGCGGCGCCGCCGGGAGCGACGTCGACGATTCCGGGATTGCTCGAGGCAAAGGTGAACGAAGCCCGGATGCTTGAGTTTGCTGCGTTCTGGGCAGTGGCGGTGAATACAATGACGGTCCCGGCTTGCATGGAATAGCTAGTGGCGGGATTGAGGCTGATTCTTGCCGCGAAGGACGAGACTCCAGGCGGCTTGTTGCCGCCGCACGCCGGCAGATACGCGAGCGAAGAAATAGTGACCACGATCCACAAACACTGGCCGAAACGCAACCTTCCCATGCATCCTCTCGTCGCCTCATGGTGGTTATCAGAGGAGGCGAACCGCTTTACTGGAATGGAAAACTTTTAGTTTAGAGAATGGAGACGGATTCAGCAAGCTGGCGCGGCAGCGTTGGAGCAAGGGTAGCGAGCCGAGCGCGCGATCATCGTATCGCAAACGGCCCTTCGGTCGCTTTCGCTCCCTCGGGGCAGGCTGCGACACCTCACGCGGCTCGCTCAGATCCATCGCGAGATAAAAACGTCTCGCTCAGGGTGACTATCCAAAACCCGAACATCAAACGGAGGCCTGCCAGGCCGGATCGCTCCGGTTCCGACAGTGGGATGCAAAAAGATGGGTTGACGATGTTTCCATCCAGTTGCTATATTTGTAAGGTTCCGCGAGTTAATCCAGGCTTGCTGTGTGCCGTGAGTTCCAGCGGAAGTGTGCGGGAACAAGCGGTAGAGCTTTTGAGAAATACGTTTCTGGTGAAGTGAAGTAAGTGCCGGAAGCTTTCCTCGCTGAAACGTTCCTGCGCTGCCTTTCGCCCTATCACGAGGGCTGCTGGAGCGCCTGAGTCAGGCGCGCAAGTGGTCTGCGGAAGGATATGCAGGACAAAGCTGGCGATACGGAGCACCCCCGATGTTTTGCCGGGTGCCACCGTCGGCAGCATAAATCTAAGTTGGGACCCAAGAATCTCTCACCGTGATTCGTGTGCGGCGAGAAGCATGGCTGGCCGATTGTGCCTGCCAGCCCGGATTGCGCAAGTAAGGCGCTCGGGTAAGAGCGCCGTGCGCTGCTTGGTCTGACGGGCAGGTTCGGCGCGATTGCGGTACCCGACGTTAATGCAGTAATTAAGGAGTGGCGAAGAGTGCCTACTTTTAATCAATTGGTGCGTGATGGTCGGAAGCGGCCGCGATACAAGACGGCGAGTCCGGCGCTGCAGGGATGTCCGCAGAAGCGCGGGGTGTGCACGCGCGTGTACACGCAGACGCCGAAAAAGCCGAACTCGGCGTTGCGCAAAGTGGCGCGGGTGCGGCTGACGAACGGGATTGAAGTTACGACCTACATCCCTGGAGTTGGCCACAACTTGCAGGAGCACTCGATCGTGCTGATCCGCGGCGGCCGCGTGAAGGATCTGCCGGGCGTGCGCTATCACGTGATTCGCGGGACGCTGGATGCGGTAGGCGTGGCCGGGCGGCAGCAGGGACGCTCGAAATACGGCGCGAAACGCGCCAAGAAGGGTTAGAAGCAGATGCCTCGTAAAGGACATACCGCAAAGCGGACCGTGCCAGCCGATGCCGTTTATGGGTCGAATCTGGTGACGAAGTTTATCAACTCGATGATGTGGCAGGGCAAGCGGTCGACTGCCGAGGGCATTTTTTATGAAGCCCTGACCAAGGTGCAGGAAAAAGGCGGCGACGAGGCTTTGAAGCTGTTCACGAAAGCGGTCGAGAACGCAAAGCCGCTGCTCGAAGTGAAGACTCGGCGCGTCGGCGGCGCGAATTATCAGGTTCCGGTGGAAGTGAATGCCGACCGGCGGACGTCGCTGGCGATCCGGTGGCTGCTGACTTATGCGCGCGGGCGCGCGGAGCGCGGGATGGTTGACAAGTTGAGTAACGAATTGCTGGACGCAGCCAATGGAAAAGGCGCAGCCATCAAGAAGAAGGAAGATGTGCACCGTATGGCGGAGGCTAATAAGGCTTTCGCGCACTATAGATGGTAAGGAAGTGCATAGGTCCTTCGCGGCAAAGAACGCCGCTCAGGATGACAAATCGTTTTTAGCTGAAGGCTGACAGCCGATAGCTGACAGCTGATTTTGGAGCCCAGAAAGAGTTAGAGAGTCGTGCCTAGAACAGTCCCATTAGAACGCTGCAGGAACATCGGCATCATGGCGCACATTGATGCCGGAAAGACCACTACGACGGAGCGCATCCTGTTTTATACGGGAAAGACGCACCGCATCGGAGAGGTGCACGAAGGCACTGCGACCATGGACTGGATGGAGCAGGAGCAGGAGCGCGGGATTACGATTACGTCCGCGGCAACGACCTGCACCTGGCGTGATATTCGCATCAACATTATTGATACGCCCGGGCACGTGGATTTCACGGCGGAGGTGGAGCGCTCGTTGCGCGTGCTGGACGGTGCTGTGGCGGTGTTTGACGCGGTGCACGGGGTGCAGCCGCAGTCGGAAAAAGTCTGGCGGCAGGCTGACAAGTACGGTGTTCCTCGAATTTGTTTCATTAACAAGATCGATAAGATGGGCGCGGATTTCGAGCATGCGGTCGATACCATCCGCAAACGGCTTAGCGCAAAGCCTGTCGCGATTCAGATTCCCATCGGCCAGGAAGACAAATTCAAGGGCGTCATCGACCTGATCAACATGAAGTCGATTGTGTGGCAGGACGACACGATGGGCGCGGAGTACATCACGGAAGAAATTCCCGCCGAGCTGAAGAAGAAAGCCGAAGCATTCCACGCCCAGCTGGTTGAGAGCATTGCCGAGAACGACGACGAAATCCTGCACAAGTTTCTGGAAGGCGACGAGATTACCGCGGATGAGTTGCGGGCGTCGCTGCGAAAATCGACGATTGCTTTGAAAGTGTTTCCGGTGGTGGTGGGGACGGCGTTCAAGAATAAAGGTGTGCAGCCGCTGCTGGATGCGGTGGTGGATTATTTGCCTTCGCCGCTTGACGTGCCGGAAACGCATGGGCTGAATCCCGACAACGGGGAGCAGATTTTTCGCAAGGCGGACGACAAGGATTCGTTTTCGGCTTTGGCGTTCAAGATCATGGCTGATCCTTTTGTGGGACAGTTGACGTTTATTCGAGTTTATTCGGGGCAGCTTAAGACCGGAGACTCCGTGCTGAACACGGGTCGGCGCCGGAGTGAGCGCATTGGGCGGTTGCTTAAGATGCACGCCAACAAGCGGGAAGAAATCAGCGAGATTCTGGCGGGGGACATTTGCGCGGCGGTTGGGCTGAAGGGCGTTAGCACCGGCGACACGATTTGCAATGAAGATCACCCCATTGCGCTTGAGAATATTACGTTTGCGGTTCCGGTGATTTCGGTTGCGGTTGAGCCGAAGACGAAGGCCGATCAGGAAAAGATGGGGATGGCGCTGGGGCGGCTGGCGCAGGAAGATCCTACGTTTAAGGTTCACACTGATCCCGACAGCGGACAGACGATCATCAGCGGCATGGGCGAGTTGCATCTGGAAATCATTGTCGACCGCATGATGCGTGAGTACAAGGTTGAGGCGAACGTCGGCAAGCCGCAGGTGGCTTATCGCGAGACCATTCGCAAGCACTCCGAGGCGGAAGGCAAATACATTCGGCAGACTGGCGGGCGCGGGCAATACGGGCACGCGAAGATCAAACTGGATCCGCAACCTGCTGGAACTGGTTACGAATTCGTCAACGACATTGTGGGCGGTTCGGTGCCGAAGGAATTTATCAAGCCGATCGATCAGGGAATTCAGGAAGCGCTCGAAGGTGGGATTCTGGCGGGCTATCCCATGGTCGATGTGAAGGCTACGTTGTACGACGGCAGCTATCACGACGTCGACTCGAACGAAATGGCGTTCAAGATTGCCGGATCGATGGCGTTCAAGGAAGCTGCGCGGAAGGCTTCTCCGGTGCTGCTGGAGCCGGTGATGGCGGTTGAGGTGGTGACTCCGGAAGACTACGCCGGCGTGATCATGGGCGACTTGAGTTCGCGGCGCGGACGCATTGAAGGTATGGAGCATCGTGCCGGGTCGCAGGTGATCAAGGCGATTGTTCCGTTGGCAGAGATGTTTGGGTATGCGACGCACATGCGGTCGTCGACGCAGGGGCGGGCTGAGTACTCGATGCATTTTGCGCGTTATGAGGAGGCTCCGCGGTCGGTGGCGGAGGAAATCATCGCCAAGGTGCAGGGGACTACGAAGTAAGGGCACTCGCGTGAGCGATGTGCAGATTTGAGATCCTTCGGCGCCAAAGAGCGGCGCCTCAGGATGACAAAGTAATGAGGAAAGAATATGGCGAAAGAGAAAATTGATCGAAATAAGCCGCACTGCAACGTAGGGACGATTGGTCACATTGACCATGGCAAGACCACGTTGACGGCGGCGATCACGAAGGTGTTGCAGAAACATAATCCGAAGATTGTGTTCCGGTCGTTTGACTCGATTGATAACGCTCCTGAGGAAAAGGCGCGCGGAATCACGATCGCTACGGCGCACGTCGAGTATGAGACGGCGAACCGGCACTACGCGCACGTCGATTGCCCGGGGCACGCGG
>JBEKWP010000144.1:0-8343 GCA_049512915.1 Candidatus Sulfotelmatobacter sp.
TGCAGAATGGTCCGTTCCAGCCCTTGCTCGATCAGATCGGCGGCCTCGTTCCATCCCATGAAGCGGAACATCATTACCCCCGAGAGCAGCACGGATCCGGGATTGATCACATCTTTATCCGCATACTTCGGAGCGGTGCCATGCGTGGCCTCGAAAATCGCATAGCCATCGCCAATATTCGCTCCCGGAGCGATGCCCAGCCCGCCGACCTGCGCCGCGCAAGCGTCAGAAATATAGTCGCCATTCAGATTGGGGCAAGCCAGCACCGAATACTCGTCCGCCCGCGTCACCACCTGCTGAAAGATAGAATCGGCAATGCGGTCGTTGATCATGATTTTCTTTTTCCACTGACCCTTGCCGTGCGTGGCATAGATGCGCTCCAGCACTTCCTTCACTTCCTTTTCTACCGCCTGGCGAAAGGCGGGTGGAGCGAATTCCATGCCCGGCTCAACCAGTTCAGCATTCTGCGCCACCGTCAGATTCGGATTCTTATCCTTGTTGTCGACGATCCAGCTCTCGCGCTCGGTGATTACCTGATCGCGAAACTCCTCGGTCGCAAGCTCATATCCCCACTTGCGGAACGCGCCCTCGGTGAACTTCTGGATGTTGCCCTTGTGCACCAGGGTCACGCTCTTGCGGCCGGTCTCAAGCGCATGACGAATCGCCATCCGCACCAGGCGCTTGGTCCCAGTCACAGAGATCGGCTTGATGCCGACCCCGGAATCCAGCCGGATCTGCTTCCTGCCGCCCTTCAGCATGTCTTTATTGAGAAACTCGATCAGCCTCGCGCACTCGGCAGTGCCCTCTTCCCACTCGATGCCCGCATACACATCCTCGGTATTCTCGCGGTAGATCACCACATCCATGCGCTCGGGATTCTTTACCGGCGAAGGCACGCCCTTGTAGTACTTCACTGGACGCACGCAGCAGTACAGATCGAGAATCTGGCGCAGCGCTACATTTAATGACCGAATGCCGCCACCCACAGGCGTGGTCAACGGACCTTTGATCGCGACGCGAAATTCGCGAATGGCGGCAATCGTGTCGTCAGGCAGCCAGGTATCGAACTTTGCTTTGGCCTTCTCTCCAGCAAACACCTCATACCATGCCACGCGGCGCCTGCCTTTGTACGCTTTTTCCACGGCCGCGTCGAACACCCGCCGCGAAGCCTTCCAGATGTCTCGCCCCGTTCCGTCACCTTCGATGAACGGAACCACGGGATTATCCGGGACGTCGTACTTTCCCCCCGCGTAGCCTATTTTCTTTCCATCGGCTGGTACCGCTACACCGTTATAAGAGCCCGCCATCGTCAGCCTCCCTGGAGAGTTGGAGCAGCTTTATAAAACCTTTCATTATAAGAGAATTGGTCACCTGTGGCATAATCCATGCCAGAGCCGGACTTCAGGAGGATCCTTATGTCGCACCGTACCTGCCGTCATTCAGCGCTCAGCACCTGCGCGTTGCTCTGCCTCGCTCTATCGACCGCTGCATTCGCGGCTGGCGGATCCGACCGCACGTCGTGGGGCCACAACATCAGCATTGGCCCGAACGAGAAAGCCTCCGAACTCACTTGCTTCGCTTGCGACATTCGCGTGCGTGGCCAGGTGGCCGGCGATGTAACCGCCTTTTTCGGCAGCGTGGTGATTGAAGACCAGGCAGAAGTGGCCGGCGATATCACTGTTTTCGGCTCTGATATTCGGCTTGACCCCGCCGTCAAGGTAGCCGGAGACGTGATCGTGTTCGGCGGCGCGATTCGTCGCGATCCTCAGGCCTCTGTTGAGGGCGATCTAACCGCCATCGGCGGGCGCGGATGGATCATTCCGATGCTTCTGGCCCCGTTCGCGATCCTCGGACTCCTCATTGCATTCGCGGTCTGGCTGGTTCAGCGCATCCGGAGGCCTGCGATCCCGCCCGTGCCAGCCTAAAGACCCCTTGCATCACCACCGTCGTGTCCCAAAAGACTTGCGCACGCCCACTGTCATGTAGCGCCCCCAGGGCCCGTTATTGCCCAGATCAGCCACGCCAAGATTGGTGTCGCGCGCGCCCAGACGATCGAAGAGGAAATGCTGGGTCACGCGAAACTCAAATCCCTTGCCAATAAAGACTGCTCCGCCCCACGAGTGCTCAATGCCAATCGCATCCGGCGACCAGGTGTAGAGCGTCTGCGGAACAGTCTTGCCGAACAGAAACGAAGGCGCGCCAAACACCATAAACCGCCGCAACTGCGTCCGGCCAAAGGGACGCACCTCGAGCATGCCCGACAACATATACCGCGCAAACATGCTGCAAGGTGCATTCGCTCCGCCATACTGCCCGGCGTTTCCGGCGCAGAGGTTGGGATCGATTTCGTTATGTGGAGGCGCCAGGTCAAGTTGTGCCCACCCCCAGAAAGTGTCTTTAGGAAGAAACATTCGGGGCTGGGCCGCTGCATCCTGCGTGTTGCTCGCAGACGCTGCACTCTGTGCTCTTCCCAAAGCCGAAATCGAAAAAAGAACTGCAAGCATCCAAACCGACGTTTTCATCCACCCTCCAGAATTTTGTTTTCTCTTGACGAAAACCTATTGGCCGTTCCGCCAGGCAGTCGCAACTCTCCTTAGGCCCTCCCAAGCCCTTGAGAAGTCAGTAGTCGGGGACGGGAGCGGAACATTGTAACCTGCTACGGTAGTAGCGATCCGGCTCAAAACCCCTCAGAGTACAGACGTACAAGAAAGCGATTCCAAAGTACGGATCCGAAGAACCAAAGACATCACCGTCTGCACCTTCCAGATTTCATATCCAAGATTTGGATTTATTCCATTCGCAGGATTCGCACAGCCGCCTGCCAGCCGAAAGGACTTACGGTGCAACCATCTACGGTTTGGCTGGCGGATTGCTTACTTGGCGACAGCAAGAAGATCCAAAAGCCCATGCCCCAGGAAGTTTCTGTCTCGTATCAGGCCATCAAGAGCAAGGTGTACCGGTTGATCGACGCCTTGGTCGTCGGCGAAAAGACAGAGGTTGAAGTCCAGGAGTCCATTCGCCGGTGGTGGGATCTCATTCACCCCGCCGACCGTCCTATCGCCCAAAAATACCTCATGGCCGTATTGGAACGCTCCGGTCAGGCGCTCGATGCCGTTGAGGAAGGCTTGATGGACGCAACTCACCATGAGCCAGTCCCCGTCGATTCGAACAAGGCTCTCAAATTGGTCGACAGAATCGTGAAGCAGACGGCTAAGCCAGCATCCCTCAGCACCACCGCTTGAGCCAGACAAACATTTTACAAACGCTCGCTTGCGGCGTCCCGCCGCGCCCGGTATTCTCACTCCGGGTGAGACCCAGTCCAGTCAGGAGTGACCAATGAAATCTTCCTACCTTCGTTTCCTCTTCACGATTCGTGGCTATCTTCTATCCGGAGCATTACTGATTATGGCTGCCTCCCTATTTGCCGCCTCGGCAATCTACACCTTCACCCTCAACTCCATCGATGGCAACCCCGCGCCGCTGGCCAACTACAAGGGCAAGGTGGTTCTGGTCGTCAACGTGGCCAGCCAATGTGGCTACACGCCTCAGTACAGCGCTCTGGAAGCGACTTACGAGAAATATAAGGACCAGGGGTTCGTCATCCTCGGCTTCCCCGCCAATAATTTCGGAGCGCAGGAACCCGGCACCAACGCAGAGATCAAGACCTTCTGTACTCGCAAATACAGCGTGACTTTCCCCATGTATTCGAAAATTTCAGTCAAGGGCGCCGACCAGTCTCCGCTCTACGCCTACTTGACCAAGGACACCGGACCGGGCATCGCCGGCGAAATCAAGTGGAACTTCACCAAGTTCCTGGTCGACCGTAACGGCAACGTAGTCGAGCGTTTCGAACCCGCGGTCACACCGGACTCGAAGGAAGTGGTGTCGGCCATTGAAAAGCAATTGAAGCAGTAGCTCTTCCTCCGTGTAGCCCTGTGTCCTCTGTGTTCAAGATTTTTGCAGAACACCGCCAACTCTACCAACGTTTTGTCGATGTTCCCCGGCTAGCCGTATACTTGGCAGGGCTCGGGCGGACCTGTCAGCCCGATCCTCGGTTTCTACCGGCCACCGACCACTGACCACTACCCCATGGACTTCGACCAACTGCAAACGTTCCTCGAAGTAGCCCGCCATGCCTCATTTTCCCGGGCAGCGGAAAAGCGTTTCCGCACGCAGCCGGCTATCTCCTCCCAAATCCGCTCCCTGGAAGACGAAGTCGGCGCCAAGCTTTTTGACCGCTCGGGCGGCAAAGTCGCCCTCACCGCAGCCGGCAAGTCCTTTCAAAAGTATGCCCAGGACTCGCTCGATGCCCGCAAGGCTATGCTCACCTCTCTCGCCGAAATGGAGCACGTCCCCCGCGGCGCCATTACCGTAGGCGCCAACGAAGGCACCTGCCTGCACATCCTTCCCGAAGTCTTTGCCGACTTTAAAAAGCAGTACCCCGATGTCTCAGTGAACATCAAGCGCGCCGATTACGCCAAAGTTCTCGAATCCGTAGCTGATAACTCCGTCGACTTCGGTGTAGTTTCCCTGCCCGTAAAAGACAACCGCCTCACGGTCGTTCTCATCCATCAGGATGAGCTGGTCATCATCGCCCCGCCGCACCATCCGCTGGGTAAAATGAAGTCGGCTCCGGTGGGAGATCTGGCCAAGTATCCCCTGGTGCTTCCCAAGGCCGGCCATACCCGCGACGCGCTCGAAGAGCTATTTCGCGAGCGCCGGCTAAAGCCGAACTACAGTATGGAACTCGACTCCAGCGAACTCCTGAAGCGCTTCGTGGCAGCCGGCGTAGGCGTCGGCTTCATCGCCCGCTCCAACGTGCAAGAGGACGTTCGCGCCGGCGTCCTGGTCGCCATTCCCATGGCCGACGCCCAGCTGCGCCGCGATCTGGCCCTGGTTTTCCGAAAAGATAAAGCCCTCAGCCGCGCCGCCCTCGCCTTCATCGAGATTGCCAAGAAACACAAATCGAGCGATGTATCGACAGCCAGATCGAAGTAGATGAAGCTATTCTCTAAAGAATCTCGCGCGCGCCTCCTGCTCTCTTCCCTGCTGCTCTGCCTCCCCGGCGCCGCTCAGATCTCTGGTGGCGTCCAGCCGCTGGTCTCCTACAAGCTCATCGAGGTCAAAGTGACCGGCAGCAAACGCTTCACGCAGCAGGAAATCGTAGCCGCCAGCGGATTGCCCGTCGGCACCATCGCCCATGAGGAAGATTTTAAGAAAGCTGCGCGCCAGCTCGGCGAGACCGGTGCTTTCGGCGTCATCAACTTCACCTACACCTACTCCTCAGCCGGCACCAGGCTCGAGTTTCAAGTCACCGATGCCGACAAGTTTGTTCCCGCCCACTTCGCCGACTTCGTCTGGTTCACCGATGAAGAATTGCACAAGAAACTGCATGACCGGGTTCCTCTTTTTGACGGAGAATTGCCCGGCGACGGCCGCTTACCCGACCAGATCTCGGACGTTCTGCAAGCTCTGCTAGTCGAAAACGGAGTTCCCGGCATCGTCCAATATGTGCGCACCGAAGGCAAAGACCAGCGGCTCCAGTCGATTGACTATAACGTCGCCGGCGTCAGCATCCGCATCCACCGCGCCCAGTTTCCCGGCGCGGGAGCAGCTGAGTTGCCCTTACTCCAGGCAGCGGCAGAAAAATTGTCCGATCGCGAATACTCCCGCGATTACATGACCAACTTCGTCGAGCACTCCGTGCTGCCCCTCTACCAGGAGCGTGGATACCTGAGGGCCTCTTGCGCCCAGCCACAGCCCAAGGTCGTCAAACCAGCCGCCGCGGATTCCGCCGACAATAAACAGCCGCCGACCTACGTCGACATCACGTTCCCGATCACTCAGGGCATCCAGTACAAAGTTACGCAATGGGATTGGTCGGACAACAAAGCAATCCCCAAAGACGAGCTTGATCCCTTCCTCCATGCCAAGGCGGGGCAAGCGGCCAATACGGTTCAACTGGCAAACGACTTGCGGCAGATCCAGACGCTCTACGGTTCACGCGGATACATCCTGGCCACGATCAAGGTGAACGCCGAATTCGACGACGTCTCAGAAACCGTCTTCTACCACCTCATCGTTCATGAGGATTCTCTCTACCACATGGGAGACCTGGAATTTCGTGGTATCGACAACAGCCTCACCGCCAGGTTGCGCGCCGCCTGGAAGCTGCGCCCCGGCGATGTTTACGACGCCACTTACCTGAAGCAGTTTCTGCCGGAGGCCAGAAAACTGCTCCCACCCACCCTCGACTGGGATGTCGATCCCCACGTCACGGCTATTACCCGTGACAAGACCGTCGACGTCGACCTGCAATACACTGCCAAGGCCGCCCCGTAAAGCCGGAATCTTCTCCTCCCACGGCGTCATCCCGAGCGCAGACGCTCCTCAGGCGGAGCGAAGGGTCTCCCTGCTTACACAGTCGCACCCGTAGTCTTGTCTCTGCAACCTCTGGCGTGCTCGATCATCTATGAGGTTAGCGTAATATCAACGCATCGGCGACAACCTTGCGTGTCGCCAGACGAACCAGGAGACTGAGGCATGAATAAGGGTTCACGATGGTTCCAGGCGATAACCGCAGTCATCTTCTCTGCAACAGTATTGTTCAGCATTTACGCCTTCGCCGCGGGCAAGCAGACCTTCACCGGTGAGGTCGGCGACGCCATGTGCGGCAAACAGCACATGGAGGGCTCGGCGGCAGATTGCACCCGCGCCTGCGTTGCGAAAGGTTCCAAGTTCGCCCTGGTGGTGGGCGAGAAAGTTTATATCTTGAACACCGACGACAAAGCAGCTCTGGCCACGCTCGACCAGCAGGCAGGCAAGAATGCCACCGTAACCGGCACGTTGGATGGCGACACCATCACCGTCAGTTCGGTTGCCGCCAAGTAACCGTGGGTAAGTACGACGACTAGCAGCGGCGACCAGCTCACGATGACCAGGCGACGACCAAAATTCGCGGCTGTTCGGAAATCCGAAAAGCCGCAGCCTTTTTGTTGACCAGGGCCGAACCTGTGGTACAGTGTTTCGGATTTGCCCGGCGCCCTCCCCCTAAAACGGACCGGGCATGGTGGCGGGAACCGCGCCCGCGGTTTCCGCCATTTTTTCTCTCCTCACGCGAAATTCATATTTCCTTTACAAACCATTGTGTTAATGTGCATTCTCAATCTCAATTTTTTCGTGCCGGAGGTACACAGCGTTGGGTAAAGACATGGTCCCCAAGCGGATGTTCTTCACCAAAGGAGTTGGGAAGCACCGCGAGCGGTTAACATCCTTCGAGCTGGCACTACGCGACGCCGGCATCGCGGCCCAGAACCTGGTGCGCGTCTCTTCCATCTTCCCGCCAAACTGTAAGATGCTGGCTCGCAAAGAAGGCGTGAAGTATCTCAGCCCCGGAGAAGTCGTCTTTGCCGTGGTCGCCGAAAACTCCACGCACGAGGCCCATCGCCTGCTAGCCTCTTCAATCGGCGTCGCCATTCCCGCCGACAAAAATACCTACGGATATCTCAGCGAGCACCACTCCTTCGGTGAAACCGAAGACGCCGCCGGCGAATACGCCGAAGAACTAGCCGCCGAAATGCTGGCCACCACGCTCAACGTAGAGTTCGACCCCGACCGCTCCTGGGACGAAAAAAAACAAATCTACCGCCTCTCCAACAAAATCGTCCGCACCGCCAACGTCACCCAGTCCGCCGTAGGAGACAAGCGCGGCCTGTGGACCACAGTAATCGCCTCGGCGGTGCTGATCTTCGACTAGATGACTTCTATTTTCAACGTGGGAAATGCCATGCGGTAAAGCCGTTCATCCAGCGAGAGCAGGCGATAGCCCCGCACTTGGGCATGGGCCCCGATCAGGAAATCGGCAAGAATGCGGCGCGTACCGTGATCGCGATGCTGTCGTCGCCGTTCGGCATAGGCTTGGAACGCTCGACCGGCAAGCCGCCAGACTGGCTCACTCAAGTTCCAATCGATCACGATTCCGTTTTCTTCCAGGAGAGAACTCACAAACTCTTCAGTGCGGCCGGGAGCGGCGATCAGTTCGGCGAACACCGGAGCGGCCACAACCATGTTTCCTCCACGGAAGGCCGCTTCCAAAGCCGTTTCGGCGGCAAGACTAAGGGCGGGATCATTAGCCCACAGTGCTACGATCACGTTGGTATCAATGGCCGTGGTCATTCAATGCCGTCCCAGCCTCATTCTCCGCGTATCTCCCGCAACCAGCGAGCGATGCCCTTCCTGCCCGGCCCGATGCCCGGATTGCCGATTCCACGATACTTGGAGAATGTACTTTGGCTGCGAACCGGGCGCACCCGAACGCCGGTTTCGTCGTCCTCAAATACCAAC
>JBEKWP010000145.1:0-8174 GCA_049512915.1 Candidatus Sulfotelmatobacter sp.
GCGGCGACCAGATCGCCGACCTGCTTGGGATCTTCGCCGAACGAGCGCGTGTTGATGATGGGATTCGCTGGATTGGAATTCACGTCGGCGTCGGGGAAAAAATTCCAGTGAATGCCGATGGCGCGGGATTCTTCGGCGGTAATGCGTCCGAAAGCTTCGGCGTCTTCCACTTTGCCATCCCCACCGAAAGCCATGGCATGCGGGAAGACCGTGGTCCCTATCAGGCGCATGGAGACGCCGCGTTCAAAATCGGCGGCGAACAGCAGCGGCAGCTTCGACTCGCTTTGCAGGCGGTTGAGAATTTCAGCGGCTTCGTAGGGCTCGCTGCGCAGAAGAAACGGGCCGTCCACATGGACCGTCATGGCGAATGAGCCCACGTGATATTTCTGCATCTCTTCAAGCCACTGCTGGTATTCCGGATTCTCCACGTTGAGAAAACTGGCGCGGCACCAGATCATGAACACCTGTCCGACTTTCTCTTCGAGGGTCAGCTTGCGCAGAGTCTTCTCCGCCCACTTTTCGCCGTCGTGGGTTAGATGAGCGGGGCCGGGGCGCTGATATTTGTCCTTAGCCTTGGCGGACGCCGTTGTGGCGAAGACCAGACTGAGCAGCAGGATTGTGAGTGTGCGGGGCATGCGAGAACGATAGCAGAATTCACGCGCTGTTGCGGTCTTGCTGGTTCATCCGCGAGGATCCGTGAAATCCGTGGCGAGTGCGGCTTCGACACGAGTCACGGCTTCGCGCTGAATCTGCCCATCGTCGCCGAAACCGCGCAGCCAATGGACCTCCGGCTCGCGGCGAAACCACGTCATCTGGCGTTTGGCGTAGTTGCGGTGGGCCCGCTGAGCCGCCTGCAGCGCCTGCTCGCGCGTGAGTTCGCCATGAAGAAATTGCAGGGCCTGCTTGTAGCCGAGAGCAGACAGCGGGGCGGCAGCTTCACCATACTTCTCAACCAGCCGCTGCGTCTCTTCGACTAGCCCAGCATCGAACATCTGCGTCGCGCGGCGGTTGATTCGGTCATAGAGCGCCTGCCGGTCGGGGTCGAGGCCGAGGCGCAGAATGCGGACGCCACGCAAGGGGTCGCGTCCACGTTGCCACAACTCCGTCATCTTCTCTCTCGACGCCAGGCATACCTCGATCGCGCGGATGAGCTTGGGCGTATCGTTGGCATGAATCTTTTCAGCAGCGGGGCGATCCAGGCGGCGCAGAATGCAATGAAGGTAGTTCGACCCGCGTGCATCAGCAAGCTCTCTCAATCGCTCGCGCAGTTCTTCAGAGCGCTGGGGGCCGGGGAAAAGTCCTTCGAGCAGGGCGCGCAGGTAGAGACCGGTTCCCCCGACCAAAATCGGCAAATGACCCCGCACTTTGATTTCATCAAGCACTTGCCGGGCCTGGCGGGCATATTCGCCGGCAGTGATATGGCTGGTGGGCGCGATGCAATCAATCAAGTGATGCGGAGCGCGGGCTCGCTCTGAGATTTTGGGCTTGGCGGTTCCGAGGTCGAACTCGCGGTACATGGCGACGGAATCGCAATTCACGATCTCGCCGTGAAAGCGTTCGGCGAGCGCCAGAGAAAGCGCGGTCTTGCCGCTGGCGGTGGGGCCGAGCACCACGACCAGCAGCGGCTCGCCCTGCACCGGAGCCACCGTCAGCGCACGCTCCAGTGAATGGCGTGCCAGTAGCGAATCAATGTGAGGACGAGCAACAGAAAGGCAATCAGTAGCAGGCCGGAAGTTTCCGTCGCATAAATCGCATGCCGGCGGTGCTTGCCGGAGGAATCGTTCTGGCGCTGGGCGTCAGGCACGCAGATATTGTACGCTCGGCAGGAGGCCTCACGGTTGGTGCTACACTACGCGTCGTCGGTCGCCCATCGTCATGCCCGCTTTCCAAGGCAACTCCAGCAAAATCGAGCGTTTTGGAGTATTCGAGCTCGACCTCGCCACCGGCGAACTGCGCAAGAACGGCGCCAAGCTTCGTCTGCAGGAGCAGCCCTTTCAGGTTCTGGCCCTGCTTCTGGAGCGCGCCGGCGACGTGGTCACGCGCGAGGAGTTGCGCCAGAAGCTCTGGCCTGCCGACACCTTCGTTGATTTCGACCACAGCCTGAACACTGCCGTGAACAAGCTTCGGGAAGTGTTGGGCGATTCGGCATCCAGTCCACGTTATATCGAGACGCTGGCCCGTCGCGGATATCGGTTTATCGCACCTGTACAAAATAGTGTGGCGACGACCTCTGCGCAGAATTCACCAAGCACGCTGCATCCTGAGCTCGAAGTTCCGATCCCGCGGCGCGGGCTGACGCGGGGACTATTCGCTCTCGCCCAAGTGATGTACCTCATCTTCTACGTGATGGCGCTCGCCCGCCTGCATGCGATCCAGGGAATCGCAGATTCTTTCTTGCCGGCGTGGGGCGCGACCACGCTGGTGGCCGTGGTGATGGTGACTGCTGGCGTGGGAATTCCGCTGCGTTGCTATCTGCTCTCCGCCGCCGGATTCGACTACCAGCGCCTGGGCGAAAAGTTCCAGCAGATGTTTCCTTTTATTCTGGTAATCGATCAGCTCTGGGCCGTCGCTCCGTTTCTGCTGATCCAGAAGATCGGGCTGGGCGCGGCTTTCGCAGCCAGCGCGGGATTACTCTATGTGCCGTTCTCAGAGCGGACCCTGATCCGCATGGCATACGCGAGACAGCAGGCGCGGAGCTAGGCTCAATCCCGCCCCCAATTTTCTATGGAACCGGACTCACAGATCGCGCGTAACCTCGTCTAAGAAGCTGGGCGGCAGTGTGTCTGCTCAGAGGAGGGAATTTCTTATGCAACGCATGAAGTTTGAAAGCTGCTTCACGGTCTTGATGATCATCGGCTTCGTTTGTTCCTGGGCCGCTCTACCCGCGGCAGCGGATGAATGGTCGAAAACCTATACCCTCACCGGCCAGCCCGATTTACGGGTGGATACTTCTGACGCCAACATTCACGTTTCCACCTGGGACCAGAAAACCATCGAAGCCAAGGTGACAACCGAACGCTACAAGATCGGCGGCGAAGGCATCCGGATCGAAGAGCGCCAGACGGGAGACACGGTTGAGATCGAGGTGCGCTATCCGCACTCCCACGGGGTCACAATCGAGTGGGGCAACCATGGCAACCACCGCGTCGACATCGACATCCACATGCCGCGCGAGGGTCGCGTGGACTTGCACACCAGCGACGGCCACATCGACCTGGGAAACTTTAAGGGAGAAATGCAATTGCGTAGCGGAGACGGCTCGCAGGAGCTCGACCGCGTAGACGGCAAACTCCGGGCGACCACCGGGGATGGCAACATCCGCGCCCATGGCCGCTTTGACGAGCTCGACCTCAAGACCGGCGACGGACAAGTCGACGCGCAGGCGATGGTCGGTTCCGCCCTGGCCGCAAGCTGGAGGCTCGAAAGCGGCGATGGCACGGTCACGCTGGAAGTGCCGGAGCACCTGGGCGCCGATGTGGATCTGCACACCGGAGACGGCCACATCGATCTGGATTTGCCCATCACGACTGAAGGCAAGATTCGCGAAAACGAGGTTCGCGGCAAGCTGAACGGCGGCGGAAATCTGCTGGTGATTCATACTGGCGATGGCTCGATCCGCCTGGGGAAGAGCTAAGCTCAGGCTTCGGCTTCGGGAAACTTAGACTTGCCAACGCCGCACGCGGCTTGACGCGAGGCTTTATACTCTTCGGTCCAACAGTTTCGATTTCAGCGGACAATTCTGCCTCGGGGTTCCTTCGGCAGTCACGGGAAGAGGTCGTCATGGCAGTCGTGCATGCCTTTAAGTTTCGCAGTGTGTTGATGCTCGCATCCTTGTTTTTCTCGGCCTATTCATTGGCCCGCGCGCAACAGTCCGCAGCCGCCCCATCGAAGCCCGAGCCTGCGCTCGATGTGACTTCCATGGATCGCAGCGTCGATCCGTGCGTGGATTTCTTCAAGTACTCCTGCGGCGGATGGATCAAAAACAACCCGATTCCCCCCGACCAGTCTTCCTGGGACACCTACTCGAAGATGCAGGACGAGAACCGGGTCCGGCTGCGTGGAATCCTCGAGACCGCCGCTGTGCCCGATCCCGCGCGCAACGCCGCCGCGCAAAAGATTGGCGACTACTATTCCTCCTGCATGGACGAGAAAGCGATCGAGGCCGAAGGAACGGAGCCGCTAAAGCCGCAGTTGGAGCGAATTGCGAAGATCGGCTCCAAGGCGGAAATCGCCGACGTTGCCGCGGCCATGGTCGACGACAACGCGCCGTTTCGTTTCGCATCCAACCAGGATTTCAAAGATGCCACTCAAGTGATCGCGTATGTAGACCAGGGCGGACTCGGCCTGCCGGACCGCGATTACTACGTGAAAGAAGACCCCAAGTCGGTCGATCTGCGCAAGGCCTACGTCGTGCACGTGCAGAAGATGTTCGAACTGCTCGGCGATCAGCCCGAGGTTGCAGCCGCCGAAGCGCAAACCGTGATGCGCATCGAAACCGCGCTGGCCAGGGGATCGATGACACGTGTTGAGCAGCGCGAACCGAAAAACCTGGACCACAAGATGACCACAGGCGAACTGGAGAAAATCAGTCCCGATTTTCAGTGGCGGGTTTATTTCACCAAGGTGGGTTTGCCGTCCCTCGCCTCTCTCAACGTGGCATCGCCCGGTTTCTTCAAAGCCCTGAACGAGGAACTCGACAAGGAGAGCTTGGCGGACTGGAAGACTTATCTGCGCTGGCACCTGGTGCATGCTGATGCGCCGTTTCTTTCCTCGGCGTTGCTGAACGAGAACTTCGCTTTCTACGGAAAGACTTTGCGGGGCCAGCAGGAACTGCAACCGCGGTGGAAGCGCTGCACGGACAACGTCGACGACGATCTGGGAGAAGCGCTGGGCCAGGTGTACGTGGAGAAATATTTCAGTCCGCAGGCGAAGCAAGAGGCCTTGAAAATGGTGAAGGAAATCGAGGCCGCGATGGAAAACGACATCAGTTCGTTGCCCTGGATGTCCGCGGCTACCAAGCAGCAGGCGCTGATCAAGTTGCATGGGATGGCCAACAAGATCGGCTATCCCGACAAGTGGCGCGACTACAGCAAGCTCGAGATCGTTCGCGGGGATGAACTGGGCAACGTGGAGCGGGCGCGCAGATTCGAATTCGACCGCGAACTGGCTAAGATCGGCAAGCCCGTCGACCGTGGCGAATGGGGAATGACGCCACCCACGGTGAACGCCTACTACGATCCTCAGATGAACGATATTAACTTTCCCGCAGGAGTGCTGCAGCCACCAGCGTTCGATCCCAACTCCGATGCTGCTCCAAACTATGGCGACACCGGGGGCACCATCGGACACGAACTCACCCACGGCTTCGACGACGAAGGCCGGCAGTTCGACGCACACGGCAACCTGCGCGACTGGTGGACTGCCGAAGATGGCAAAGAGTTTGTGAAGCGCGCCAGCTGCATCTCTGACCAGTATTCCACTTACAAAATCATTGACGACATCAAGATCAACGGCAAGCTCACGCTCGGCGAGGATACCGCCGACCTGGGTGGCCTCATCCTGGCTTACGTGGCGTGGAAGGAAGATACCAAGGGACAGAATCTGCAACCGCTCGACGATCTCACACCTGACCAGAGATTCTTCGTAGGCTACGGGCAGAGCTGGTGCGGGGAAACCCGCGACGAGACCAAGCGGCTACGGGCCACGGTAGACCCGCATTCTCCGGAGAAATACCGCACCAACGGCGTGGTCTCGAACATGCCGGAATTTCAGGAGGCATTTCACTGCAAGGCGGGATCGCCGATGGTCAATCAGAACCGCTGCCGCGTGTGGTAGAAAAAAGTTCGCTTAATCGAGCGGGGTGCGTAATTCGAAGGGAGCTATTCCATTTCTTCTTTGGTGGGGTTGTAGAAGAATTTGAAGCGAAGGGCGAGAAAGGGTCCGCCAAAATCGCTGGGCAATGCGGGAAACGGGTCTGAGCCCACGATGCCGGCCCAGGCCGCACGGTCAAGCGGAATGTCCCCCGAACTGGTAACCAGCTTCATGCCCGCAACCTTTCCATCCTTGGTAATTGCGAACTCGATGACCAGGCTTCCGTGTTTCATCTCTGCGGATTCTGGAATTGCGTTGTACCAGTTCTGTTTCACGTCATGAAGCACACGCTGCAGATAGGGGCCGAAGTCTACGCCTTGCGTGTCGCTCAGGACCTCAAGGCCGCCCACCTGGCGTCCATGGGCTCCGGTGCCTAATCCGAAATCGCCACTGTCACCCTGCCCTCCAGCGCCGCGCCTGGCCGCGGCGGCGCGAGTCGCGTCCTCAATCGCAGAACCCGCCGACATAGAACCGCCGTACTTCTTGAACTCATTGGCGACGTTCGGCGTAGCCGGAGCTTGCAGCTGCGCGATCTGCGGAGTTGGCGGTTGCTGGGGCTGGGCCGCTGGCTGATTCTGCGCAAATCCAGCAGACGACTGAGCCGGCGGCTGCGGTACCCCGCTCGACCCCGGCGCTCCCGGCGGTGGGCTCGCCAGAATCTTGCGCAGCTCCTTGACATCCAGTTCAGGATGGCGCGTCGTGGCGATTCGGTTTTTATCGGAAAGAATATTTGTGTTCGGCTTATGCGGCACCTTCTGCAAATCCGAAGGAAGCTCGAGGAAGGTCAAATCCTTCCCGTTCGTCAGATTCTTCGCCACCACGGCCGAGTGCCAGGGCCAGTATTTTTCAAGTCTCTCAATATTGAAGATGGCAATGAGGAGAATCAGGTGGACGATGACGGAAATCCACGCGGCTTCCCGGCGCCGCGAGCGCTCTAGATCGTCCTGCAACTGGATGAGCAGATGCGGTACGCGGGCATCGTCATCCAGCGCGCGGTACGCCGTTTCCCATCCCTGGGAGTCGTACAGGCCGAGCTGTTCCGCTTGCGGCTTCTCGGGAGGAGCCACCGGATCCTGGAATGGAATTTGCGTGATGGGCATGAACTAAGTTTGTCCGAGCTGGGCGCGTGTGAGCCAGGCCTGTCGGTTAGACACAAATCCCCCTCACTACGTTGCATCCCGCTTGCCCCGGGATGACGCAACGAGCCAGCACAGCCAAGCTGCTTTATTTTCGCATCTTTCGGGGGATTCTGCCCATTCACAAATTAACAGGGACTTACGTGTGTAAACATTTGTAATCGCGGTCACACCTGTGGGCTGGAACTCGTCGGTTGACCGCTCCACGGGCCATTTATTGGGCTTTGGCGCGCACCACGGCTATGGGCCGGTCGTTCGCAGAACCAGCAGCCTCATCTCGTGAAACCGGAGATTCGTCGGTGGGCTGACCATCGGTCCGCGCCAGCTTCTTGATCCAAACTGGCTGATTCGGGGTAGGGTCAACTTCGAGATGAAAAATGTCGAACCGATTATAGTGTCCGACGATATCGTGCATCATTTTCAGCTCGATGCTCTGGGCGATATCGATGTCGGCCACGACCATGCCTTCGCCTCCAGCAACCGGATCGGCCAGCGCTTCGCCATCCGGACCGACGATCATCGACACGGGCCCGGGCGTTGCCCGTAACAATTCCTTCATCTTGGAATCCCCCTGCGAGAGTTGCTCAACAGCATCGGCATCGAGCGCGCAGGAGGCGACGATGTTGAATACCTTCCCTTCGAACGCATGCGCCGCCGAGCGCAGCCGGATGGCCTCAGTCAAGTTGTAGTTACGAGCGCCACCTCCGGGGCGATGGAACGGCCACGCCGGCGGATAGGTCGCAATATGTACTTGTTCGCCCTGCGCCAGCAGCGCAAATCGCGCCAGGGTATTAGTGTTCTCTCCGCAGATCAGCGTGCCTACCCGGCCGATGTCGGTCTCCTCGGGACGCAGGTACGCCGCGTCTCCATTGGCCCAGGTGAGCTTCTCGGCCCAGGTGGGGACGAGCTTGCGATGGCGGTTCAGCAGCGTCCCCTCGCGATCGAACAGAAGATTGGTGTTGAAAAGCGTTCCCATGCTGAGCGGGCCCTTTTCCGTGACGCCGACCGAGAGGAAGACGCGGTGGCGCTTGGCAATCTCGCTGAGCCTTCTGGTGTGCGGTCCCGGAACCTGCACCGCGTTCTCAAACATTCGACGGCAGAATCCGTGCTGGTCCATCGGAGCGTAGATCAGGTTCCACACCGGAAACGCAGGAATGAAAGATTCTC
>JBEKWP010000146.1:0-8142 GCA_049512915.1 Candidatus Sulfotelmatobacter sp.
TGACGAGTTCGCACGCGACTCCGCTGACCCAGCAGGGCACGATCGTCGGCACATTCCAGTACATGGCGCCCGAGCAAGTCGAAGGCAAAGAAGCCGATGCGCGCAGCGACATTTTCAGCCTGGGGGCCGTGTTGTACGAGATGATCGGCGGCAAGCGGGCGTTTGAAGGCAAGACGCTCGTCTCGGTGGCGGCCGCGATTCTCGAAAAAGAGCCGGCTCCGATCCGCACGCTGCAGCCAGAGACTCCGCCGGCGCTAGAGCGCGCGATCAAGAAGTGCCTGACGAAAGATCCGGATGCGCGTTGGCAAAGCGCGGGCGATCTAGCCAGCGAGCTGAAGTGGATTGCGGAAGGCGGGGCGGCCGCAGATGTACAGACAGCGTCGCCGGGTGCTGCTCGCAAGTCGACGTTTGTGGCCTGGGCGGTGGCGGGGGTAGCACTGGCAGCGGCGATTGCGGTGGCGTTCTTCCATTTTGGCGCGCGCGAGGCCAAGCCGCTCGTACTCACCCAGATCGCCTCATCGGATAAATGGGATTTTAATTTCGTAGGCGACAACGCCGGTCCTCCGGCGATTTCCCCTGACGGCACTCATATTGTTTTTTCGGCTCACGCGCAGGGCAGGCAGCAGCTCTTTTTGCGCCCGATGGATAATCTGACGCCGCAGCCGATTCCGGGTACCGACGATGCAACCTTTCCCTTCTGGTCACCCGACAGCCGCTCCATCGGATTCTTCGCTGACGCCAAGCTGAAGCGCATGGACATTGGCGGCGGCCCGGCGACTATCATTTGTGACGCTCCCATCGGGCGTGGAGCATCCTGGGGCCCCAACGATACCATCGTGTTTTCTCCTCAATACAGCTCGCCTATCTATCAGGTATCGGCCATAGGGGGAACGCCTGCGCCCATCACGAAATTGACCAATAACTACACCACGCACCGCTGGCCGGCGTTCCTCCCTGATGGAAAGCACTTTCTATATCTCGCGGCGAACCACGCGACACCCACGGGCGGCGATACCGCCGTGTTTTGGGCATCGCTTGATGGCAAGCAGAACAAGCTGGTTGTATCGACTCCCTCGAGTGCGGCTTATGCCTCGGGTTATCTGCTCTTCGTGCGGCAGAACGCGTTAATGGCACAGCGTTTTGATCCGTCTTCCGGTGAGTTAACGGGGCAGGCCTCAGTTTTGAACGACGACGTACAGGTGGATAGCTCGGTGTGGCGAGGAACCTTTTCCGCCTCAGAGAATGGGACGATGGTTTACCAGCCGGGAATGGCTGGCGGCGCCATGCAATTAACCTGGTTCGATGACCATGGCAGGGAGATCGGGCACTTGGGCGAAGCGGACGACTACTACCAGGTCGAACTCTCACCTGACGGCAAGAAGGCCGCCGCGGCCATCGGCTCTTTCTCTTATGTCATTTGGGTCTACGACGTGAAGCAAAATACGCGCACCCGTCTTACTTTTGGGCCTAACGTTTATATCAGCCCAATCTGGTCGCACGATGGGAAGCAAATTGCATATATGCGGGGCGGAGTCGCGACGCAGCAAGCCATTTTAGCCAAAGCGGCGGATGGTTCGGGGGAGGAGAAGAAACTGCTGGACACTGGCGCATACCAGGGTTTGCAGAACGGATTATGCGATTGGTCTCCGGACGGCCGCTACATCCTCTACATTGCTGGGACGGCTTCGGTAGGAAATGGAACCGACATCTGGGCACTTCCTCTGTTCGGAGACCGGAAACCGTTCGCATACATTGCTGCGCCGGGAAATCAGGCGTACGCGCAGTTTTCTCCGGATGGACGTTGGGTAGCGTATTCATCGGATGAGTCCGGGACGCTGGAGGTTTATGTAGCACCGTTTCCCTGGACAGGCGCGAAGTGGCAGGTTTCCAACGGCGGAGGCGTTCTGCCGCGCTGGCGGCGGGATGGAAAGGAAATCTTCTTTCTGCGAATGGGGAGCGCCGGTACATACGGCGCTGACGTCGATGGCCACGGGTCGAGTTTCGAAGTGGGCGCGATGCACACTCTGTACAACGTCAACAATCTTTCTCCGAACACGGCAGGACAACAGTACTCGGTCACGGGCGACGGCCAGCAGTTTCTGCAGATCACTACCGGCGACACAGGAAAAGGCAGGCGGCCGTTAAATGTGATTCAGAACTGGACTGCGCAGCTACAGGGGAAATAGAGCGTCGACCTTCCAGGTTCGATCCCGATCACTCCGCATTGATTGGGCGACGCCGACAAGGCTGCTGAAACCTTACTTTTAATCCTCTTTCTCAAGTGCCGCGGCGAAGCCAGTTGGTGTAAGGCAACGAGAGAAAAATTCGTCGAGAGAAGCTCGAACCACTCAAATTCGGCGCACCAGTCCCTGGCTGGTGGCCTGCGTATTACGGACCAGCAACAATACGAGAAGCATTCCGACGAACGGAACCAGGCCCGCGACAATGATGATGGGATCGAAGGAATGAGTTCCGGTGGATCGCCGCGCGTCAGACAAATAACCTATGAACTTGAAGGCTATGATAGTTCCGATTCCGGCGCCCGTACCGCTCAGGCCGCTCACTGACGCGACGGACTCGCTATGATAAAGGTCGGACGGCAGCACGTTTGCCATGATCGTAAATCCCGCGTAGGAAAAAGTCGCAAACGCGAAGAGGAGCGAAATCAGATAAAGATTAGTTGTGAAGATCGTAGGGATCAGCAACGTCATTCCAATCCCGCCATAGATCATCACGGCCTTGCGGGCCGCGCCGACCGGCCATCCTCGCTTGATCAGGTGGCCCGACACCGCGCCGCCAAAAAAACTACCTGCATCAGCAGCAATAAATGGTATCCACACCGCGATGAGGCTGGTTTTCAGTTCAATTCCCTTCGCGACCAGATAGATGGGGAACCACTCGGCGATGAAAAAGAAAACCGGGTCAGTAAAGCTTCTCGCGACGATCGTTCCCCAGGTCTGCGGCAGTTTGAGCAGGTCGCGCCAGCGCGGACGAGCCGTGCCCTCCTCCTGTGCGTCCGCATCGCGCTTGTCGGCCACGATCATGCGGAGTTCGGCTTCGCTGATGAGAGGATGGCTCTCCGGTGGATGATAAAGCCATCGCCACGCGATCAGCCAGAAGAAGCCGAGGGCGCCTGGAACCATGAACGCGGGACGCCATCCCCAACGCGAGTAGATCGCGTAGGTCAGGTAGGGAGTAATTGCCGCCCCGATGGAGGAACCGCTGTCGAACAGCGCAGTTGCCAGGCCGCGCTCGCGCTTCGGAAACCATTCCGAGACGGCTTTGGTTGCGGCTGGCCAGTTAGCCGATTCGCCGGCGCCCAGCAAGAAGCGGAAGGAAGCAAGGCTATAAAATCCATGCGCCAGCGAAGTGAGCATCGAAATGATCGAGTACCCGAGGACGCTAAGTGTGAGGCCTCGGCGCGTACCGATGCGATCCATGAGCTTGCCGAAAACTGTCTGTCCAATGGAGTACGCGACGCGGAAAGCGATCGCGAGATTGGCGTAGTCGCTATTGGTCCAGTGGTATTGGGATTGGAGATAAGGAGCCAGCCAGGAGAACGTCTGGCGGTCGATATAGTTGATCACGGTGGAGGCAAAGAGCAGTCCTCCAATCCACCAGCGTAGGCCGGGGATCGAGTGCGCGCTGCGTGACGGGGACTGTCCGGCCGTATCCATGTCGGTGCGGGTTGATTGTGGTGAGTTAGCTCCGGGGCTTTTCTTCTGCGATCCTATGCTGAGTTCTCTAATGCCGAACTGAGCAAACTGGCGGACTCCTTGTCGAGATACAGGTTGGCGTTGGGGTGCGTGCGCAGGATCGAGGCAGGCGCCATAGGACTGATCTCGCCTTCGAAGCAAGCCTTTACGGCCTGCGCCTTTCGCGACTCGGGCACGATCGCCAGAATCTCCCTCGCCTTCATGATTTGCCGCACCGACATCGAGATTGCCTGCTTGGGCACTTGTGATACATCGGCGAACCAGGCTTCTCCTACCTGCTGGCGGCGGCAAGCTTCGTCAAGGGTGACGATCAGGTACGGCTCCTCGGTTTCGAAGTCTGCCGGCGGGTCGTTGAAGGCAAGATGGCCATTCTCCCCGACACCGACGAAGGCGATATCCACCGGGGCGGACGCGAGCGCCTTGCCCACCTGTTGGATGACTTCGGAAAGATCACGCGCGTCGCCGTCAAGCGGATGAAATTTCGCGATTCCAGCTTTGTTGACCAGCCGCTCGAGAAGTATTTTGCGAAAACACGCGGGATGGGTCGCGGGCAGGCCGATATATTCATCGAGATGAAACACCTCGACTCGTCCCCAATCGACATCCGTGAACTCGGTGAGTGTAGCGAGGAACCCGAACTGAGACGTGCCCGTGGCGGCGATGACGCGTGCATGGCCACGGTCCCGGATGGCACCACGGATCGCATCTGCCGCCTTGTGGGCGGCTGTTTTTGCCAGCGAACTCTTGTCGTTGAAAACTTTTAACACCATCTCTTGGCTTCTTTCTCCAGTTCTCCGACCACTTCCCGCAGTAAAGATGTTGCGGAATTATACAAGAACCCGAACGACCACAAGCCGCGCCCGATGCGGCTCGACAACGGAATGGGACTGAAAGCACGGTTGGTCTCACACCGTGAAAGTTCCGGGTCTCGGTGCCCGTTGGCGACGGGACAGATTACACTGATCAGTCGTGTGAGTGCCCGGGTTAAGCGACCGGCGTGACTCGACCGCACACTGGTTTGCGCAAAACTGCGATGCCGAACAGCGTTCTAAAGATCGACCCCAAAGACAACGTCTTAATTGCGCTCACTGATCTGCGCAAGGGCGAGCGCATCACCTACTCGGACCGCGTCTACATTCTGACGTCGGGTGTTCCTGCCAAACATAAGTTTGCCACGCAGGATCTATCAACTGGTGACGATGTTGTGATGTACGGTGTTCTCGTCGGCAAAGCAAGAGAGCCAATCCAGGCCGGAGAACTCCTGACGACGCGCAATGTACAACACGAGGCCTCGCGCTACTCCGAGCGTTCGCAGCGATACGACTGGATTCCTCCCGATGTGTCGCAGTGGCGGCAGCGAACCTTCCTTGGATACCACAGGCCCGATGGGCAGGTCGGGACGCGAAACTATTGGTTAGTGGTGCCGCTCGTGTTCTGTGAGAACAGAAATATTGCCGTGTTAAAACAGGCTTTCGATGACGAACTGGGTCTCGTTCAGCCGAACATCTATCGGCAACAGGTAGCGCGGCTGGTCAGGCTTTATGCTGAGGGCAAAACCGAAACCATCGAGACACTCGCGCTGGAACCGCGGTCCTACTGGGCCATCCGTCCCAAGGTTCTGGAGAATGTTGATGGAATCAAGTTTCTGATGCATGAGGGTGGCTGCGGCGGAACGCGCGAAGATGCCAACAATCTTTGCGGGTTGCTTGCGGGGTATATCCATCATCCGAATGTCGCTGGAGCCACGGTTCTAAGTCTGGGGTGCCAGAATTCACAAGTTGCCATTCTCCGCGAACAGATCTCCCGGCGTGATCCGCATTTCAGTAAGCCGATGTTGGTATTTGAGCAGCAACAGAGCGGCTCCGAGTTCAAGATGCTTTCGGAAGCCATCCGTTCGACCTTCATCGGCCTCGTGGAGGCGAACAGAAGTCAGCGTGCCCCCGCTTCTCTCTCTCACTTGTGTGTCGGTTTGAAATGCGGCGGCTCGGATGGGTTTTCCGGCATATCTGCGAATCCCGCTGTTGGCCGGCTATCGGATGTGCTGGCCGCGCTTGGGGCTCGGAGCATCCTCTCTGAGTTTCCCGAACTCTGCGGCGTCGAGCAGGAGTTAATTGATCGTTGCGCCGGGAACGCCGTCGCCGATCGGTTCATCAAATTAATGCGTGACTATGCGAGCCGGGCAAAAGCTGTCGGCTCGGGCTTCGACATGAACCCTTCGCCCGGAAACATTCGCGATGGATTAGTGACCGACGCCATGAAATCCGCCGGGGCGGCCAGGAAGGGAGGATCTTCCCCGGTCACTGCGGTGCTCGATTATCCGGAGTACTCCACCGCGCCAGGATTGAACCTCCAGTGCACGCCGGGCAACGACGTGGAGTGTGTCACCGCGCAGGTCGGTGCAGGCGCCAACCTTATTCTGTTCACCACCGGGCTGGGGACGCCAACAGGAAATCCTATTGCGCCCGTGCTTAAGATCTCAACAAATTCGCCACTTGCCCAACGGATGCAAGACATCATTGATATTGACACAGGCGCTGTCATCTCAGGTGAGAGCACGATCGAAGAGATGGGAGACGCCCTGCTCGAGCGGGTAGTTGAGGTGGCGAGCGGCAGGGTTCGCACTAAGGCAGAGTTGCTGGGGCAAGATGACTTCATTCCCTGGAAGAGGGGCGTCTCCCTCTGATGAGGTGCCACCTGAGATTCCGTCAGTGGTAGGTGCGAACATGAAGCGGCGGGGAAATAAATGAGCCATCATCTTTTGGACCTCACCCACAAAACGGCGGTCGTGATCGGCGGCACAAGCGGCATTGGACTGACCTTGGCCCGCGGAATGGCACAGGCTGGTGCAAATGTGATTCCGACGGGACGCCGCTCAGGACTCGTCGAGGCGGCCAGCCACGAGATTGAGGCACTCGGTCGAGAGTCGCTGCCGATCACCTGCGATGTGAACAGCAAAGAAAGTCTGCAGTCACTGCTCGATGCCGTTTGCCGCAGATTCGGCAGCGTGCAGATCCTCGTAAACTGCGCCGGCCAAACGAAGCGGACTCCCACTCTGGATTTAGGCGAGTCGGAATGGAACACGATATTGGAAACGAACCTGACCGGCACGTTGCGCGCCATGCAAGTCTTCGGCCGGCACATGATCGAGCAACGCTACAGTCGCATCATCAACATAGGTTCGCTTTCCTGCTTTCTCGGCCTCTACGAAGTTGCGGCTTACGCCGCCAGCAAGGCGGGCGTGCTGTCTCTTACTAAATCGCTGGCCGTCGAATGGGCTCGACACGGAGTGTGCGTCAATGCCCTGGTGCCGGGCGTATTTCGTACAGCCCTGAACGCGTCGTTGCTCGATGGCACACCCCGAGGGCAGGAGTTCCTGCTTCGTACGCCGATGGCGCGCTTCGGTCAACTCGAGGAACTCGTGGGGGCTGCGGTCTTTCTTGCTTCTGACGCTGCGAGCTTTGTCACGGGACAGGCAATCGTAGTCGACGGCGGAATCCTTGCCAGTGGGGTCAATCAATGATTGGTTCGTCTGGCGCTGACAAGCGGCGGGGCGCTTTCCACCGTGACGTTTCCGTAGCCGAACCTAATTGCAACTTGACGACGGCTAGCACGGCGTCCTTACCCGCTTCCACAGATTTGTTCTCTTGACGCGGCAAAGCGTCGTTCTCCAACGCGCTGTCCGCCCCCTCTAGAAGTCTGAGTTCACTGCACTACGACTGTGCCGGTCATCTTCGGGTGAATCGTGCAGTAGTAGGGATACGTTCCCGCCTTGGTAAACGTGTAAGAGAACTTTTCATCCGTATCCAGCACCTTCGACTTGAAGACCCCCTCTGTGCTGACCGACGTGTGGGGGATGTCATCACTGTTTGTCCAGGTAACAGTTGTCCCGACGGGTACCGTGAGCGTCTGCGGCCCGAAAACGAAGTTATCAATTTTCACCGCCGCGTTTTCCACGGACGGCTGGTCATTCGCCTTGACGCTCGGCGATACTGCGAACAAAAGCAGCATCCCGATCAGTACCGGCATCGCCACACCTCCAACCCAGATATGTTTCGTCGTCATTGCCTTATTTCCTTTCTATTGGATGTTCTTGCTTGATTTTCTTTCTTCAAGATTGGATCCTTTTCGGTCTCTAGCCGTGGACCGAGTCAACTACATCCAGGGACGGCTCTGCATTCCCTGAAGCCGAAGCGCCCGAGTCCGCGAGTGGTGAATCGACGACCGCCAAGCTGCGTCCGCTGACCCGATAGTTCACATCGGTGATCCCCAATACCCGCTGCAACTGGTCGGCTGGAACCTTCATCGGTCCGGCCGAGGGAGCGGTTCCTGGCGCAGGTTGCGGAAAAGCGGTCGACATCGCGGTGTGAAACGAAACCTTGCCTTCCACTTTCTGCATGATCTGGTGGATATGTCCGTTCAACACCGT
>JBEKWP010000147.1:0-8476 GCA_049512915.1 Candidatus Sulfotelmatobacter sp.
GAATATGTAGAGTCGATCAAGGCCGATGTCAGCTGGCTCGGCTACAAGTGGGACGGACTTTTCTATGCCTCCGACTATTTCGATCAGCTCTACGAATGGGCGATGAAACTGATCAAAGATGGCAAAGCCTACGTCGACGACTTAAGCGCCGACGAGATTCGCAAGCATCGCGGCACGCTCACCGAGCCGGGCAAAGACAGTCCGTATCGCAACCGCTCGGTCGACGAAAACCTGGGTCTGTTCGAGCGCATGCGCGCTGGCGAATTCCCGGACGGCTCGCGCGTTCTGCGGGCGAAGATCGATATGGCATCGCCCAACATTAACTTCCGCGACCCCGTGATGTACCGCATTCTGCACGCCGAGCATCACCGCACCGGCAACAAATGGTGCATCTATCCGATGTACGACTTCGCCCACGGACAGTCGGATTCCATCGAGCGCGTCACGCATTCTCTTTGTACCCTTGAGTTCGAGGACCATCGCCCGCTCTACAACTGGTTCATCCAGCAACTCGGCATCTTCCCGTCGCGCCAGATCGAATTCGATCGCCTGAACCTCACCTACACGCTCTTGAGCAAGCGCAAACTGCTGCAATTGGTGCAGGAAGGCCGCGTGACCGGATGGGACGATCCCCGAATGCCCACGATCGGCGGCATTCGCCGCCGCGGCTACACGCCGGAGGCGGTGCGCAACTTCGTCGGCGCTATTGGCGTATCGAAGACCAATGGTTCGATCGAACTGTCCATGCTCGAGCATTTCGTCCGCGAAGATCTGAACAAGCACTCTCCACGCGTGATGGCGGTGCTGCGTCCGCTGAAGGTTGTGATCGACAACTATCCGGAGAATCAGGTCGAAGAAATGGATGCGGTGAATAATCCCGAAGATATGAGCGCCGGCTCGCGCAAAGTGCCATTCTCGCGGGTGCTCTATATCGAGCAGGATGACTTCCGCGAAGATCCGCCGAAAGGATACTTCCGCCTCTCGCCGGGACGCGAAGTGCGCCTGCGCTACGGCTACTTCATCACCTGCAAGAGCGTCGTGAAAAATGAAAAGGGCGACGTGGTGGAAGTGCATTGCACCTACGATCCCGCGACGCGCGGCGGCAATGCCCCGGACGGCCGCAAAGTGAAGTCGACCATTCACTGGGTCTCGGCCGCGAATGCCATCGACGCCGAGGTGCGAATTTACGAAAATCTCTTCACCAAGGAAAATCCGAGCGAAGTCGAAGAGGGCCAAGATTTCACCGCAAATCTCAATCCAAATTCGCTCGAAATAATCACGAACGCGAAGCTGGAGCCATCTCTGGCCAATGCTGCGGCCGGCAGCCGGTATCAGTTCGAGCGTCTGGGATATTTCTGCGTTGATCCGGATTCAAGGCCCGGCAAGCCCATCTTCAACCGCACGGTTGCACTGAAAGACACTTGGGCGAAGGTAGAGAAGAAACAAACCGCGAAGAGGTGAGGCCGGATGCTCGCAACCACGCTCGCCACATTTCTTGCGGTCTCTCCCGCGGTAGTCTCAATGTGTGCCGCCGGCATCGTGCTTTTTCTGATTGCCTGGTGGGCCACGAGGACTGACATCGCGCAGGCCCGCGGCCTCGACAAGGTCTTGGCCTTGAGCAATTTGTGTTTCGCCGCGCCCTTGGCGGTCTTCGGCGCGGAGCATCTGTCGGGCGCAAAATCCCTCATGCTCGGAGTGCCCTCGTACATGCCGTGGCGTTTGTTCTGGGCGTATTTCGTCGGCTTTGCGTTGCTCGCCGCGTCGTTGAGCATCGCCACAAAAATTCGGGTCCGCTGGTCCGGCCTTCTATTCGGAATCATGATGGTTGTTTTTGTAGCGATGTTGCATGTTCCGCGCGCGCTCGCGGGCCCCCATGACAGGTTTGCGTGGACAATTGTCGTCCGCGAAATGTCATTCGCGGGCGGAGGCTGGATTCTTGCGGGAAACGACCTCCGAGGGCAACGCGAAGGGCAAGGCAAAAGCAAGCTCATAACCGTCGGCCGCGTGTTGGTCGGGATCGCCTCCATATTTTTTGGTGTTGAGAACTTTCTGCACACAGCGAACGTCCCCGGAGTCCCGCTCGAAAAACTCATGCCCGCGTGGATTCCGGCGCACCTGCTCATCGGCGGTTTGACGGGTGTGACTCTGTTCGTCGCCGGGGTCGCCATCCTGGTTGGCACAAAAACGCGGATGGCCGCCACCTATCTCGGTACCTGGCTTGTGTTGCTGGTCTTGCTCATCTACGGGCCGATCCTGATTGCGGCGCTGGCCGATCCGAACACCGGCGTGAAAATCGAGGGGATCAACTACTTCTTCGACACGATGCTGTTCGCTGGAACGGTTCTCGCGCTCGCCAACGCGATGCCGTGCACCGCTTAACAGCTCAGTCCTAGTTATGCACGTGCGGGCTTTGCGCGGGGTTGGCGTGGTGCTCGGGCGGTTCCTTCACGACCTTTACTTCAAAGCTCACCGGCAAATTCTTCGGAGGATAGCAGGCAGCATTGTCACAGGCCTGATAGCGCAGCACGCCGTGCATCAAGTATTTCCCAGGCACAACCGAGTGCAGCGGATGCACTCCCACGGCGATGGTGAAGTCCCCGCTATAAACATTCAGGGCCTCGTCGGGCGAGAAAGGGAAACTCCGATCTTGGCCTGCAGGATATTCAGTTTTTCCGAGGATGATGTCAGTGGGGACGTCGATCTTCAAAGCGGTCGGAATGAGGAATTCCGATTTCGGCGTGTTCGAGTTGATGTGGTAGCCCGCGGGGACGCGAAAATTCAAGTTCACCATGGTCTGCAAGGCGCGCGGAGCTGTGGTCAGCGGCACCGACGAGAAGGTAAGGGTCGGAGCTTTGCCGGGCGTTTGCGCCACTACGGGAAGAGCAGTCAACAGGGGAGCAATCAGGAGGAGCGATCCCAACGTGGTTCGCCGTTGCGTACGCCGGTGGTTCGTCTTGTGAGTCATCTTTGCTAGCGTCAACACGAGCAGCCCGCGGGATCAACCCTGCTCCATGAAATAGTAGAGCAATCGCCGCCTGACGTGCTGTTACTTCAGAACAAGGCCGTTCTCGCCTACTTGATGCACTGCCGCTTCGCTTTTTGCGGCTTGCGTGTCGAGGGCCTTCTTGACCGCATCCTCAATTTCGGCCTTGCCCCTCAGTCCGATGATTTTGTCGACAATCTTGCCGTCGCGCGAAATAAGGAAGCTTTCCGGCAAAGCCGGAACGCCGCCATACTGATCGCCTACGGATTCTTTTCCAATCAGAATGGGATAGTTCACGCCCATATCTTTGGCGAATTTGCTGATGTCTTCCTTGCTGGCGTCGTCCATGGCCACACCGACAATCTGCAATCCCTGCGAACCGTACTGATTCTGCAGGTCCACGAACCAGGGCATTTCGATTTTGCACGGGCCGCACCAGGTCGCCCAGAAGTTGAGCAGCACAGCCTTGCCGCGAAGGTCGGAAAGGCGCAGAGACTTGCCATCAAGCGATTCCAAAGAGAAATCGGGAGCGAGAGCGGACTGAGTGAGTCGCGGCGCCGAACCGGCTCCAGTGTGCCGCGCCTGGTGATAGCCGAAGTAAAGCATCAGTGCTGCCACAAACGCCACAACTACGAGAACGAGAGGGTTACGGCTCCCCTTGCTGGATGGCTGGTCCGGGCTGGGTGAGATTCCGTTGGAGCCCGGCGGCGGCTCGGGCGGCTGTCCGGTGCCCGGTGCGGGTTCGATGGTGCCAGACGATGTTTCCATTAGCAAACTCCTTAAAGGTGCGCAACCAACTCCTGGAAATAGACTACTCCCCAACCGGCCTATAAGGCGAAGCGGTTGAGAAACGAGAGCCAATTCGAAATTAGAGTAAAACGGCCGATCACGAGCAATATTCCGAGCGCGATCAGCAAGCCGCCGCTTGCGATTTCCAAGGCATGCATATGGGAGCGGAAGCGGCTGTAAAACTTGAGAAAGCGCTCCATCAAAAGCGCGGTTAACAGAAAGGGCATGGCAAGTCCGAGTGAATATACTGCGAGCAGTGAAGCACCTTTGACCAGAGTGCTTTGCTCCGCGGCGACAGCGAGAATTCCTGACAGAATCGGGCCCAGACACGGAGTCCAGCCGAAAGCAAAGGCGAAACCGATCACAAATGCACCCAGAGGAGTGCTGCTGCCTTTCACATTGTGCAGGCGGGCATCGGTATAAAGTGCCTTGATCTTGAAAAGGCCAGTCAGGTGCAATCCGAAAATGATGATGACAACGCCCGCGATCCGGGCCAGCGTGTGCTTGTACATGCCGAGCACTTGGCCGACACTGGTTGCCGCCAAGCCAAGCGCGATAAAAACTACGCTGAAGCCGAGGATAAATACGACGGAGTTCACCATCACGCGCCGCATCAGGTTGGCCTGCGGCGCTTTGAGTTCCTCCAGACCCACGCCAGAAATCATAGAAAGATATCCCGGCACCAACGGCAGGACGCAAGGCGAGAGAAACGAAGTCAGGCCGGCAAAAAAAGCGAGAATCAACGAAGGAGATGGAATGGTCGACATGCGTGTTTAATTCTACCTGCGGGAGTTCTTCTCCGTAATCAATGAGACGATCAGAACAGTGTTTAGTTGCACCCAGCCGCCGAATCTCCACCCGGCGTTATTTCGCAGGCGCTTGGACAGGCGATGCCTCGGAGGGCTCACTCAGCTCGGGCGAAGATCCCGACAGCATCTTGCGCAGAAACCCCAAGGGCATAACGGCCGTTAAGACGGCGCGGTCGCCCTCGTCCCTTACTTTCAGACTATCGAAGAAAGCTTTCACGTCGGGATCGGTGCCGCGGGCTCCCACCGAGGTTTCAGCAGAGCGGGTCAGGCCCACGAAGACATTTACCTTGTCGCTAATGGCGCGCGCCCCTTCAAGCGTCCCGGCGAAGGCTTCGGCGCGGAGGTGAACCGCGTCAGCTCTTAAGTGAAGCGGGCTGAGATAGCTTCCTGAAACGACGAGCGTAGCCGGGCTGGCGAAAATTGTGTTCCAATCGCGAGCTTCGGGTGACGAAGGGTCAACACGTGCCACCACCCACGCCAGACTGGCCAACTGGACGTGCTTATAATATTGCCGCAGCAGTGACGGGCCCCCGAATGGCGAGGCCAGCCGCTTCGACCGGTCAATGATTCCGCGGATGACGGCAGGGTCGTCGTGATTGGAGGCGGCCACGGAATCGGCGCTTAGCACCGCGACCCGCAACGATCTTCCTTCCAGAACAATCGTAAAGATATCGACCGAGTGGTAGCTTTCGACCGATTGGGCGATCTGCCGCAGATAGGCGGTGAGGCGCTCGCCTTGAAACCTTCCTTCTAGCACCTCAGAGAAGCGCACCTCTGGAGAGGAACCGCCGGTGCCCCCGCCCGGCCAGCTCGCGGGATAGTGGACGGCAAAGGCGGCTTCATCGAGATCGCGTTCGAACTCAAAACCGGTCTCGCGAATGAAGCGCTCGTACTCCGGATCGTGGCTGACGTCGGGCAGCTTCCTTCCCGAGTTCAGCCTCCGTGCCCGGCCGAGATCGAGGTAAAAAAATGCGTCCCCCCCGGGCAACAGACGGGCGGTCTCGGGAGGAGCGTGCTTTCGCAGCTGGACCGCAAGGGTCACGGCCGCAGCAACGACCACGACCGCCAGCGCGATGGGGAAGGTTCGCCTAATTCTCATGGAATGCGGTCAGGGCTGAAATCATAACACCGGGCGTTGACGACCGTCTTTGAGCTCTGACGTTCCCCAAAAATCGGCCATCAAGCGAATGCCAGGGTTGCGCGGAATTTCCCCCTTATGGTAACTTAGTTAATTGTCCCGGACATCTGGAAGGGATCAAAGGGTATACTTGTGCCCGGAAGAGCACTTGTCCCCGCAATGCTGGCGTAGCTCAGTCGGTAGAGCACCTGATTTGTAATCAGGGGGTCAGGGGTTCAAATCCCTTCGCCAGCTCCAGTATACGAAGATCAGAACTTCCGGCAGGCAGCGGGACTCTTGGTGGCGCAACAGGTTTTTCCAACGCACTTCATTCGGAAAATATCCGGCATGCAGTGATCTTCGCGCAGTAAATCGTGAGCGCGATTCTTGGTCTCCCTGAGTTGCGAAAGTCCGGTTTGCGAAATTCTGGTTTGCGAACAGGTAGTTGGGTCGACCAGAGAAGAAGTGTGCTGCCACGGTCTACGGTTTCGCGGGTTGGCTGCGGGATGAAGCGCGACGGCTGCATCGCCCGGCGGTATTGCACAGGTGGGTGAGTGGTTAAAGCCAACAGACTGTAAATCTGTCCCTCCTAGCGAGGTACGAAGGTTCGAATCCTTCCCTGTGCACCAGAATTTGTTGCATGAGATTCGAGTGACTTGATTCGAATGAACAGGAAATATGAGTCGCTTCGCAATGGCGTTGATCGCGTACCTGGCTTTGGGTGCGCTGGCATTTACGACGCTGAGTGATCCGCGGATCCGGTTGCTGACGCTGCTGATTCTGGCCATGTTCGCAATCAAGAGTTGGGTGCGCCGCAAGGATGTGCTGCATCCGGATGGCGATGGCGAATCAGAGTGAGCGGTTTAGGCTGAAAGCTGATGGCTGACAGCTGGTTTCAGGCCGATGTAGCTCAGTTGGTAGAGCACTCCCTTGGTAAGGGAGAGGTCATCAGTTCAATCCTGATCATCGGCTCCAGATTGGCTTAGCTTCAAATTGGTGAAGAGCGTCGAGGCAGTAAGGGCGGGAGTAACTCAGTGGTAGAGTCACAGCCTTCCAAGCTGTTGGTCGCGGGTTCGATTCCCGTCTCCCGCTCCAGAGATTTGGTTCAGGGGTTGTGATGGCTTTCGAGCAAGCTACGATTAAAGTTGAGAAGCAGCAGGAGTTTGCCAAGCTGCAAGCCGCAGTGGAGCAGGCGTTCTTGCCCGAGAAGGTGGAGCATTTCCTGAAGCAGCTGGACCGCAAGGGAATTCGCGTTCGGGAGTTTGATGGAGTCCTGTCCGCGCGCGTGCTGGAAGATGCTGTGGGAGGGTCGGCGGCGAAGTCTGAGTTGAGTGCGTGGCAGTTGTACCAGGCGCTGCCACTTTCTGATCAGGCGCAGATGCGCGAGTTCTATCTGTCGAAGCTGGAGACGGTCGACACCGCGCTGCGGCACAAGTTTAAGAAGCTGTATCAGTATTACTGAAGAATAAGCGAGGATCGGCAATTTTATGGCGAAAGAGAAATTTGATCGAAATAAGCCGCACTGCAACGTAGGGACGATTGGTCATATTGACCATGGCAAGACTACGTTGACGGCGGCCATCACCAAGGTGTTGCAGAAACATAATCCGAAGATTGTGTTCCGGTCGTTTGACTCGATTGATAACGCTCCGGAAGAAAAAGCGCGTGGAATCACGATCGCGACGGCACACGTGGAGTATGAGACGGCGAACCGGCACTATGCGCACGTCGATTGCCCGGGTCACGCGGATTACATCAAGAACATGATCACGGGCGCGGCGCAGATGGATGGCGCGATTCTGGTGGTGGCGGCGACCGATGGTCCGATGCCGCAGACGCGCGAGCACGTGCTGTTGGCGCGGCAAGTGGGTGTGCCTTACATCGTTGTCGCGCTCAATAAGTGTGACGCGGTTGACGACCCTGAGCTGCTCGACCTGGTTGAACTGGAAGTGCGCGAGTTGCTGAAGAGCTACAAGTTTCCTGGGGACGATGTGCCGGTGATCCGGTTGTCCGCACTTGGCGCACTGAACGGCGAGGAGAAGTGGGAGAAACAGATTGACGCGCTGATGGACGCAGTCGATAAGAGCGTGCCGCAGCCGGCGCGCGAGTTGGACAAGCCGTTCCTGATGCCGATTGAAGATATTTTCTCGATTCAGGGGCGCGGCACCGTCGTGACGGGACGTATCGAGCGCGGGAAGGTGAAAGTTGGCGAGGAAGTTGAGATCGTCGGCTTCCGCGACACGCGCAAGACTGTGGTCACGGGCGTGGAAATGTTCAAGAAGCAACTGGACGAAGGTTTGGCGGGGGACAATGCAGGCCTCTTGCTGCGCGGTATTGCGAAAGAAGATGTGGAGCGCGGGATGGTGCTGGCGAAGGGTGGATCGATTACTCCTCACACCAAGTTCAAGGCAGAGGTTTACATCCTGACCAAGGAACTGGTGATTGAGCTGATTACGCCGGTGGCGATGGAGAAGGGGTTGCGGTTTGCCATTCGCGAAGGCGGACATACGGTTGGCGCGGGAACGATTTCGGAGATTGTGCAATAAGGAAGCGCGCCGAACGCGCGAGTTTGCATTCTCGCAAAGAACGCGAGAATGATCGCGCGGCGCGCCTGGGTCCTTCGCGAGACAAAAAGCGTCTCGCTCAGGATGACAACTTCATGATGCGGCTTGCTTCCTGCCGCTGGTTCTTTCCTTCCGGAGACGCCGGGAGGGGTTAGAGAGAGTGAAACGTGATTGGAAAAGAGAGAATTCGAATCCGGTTGAAGGCTTACGACTA
>JBEKWP010000148.1:0-8123 GCA_049512915.1 Candidatus Sulfotelmatobacter sp.
ATGCCGCTCATAAAATTCTCGAGGCCGCCGCGAGGAAGAGTGCAGAGGAAGGCAGGAATCTTTCTGCAGTGCTCGCAGAGATTCCAGAAGTGACCATCCAACTTGGTCCTGCAGAGCTCAAACAACTGGAGGTGCCTGAGCAATATCTTGGGTCCGCTGAGGCCTTCCGGCAAGCCCTGACGTCGAGTGCTGATCGGGATGACAACGACAAGGAGCAATGATTTGCCCTTCGCAACGATTCACGGCACACGGATGTTCTACCGACTGCAGGGAAACGCGGGGCGGCCCGTCCTTATCCTGTCGCACTCGATCAGCGCGGACCACGCGATGTGGGATCTTCAAATAGAAGGCCTGCTTCCGTACTTCCAGATTCTGCGCTATGACACGCGGGGTCATGGAGCTTCGGAGGCCACCGCTAGTGAATATTCAGTTGAAATGTTGGGCAAGGATATTCTCGCGCTAGCCGACGCACTGGAGGTTTCGCAGTTTGCTTTTTGCGGCTTGTCGCTTGGTGGGGCCATCGGACAGTGGGTTGCAGTGCACGCTCCCCGGCGAGTCACTCATCTGGTGTTGGCCAACACATCGCCTCGGTTCATCCCGCGCGCCAACTGGGAAGCACGAATTGCAGCGGTACTCAAAGGCGGCATGTCGGCAGTGGTCGAGATGGCGATGCAACGATTCTTTTCCCCGGACACGCTGGCCAAACAAGATCCACATGTCGCTTCGATCCGGTCTGTCTTCTTGGGAACGGATCCGGTTGGGTACCTGGGATGCTGTGCGGCTCTACGCGACATGAATCACGAAGATCTTATCAAGCAGATTAAGGCTCCAACTCTCGTGATCTCCGGCGACCGCGACGTTGCGACTCCGTGGAGTGGGCACGGCGAGAGGCTGGCGCAGGAGATTCCGGGAGCGAAAGCGATTCACCTCACCGCCGCGCATCTTTCTAATATTGAACGGCCACAGTCGTTTACCACGGCACTGCTCGAGTTCCTGCTGCCGCGGCCGGGCGCTGATGCAGACTCCCTGCAAGCCGGATTCGAAATGCGACGCGCCGTGCTTGGTGACGCACATGTCGATAAGGCAATTGCTGCGACGACAGAATTTACTCGCGATTTTCAAGAGTTGATAACCCGTTACGCCTGGGGAACGATCTGGTCTCGTCCTGAACTGGACCGGCGGACCCGGCGGCTACTGGTGCTGGCGATGACGGCATCGCTTGGAAGGTGGGAAGAGTTCGCTCTCCACCTACGGGCTGGTTTGGCGAGTGATCTCGAATTATGCGATTTGAAAGAAGTGCTTTTGCAAACCGCCGTGTACGCGGGCGTTCCGGCGGCGAACACCGGATTTCAAATTGCGGCCGAACAGATCAAGAAGAAGGATGATTGATCTGCCAATCAACCAAACGTGAACGCGAATGCCTGCACGCCTGGGTCGAGGAACTCAATCTCGAATGTTCTATCTTCCACCGGCCCTTTTTGCCGGATGAGCTGATAGAGCCGGTGCCCCTGAACCGTTCCTGAACCGTCGCTGTCGGTATCGACGCCATGGTCGTCCCCTGGAGCAGTGCCGTCGAGCTTAACCTTGAAGCGGACTGGCTTGTCGTCCCTATTGGTACCCAGGACGAGGTGAAGGTCGCGGGCATGAAAGCGGAAAACAATTGTTCCGGGGGCCGTCTGAAGCACTGCACTTTCCGCACCGACCTTCCAACTCCCTCCGAGCGCCCATTGATTGAGCGAAAGTCTGGGTTGCGGCGTATAAGCGCGCCCGGAGTCTTTAGCAATCGCCGCGGTCGAAGCGAAGTGTTCTGCCCGATGATAGCCGACGTAGGTTTCCGGGGAGCGGACATCGGCATTGTCGGGAGCAGCTTCCGTACCCGCTCCCGCTATGCTAATTGTGCCAGCGGAGGATAATTGGGCTCCGTTCTCTTTTAGAAGCTCCTGGATTACGCGCTCCGACTCGCCGTACTCGCCCTCGCCGAAGTGGTGATAACGGATTCGGCCTTTGCCGTCGATGAAGTAGTGTGCCGGCCAGTATTCGTTGTTGAAAGCCTGCCAAATCTTGTAGTCGCTATCGATGGCGATGGGGTAAGTGATCTTCAAATCGCGCACTGCCTTCTCGACGTTGCCGCGTTCCTTCTCGAATGCGAACTCAGGAGTATGCACGCCGATGACGACCAGACCAGCATCCTTATACTTTGCTGCCCAGCCTTCGACGTAAGGCAATGCCCGCAAGCAATTGATACAGGAGTAAGTCCAAAAGTCGATAAGCACCACCTTTCCTTTCAAAGACCTGCTACTGAGCGGAGGCGAGTTGAGCCAGGCAACGGCACCGCTCAAGTCCGGCAGGGGGCCTTCATCGTCAAGGGCGGGCTGCGCATCGGCTGCGCTCGCCGCCAAAACCGACGCTGGCTTCTCCGGACGCAACCTGTCGATCAAATGCTCTTCCGCCTTGGAAGTGTTCACAAAGGAAAACTTCGTGAGTAGATTTGTGTCCCAGCCTAGAGCGATCGCAACCACTCCAAGGATCACGGCCACACCTAATCCACGACGGATCCAGATTTCAATCGATAGAGAGCGTTTCAGCGCGGAGAAGACTTTGTTGCCTGCGAAAAGCGCAACTCCCAGAGAGGTCGCGGCACCTAGCGCGAAGGACAATAGCAAGAGCGAGGAGCGGGCCCCAGGACCCTGAATTGCCGCCCCAGTCAAGATTAAGCCCAGAATCGGGCCCGCACAGGGAGCCCAAAGAAGGCCAGTTGAAATGCCCAACACAAAAGACTTTCCGATGCCACTCTCCGCAGACGGACCGCCGTGGAGTTTGCTGCCCGCCTGTACCAGCGGACGAGTCAATGCCTCCGCAATGGAGGGAAAAAGAAGACTTACCCCCAACACGAGGAAGATGAGCATCGCCACGTAGCGCCCGCCTTGATTCAGGCGCACTACCCAGTGGCCACCAAACGCAGCTGCGACTGCCACAACGGAAAATGTCAGAGCCATTCCCACGAGCAAAGGCAAGCCAGATCGGCGGAAGGGTTGGTCCGCACGCGCAAATACAAACGGCAGCACGGGCAGGATGCAGGGGCTCAAAATCGTAAGAACACCGCCAACAAAGGCCAGGAGATAGATCAGCATCAGACAGTCCAGTCTACGTTCGTGATTGTGTGCAACATTTCCGACTGTACTTAGAAGTTGGATTCATTAGGCTTTCAAAAGTTACGAAAATCTGAAATCGAGAATTCTGTTGGTGCCGCATGCTTTTCCCGTCACTTCATATGGAGCAGCGCAGCCATCGTTTCTACGCCGTCCCACAGATTCTGCAAGCGCAGGTTCTCATTGGCGGCGTGCTGATTGTCATCGTAATTGGCGATGGGTACCGTGATGGTGCGAGTCTGCGCAGCGCGTTCCATCGCTCCCAGCGGTACGCTCCCGCCCATGGTAGGCAACAGCACTACATCTTTGCGCGCGCTCGTCACTGCCTCAATCACTTCCCGCGCAATCGGCAGATCCATCGGCGTACGCACGGCGTTGTAGCCCGCCTCATCGCGCACCACCTTCGCAACTCGACCATGCTCGAGGAGGATCTGCTGCGTGGGTTCGCGGTCCACGATGAAGTAGCCGCGGGACTGAATGTAGTCTACGACGCGTTGCTGCTGCGCCCGCCAGTCGATCCCGACGACCAGGCGCAGGTCCAAGTCGGCGGTCGCCGTAGGCGGAATGACGTTGGCGGCTCTGGCTCCGGTTTGGCCCGAGGAGAGACCGTTGATGTTCAGCGAAGGTTGGTTGATCAGCTCCAGCAGGTGCGCGCCGGCGCCATCGACGTGTCCCAACCAAAAGGCATTCATCAGCATCCGGTCGTTCACCGGGGCGCGCGCCAGCGCGTCCTTTTCGGCCGCAGAGAGCGGCTGAATTCCGTCATAGAAATGCGGCACCAGAACCCGACCGTCCTCATCCTTCATCCCGGCGAGCAACTGCGCCAGCATCATCGCCGGGTTCGGCGCCCAGTTCCCATAGTGGCCGCTGTGCAACCCGTGGTGCGGCCCATAAACTGTGATCTCCAAATGCGCATCGCCTCGGGCACCAAACACCACCGTCTGCTGGCCGCTCTGATCGACCGGCCCGTCACAGACGAGCCACACATCGCCGTGGACCAGATCGCGGTTGGCGTTCAGAATCTGTTCCAGATGCGGTGATCCGGCTTCCTCCTCACCCTCCCACACGAAGCGAAGGTTCGCCTGCAGCGGGATTCCAGCCGCCTTGAGTGCATCGAACGCCGTAAGCTGCGCGAAGATCGCCGCCTTATCGTCGCCGGCCGATCGGGCGTAGATGCGCTGCTCGCCGTTTACTTCCCGCACGACCGGCGTGAAAGGCGAACCGCCATCCCATTCCGAAGGAGTGACCGGCTGCCCGTCATAGTGCGCGTAGAAGACAATCGTGTGCTGCGCACCCGGCACATCGATTTGCCCGAAGACGACCGCGGGCGCCCCAGGAAGAGAGAGCAGCCGGGAATCGATGCCGCGTTTCCGAAGCTTTTCGAGGAGCACGTCCGCGTTGCGCTTTAGGTTTGCCGGATCGGCGGCAACGTTTGGTATCGACAGCAATTCACTAAACTGCTGCACGAGTTCTGCTCGATGTGCCGCCGTGTACGCGCGTGCAGCCTCCGGCGGTGTCTGCGCCGCAGTCGCAGTCGCAAAACAAATCAGAAAGGCAGCAAGGCAGGGAAGTTTCATAGGCTCAACTATACAAGTCGCCCGGTGCCCGACGTTTTCCCCGTGACCTTCTAATACTGAAAAGGTTCCGCGAACCCTGTTACTGGAGTGTGGGGCAAAACCCGTTGACTTCACGCCTGATATTTGCTGTACTAAAGATGTTATTGACGGTGAAGGAGTTCACCGAAACCGCTGTCCCATTCTTTAAGCCGGAACAGCTGATGACTCCTGACAAGCGGTGTCTTGTCGCGGAGTCATACCCCGGCAACGATTCCGCGAAATCAATCTAGAGGTACCTCATGGAGAACGTGTGGGTTCTCGCCTTCATGTGGGTCGGCTTGGGCCTGATCGCGACGTTGGTTGCCATCTGGCTCGAGATCTCGGAAAGGAACTTGACACCTTGCTGAAATACGTATTGGTGGGTGTGGGAGGTTGTCTGGGTTCGATTTTGCGTTTCTGGCTGGGCACTTATATCGGCAGCAGAATGGGATCACGCTTTCCCTACGGGACCCTCCTCGTTAACATTACGGGGTCGTTCTTGCTTGGGCTCTTCTTCGCTTTAATGACAGCGAGGACTCACTGGAGCCCGAACTGGAGATACTTAATCCCAATTGGTTTCATCGGAGGCTACACGACATTCTCCAGCTTCGAATACGAGACATTTCGCACCGTCCAGGATGGCCAGATCGGCCTGGGCCTTCTTTATGTGGCGCTCAGCGTGATCGTTGGGTATGTTGCGGTGTGGGGAGGCGTCATGACGGGGAGGGCGATCTCATAAAACCGGAAGCTTCAATCCTGAAGCGAAATCAAGCAGGATCTGGAACACGACTGGAAGCCCGTGAACAGCTAAGGCACGGAATTCATGAAAACGGAAGACTCTTGGGTCGTGTTGCGGCTGGGTTTTGGTGGGTCAAAGAGGACTCTAGTTGAATAGGAGGAAATGTGCTCACACCGGGGCCGGGTAAAAAAGTCGGCGTCTACGTTACAGAAGATCAGCAGTTCCACGGAATGCCGGCTTATGCGGCCATCCTCGACTTTTTGTTTTTTCATGGCGTGTCGGGTGCCACGGTAACTCGTGGCATCGCTGGATTCGGTGCGGATCACCAACTGCACACGACCCGCCTTGTTGACCTGGCGGTCCGTTTACCGGTCAAGGTTGAGTTCATTGAAGCCGCGGCGAAAGTGGAGGAGTTGTTACCGAAGCTGCAGGAGATGGTTGGCACAGGCCTCATTGAAGTGCAAGATACCACCATCATCAAACCGGCCGGGAAAGAGCAGAAGCGAGGCGCCTCCGAACGGCCAGCCTTGAAGCGGGAAGGCAAGGCCAGGATGATGCGCATCTTTATTGGGGAGAACGATAAATGGAACGGCAAGCCTCTTTATGAAGCCATCGTCAACGGTCTGCGAGCGCACGATATTGCCGGCGTAACGGTGTATCGCGGAATTCTGGGTTATGGCGCGAACCGGCGTATCCATAAAGATGCCACGCTGAGCCTCTCGCACGACCGCCCTATCCTGATGTCAATCGTCGACACGGAAGAGAAGCTGCAGGCGTTCATTCCGATTCTCGACCAGATGGTGCAGCAAGGTTTGGTCGTGCTGTCAAACGTCGATGTCATCAAGTACTCCCACAACTACGAGAAGTCCAATCGGCGGCAGGAGATGGAGATATGAAACTGGAAGGCAAGGCCAAGATGCTTCGCATCCATTTCGGTGAAGATGACAGGTGGCAGGACAAGGCGCTCTATGAAGCGATTGTGATCAAATGCCGGGAACTCGATATCGCTGGGGCGAGCGTATTTCGCGGCATTGAAGGTTACGGCGCGAGCACGCTGATCCACAAACGGCATCTGCTTCGTTCGTCGGATCGGCCGATCATGGTCTCGGTGATCGACACTGAGGAAAAGATCAGGAACCTGATTCCTGCGCTGGATGAAATGGTGGACGAAGGATTGATTGCAATGTCTGAAGTGGAAGTAATCCGTTACGTTCATCAGGACGGCGTTCGGTCGCAGCCTTAGAGAGACCGTCTTCGATTGATATCAACACTTTCAGAGCCAAGAACGCCGTCCTGCTTTATTTTCATAATAGGGGATGGCCGAAAATAGCAGAGTCGGCTATTTTCGGCCGGGCCGAGGGTGAACCGTAGACCTGGTCGGTGCTCTGTCCGATTTCGATAATATAGCCGTCAGGATCGCGGATGTAGCAGCGTATCTCGCCGTACTTGGGGATCGGTGGCGTGAGGAACTCGGCGCCTCGACTTTTCCATAATTTGTAGCACGCTTGAATATCGGCAACGCGGAAATTCATAAAGCTGTTGATGTGATTCGGGTCGGGGACGCTGAGCGTTACCGTCGGCTTATCCGGGGTCGGCCCGCCGCCAACATTCAGAATCATCCAGATGTTCGCAAGCTGAAGGTATGGGGGAGCGTTGCCGTCACCCATGGTCAGAATGCGGGCTCCGAAAACCTTTTCGTAGTAGCGAGCCGATCGCTCGAGGTCGGCGACGGTGAGAAAACACGCGATGCTGATCCCCTCTTTCGGCGGCATCTCATAGCTCTTCTGGTCGATTTGGACGGCGTTCATGGACGGCTCCTCCGTTAAGCAGTGCTCATCTGCTGATTCTGGTTCTTTCGTGTTCACATCTGCCGCCCATTAAACCTGACGCGGAAAAGCAAGACAATTGGACTAAGGTATTGCGCGACACTTCGGTATCGTTTGGTCGGATCACCTGTCCTTTCACGCCCCATTCTTCTTTCGTGTTCCAAAGCTTCGGGTGCCCGTCCTTGCGTTTTGTGCAGTGGCGGGTGCGATGCCGGCGAAAGTATTGGTTCTGGCCGGCTCGTTCGAGGCCTTCGAGCAAATCGGTTCACGTTTGGCGGTTGGGTTGCCCGCTCTTCGAAATGTGCGCCGCGGGGTAGCGAAAAAAAATTTGGATCGGATCCGATTAATTGTCTGGGATCAATGACTTGCGAGGAATCGATGCTGCCGGAGTCCGGCTAAAATATTGATTCTACTGAACTTGTCCGCAAAATATTGCGGACAAAGGAGTTAGGCAGGTTCGCATTGCGTAAGTTATTTAGAATCAGTAATCCGATTTCTGTCGGGACTGAAAACATCCGGACTTGGCCGTCAAAATCTTGTACCGGAAGGAGTTAGCCTGCACACGATTCAGTTTTCAAGGAACTGTTTCTTACTGCTTCTGCTGTGGCAATGATGAACGAAGTTTTCTGGAGGCGCAAGGTCAGATGTCACATAGGGTGGTCGTGGAAATTGTGTGGGGTCGAGAGCGTGGCCCGTGGGATTAGCGGCAGGCCACGGAGGTCAAAATCCCGAGGCGTTTAGAGTAGTGGAATCCCACCTTTCGCAAAGAACGCGAAAGATGGGGCACCCGCCGGAAGAGTCCGATTGAACCGTG
>JBEKWP010000149.1:0-8121 GCA_049512915.1 Candidatus Sulfotelmatobacter sp.
TGGACAAGAAACGAGCCTTCCTCTTCGCGTAGGCCAGAGATTAGGCCATCCGACAAAGTAAGCTCTAGGCCTTCCGGAGTGCCGATGGCGTACACTTTCTCCCCGATGGACAGGCTACTAGAAGGCCGAACTAGTACGGGGCTGGCTTCCAAACCCTGCACACATAGCTGGCAGAGATCATGTCCGGCGTCACAACGACTCACGGCGGCCGACCAGCTTCGGTCTTGCTGCCGAACCTGAAACGTCACTCCTTCCTTCGTGACGTGTTGGTTTGTAACTAACTGGCTCGGGCCAACTGCAACTCCGCTGCCTTGAGAGACGGCCTTACCGTCCCGGTTTAAGGCGAGCACTACAAAGACGGAACGTGACACGCGGGCAAAGACCGCTTTTGCTGTAGCGGAGGGGGCTTTGCCTACCCCCGCGCTCTGCCTTATCGTCTGGGCAGGTAGGGATGCGAATAAGAAACTAAGAATCAGGCACGCAACGAGAGCACAACTCCGAACGCAACCACCCATCGCTAAATCCTCTCAGCTACGGGATTTTATCCCAAAACCTGCGGGCTGCCAGCGGGCGTCACTGTCGTCTCAAGAATTTCCTCAGGTCGCTTGTGACATCTAACCTTGTCTCGAAAATTCAAATCGGCGATCATGGTCGAGGCCGTGACGCTGGCAGAAGCCAACTCCCGCGCCCGCAAGTCCTTTGTTTCACGGATTTTAGTACCTAAGTTCTTTAGCATCCGGATTTTGCGCGCAATTTCGCGCCTAACTCGATGATTCCAGAGATGGAGGGGGAGGGGGGATACCCCCGATTTTTCCGCACGAGCGAACGATCCCGCCATTCGCGAACCATCGCTGCTAACTTTATTTTCAGGCAGGAATCCACAGCCCACTTTTCGGGAAGAAGTAGGGCCGTTCGGATTAAGGCTCACTTTTTCGGCAATTGCGTTACCCGCGCGGTGACGGCCAGATCGTTCGCCATCCCGCCCAAGAGAACGGGTCCGACCGTGGTATCGAGAAGATGACTGTCGGCGCGGGGATCGTCGGTGTCTTCGCTGATGGTTTCCCAATGGCCATGATGCAGATCGTAGGCGAAAGTGAAAGTGGATGCTTCGGTGGGCTGGCCGTCGTAGGCAACGCCTTTGTAATCGTGAGGAGTGGCCGTGCCGCCGGAAAAGAAAATCTGGTGCTCACGTTCGCTTCCGCCGCCGGCGATGGCGAAGCGCGCCGGACCGGGATGCGGCGGCAGTTTGCTCCATTCAATCTTGATTGGATCTTTCTTGTCGATCTTGCCCAGCCAGCATTCATCGGAAGCCACGTAGCGCGGACCGTCCGCCGGGCCGGGCTTTGCGCCATCTACGATCACGATGGTCTCGCCGGCCACGCCGCCGGCCAGGCCGAAAACGGGCGTGCCGGGGAAAGGCGTGGCCTGAGCCCAGGAGTTTTTTTCGACGTCGTAAACCTGCACATTGTTGACCGGGCCATTTTTCGACCGGCCGCCGATCAGGTAGACGAAGCGATCATGCGTTACTCCCACGGCCGCGCGGTCCACGGGGATGGGAATGTCCTGGCCGCGATGCCAGTTGCGTTCCTCGATATAAACATTCACATCGGGAACTGTGATTTCGTCGCCCTGGGCATCCAGCACATATCCACCCATAAGAACGATCTGGCCCTTGGCACCAGACGCCGATGCACCCAGGCGGCCGCCAACTCCGGGCACGGGGCGGCCCAGATGCCATTTCGCATTGGCCAGCGTCATTACATAGACCTGATTGGTGACGTCGTCCCAGGTTTTGCGGGGACCAACTCCCATCATGGAAAAAAGTTCGAAGCCGCGTTTGAGGCTGGCGACCGCGTTGCCGGAAACCGCGGCAGGCATGGAGGGAAACTTCGGTTCGCCCGATGCGCCGAGAAGAATCGCGGCGCACATCGCGAGCAGAGCAAGGGCGGACAGTTTTTTCATCGCAGTGATATTACCGCACCTTTTTCGACGGCCGATCTCAGAACCAGGTTTTGCGGCGGTACTCGCGGTAGGCGTCGCCAAACGCGGCTTCGAGAACCTTGGCTTCGCGGCGGGCGCGCGCCGTCTGCATGACGACCACAGCCAGAACGACGAACCAGAGCATGGGCCGATGCAGCACGAGCACAAATCCAACGAGCACGATCGCGCCAAACACATAAATCGGGTTGCGAATCTTCGAATAGATTCCGTGCGTGACCAATTGCTGGGCTTTTGGTCTGATGGCAAAAGATTTGCCCAGATGGAAGCGCGCGGTGGCGATCCCGCCCGTGCCCATCAGCATCAGGGCCACGCCAACGTCACGTTGCAAGTCCCAGGTTCCTGGAAGGGAAAACACAATCCAGAGAAGGGCAGCGATGGCAACGATCTGCACGATCGTGAACATATAGAGCGACCGGCTCTGCATAGATGTATTCGTACGCTCCTTCGGTGCAGAAGTCGATGAAATCCATTCCATCAATTGCTATTCAACCAAGCCCTGGCGCACGGCGTGGATAAAGTCCGTGTAGGCAGGCTGCTCGCCGCTGGCGCGCACCAGGCTGGCGATCTGACCGCGATGATACGCCGAGTGCAGCACGACGTGAGTCAGAATGTCTTCCACGGTGCTGGTCCACGGCTCACCTTTGGTGTTCTTGTAGACGACCGTCTCCGAGAATCCAGCAGGAGGAAGCTGGCTGAGGAAATTGCGCCAGAGCCGAGCGACGTCGGCGATTTGCAATTCACATTGGTCGAGGGTGAACTCCGGCCAGACCGGCAAGCTCTGCGGTTGTTTCCTGACGCGCTCCAGCCACAGGCGCTCGGCCGAGAGAATGTGTGAAAGAAGCTGACGTGGCCGCAGCAGCGGATTGGCGCTTGCCTTCAGGCCGGCGAGCACTTCACGGTTTGCCCACTCATCGTAGGCAAACTGGCGACTCAAGTGTTCAAGCAGTTCCATACCTTTCAGCCCATGATTCGCGCAGCGAAACAGAAGCCGGGGTTGAGCGCGGAGGACACTCTGCGGCAACCTCACACTGTAATCGGCCTCCGCGCCGATCCGCAACCGGTATTCATGGTCCTTTCACATTTCTCACGTAGACTGCCGGCTGAGTTGATAATGAGATACTTGTGGTAGCAGTTATTAAGTCGCGTTCACCTCATCGAAACATGCCCCGAAAAGCTGCAACATCGCGGACCACGAGTGAAGACGCGGGTCCTTCTAACTCTGCCGACGCGGTGCATGGTCAGAGTCAGCAAGGCACGAAGAAATCCGGCGGGAAAGGATCGGGGTCGCTCGACGATCTGGCGCGCACGGCGCTCAAAGCCTTCCTTATCGCGCGCGACGCGGCTTTCAACGTACGCGACCTGTTGACTCATTCTTCGCGCATGGCCTTCCTCGCCATCAAGGAGTGCGAGCAGGAACTCGACATTATCGAACGCTACATCGATGAGCGCCTGCCCGCCGCGATTACGCGGGTGAACGAGGCGCGAGCGCGCCAGTTGCTGACCAGCTTGAAGTGCACGACCGACCTGGAACGCATTGGCGATCTGATGATGAGCGTAGCCATGCGAGTGCAATCCCGAACCACGAAGATGGCGGCTTCGGACGTTCGCCAACTGGTGGAAATGTCGGCGAGCTTGCGCGAAATGCTTGACCTGGTTTATCGCGGATTCGTCGATCTCGATCTGGAGTGTGCCCGCAAGGTGCTGCAGATGGATAAGGACATCGACCGGGTCTGTCATGCTCTGTTCCAGAAGCACCTGACGGAACATGCGACGGACAGCAATCCCTCGAGTTTCGACGTACTTCTCATGGCGCAGGCTTTAGAGCGCGCCGGTGATCACACTACCAACCTCGCCGAAGATCTCTACAGCCTCATCGAGGGCCGCAGCCTGCGGCACGCGCCGAAGAAGCGAGCAGCAACCTAAAAACAGTGGTCAGTGGCCTGGGGTCGGTGGTCAGTTCTTGCTGCCAGCTTCTTCGACGAAGGTGCGGCTTTTTCTGACCACTGACCACTGATCACAGGCCACTGCTTTTGAAATTCATCATTCGTTAACACTTGGGAAACATTCTCGCAACAATTCCTCAATACATTCATTGCAGAATCCGGCTCCGAACTGACCTTCGACTGTGGGTCAAGCCGCTGCAGGTGGCGATGCACTCTCCCATGGAATCTTACGAGCGCGGCGATGCGAGCGGCGCGCCTGTTTCTCGAAGCCTTATCTTCGTGGTCGAGGATGAGGAAGACATTGCGCGGCTGATCTCTCACAACCTGCAGGCGGCCGGCTTTGACGTGCAAAGCTTCGTCAGCGGTGGTTCTGTGGTTTCTGAAGCTATGCGAGAGATGCCGTCTCTCGTTCTTCTGGACGTGATGCTTCCGGGCGCGGACGGCTTTGATATTTGCCGGCAGATACGGCAGACTCCCACGCTTTCCTCGACGCCGGTCATTTTTCTTACCGCCAAGACGGCCGAAGCCGACCGGGTGAAAGGGCTTGAGCTGGGCGGAGACGATTACATCACCAAGCCCTTCAGCCCGCGCGAACTCGTGGCCCGAGTGCGCAGCGTCCTCCGGGGTTTGCGCCAGCCGCCGGTGAAACCGGAAGTGCTTCGCCTGGGCGACCTTGAAATCGACGCTTCTTCGATGACGGTGCAGGTGGAAGGAAGGGCGGTTCTTACCACGGTGCGCGAATTTCGTTTGCTGGAGTATCTGGCGATGCATTGCGGGCGCGTGCTCACGCGCGACCGGTTGCTGCACGCAGTCTGGAAAGAGACTCCTTTTGTAACGCCGCGCTCGATCGATGTCTACGTGCGGCGGCTGCGCGAGAAAATCGAGATTGATCCGCGCCACCCGCGGTACTTGAAAACTCTGCGTGGGATTGGCTATCGCTTCGAAACGCCGAAATAGAGCAGTTGGCAGGGGCCAGTGGCCAGTTCTCGTGCCGGCCGCTTGGCGGAGGTTTGGTTCTTCGCTGACCCCACCACTGGCCACTGATCACTGCTTTTTGATTTATCCTTTCTGATCACGTCTCTGCCTTCACTCTCATGACCCGATTTAAACCGCTGTGGAACGCGGATGAGCAAAAGGCCCGTTTGTCGGAACTCACGGCGCGGTCCGACGATTCCGCGAAGGATCGCCCCCTGCGGCGGGATGTGCGGTCGCTCGGCGCTTTGCTGGGGCGGGTTCTGGTGGAGCAGGCGGGCAAAGACTTGTTTGATACCGTCGAAGAGCTGCGGAGGCTGATGATTCAGCATCGCGAGCGGAAGCACGGAAGTCATTCCGCGGATGAACTCATGGCCCGCGCTGAGGCGACGATTTCAGGAATGGATCTCGACCGCGCTTATCAAGTCACCAAAGCTTTTGCAATCTATTTCGAGCTGTCAAATCTGGCGGAAACCAACCACCGCAAACGCCGCCGTCGCGCCCGCCAACTGGATCAGCGAGAGGCGACCCTGCCGGGATCGTTCCACGGAACTTTGTTGCGCATGAAGAAAGCCGGGATCTCCGCCGAAGCGGCACTGGCGGCGCTTCGCCAGGTGACGGTGACTCCTGTGTTCACCGCCCATCCCACGGAAGTGGCTCGCCAAACCGTCCTGCTGAAACGACGGCGCATCGCCGAACAATTGGAGCGGCTGGACCGTCTGCCGCTCACGGAGGCCGAGGCTTTGCGATGCGAACAGGCGATCCATGCCGAAATTGCTTCACTGTGGCAGACGGACGAAGTCAGGCAGACCAAGCCGACCGTCGATGACGAGATCCGCATGGGTCTGCGCTATTTCCGCCTTTCGCTTTTTGAAGCGCTGCCTCGAATCTATGCCGAAGTAGCGGAATCGATGCGCGACGTTTATGGCACGGTTCTCGATGTGGCCGAGTTGCCAAATCTGCTGAGTTTCGGATCCTGGATCGGCGGCGACCGCGATGGCAATCCGCTGGTCAAGCCGGAATGCGTGAAAGATGCTCTTGAGCAGGCGCGAACTATGATTCTCCGCGAATATGTTCGCGACGTGGAGTTTTTGAGCGATTGCCTGAGTTCGTCATTGCGCCAGGCGGGCGTTTCGGCGGAGATTGTGTCGCGGCTGGCGCAGTATAAAGGATCGCTGCCCGGTGCCGCCATGCGCTGGGGACCGGGCAACACGACCGAGCTTTATCGCCGTTTTCTTTCCTACGTGGTTTACCGGTTGCAGCGCAGCCGCGAAGGCCCCGCCGTTCAGGGTTCGTATAAGGACGCAGAGGAGTTCGAATCCGATCTGGTCATGCTGCGGTCGAGCCTGATGGAGAATCGCGGCCAGAGGCTGGCGGAGGCCTATGTCGACCCCTTGCTGCGGCAACTTCGAACCTTCGGCTTCCACCTTCAGGTGCTCGATATCCGGCAGCATGCTCGGGTGCACGCTGAAGTTCTACAGGAGATCGGCACAAGAACGATTGACCTGAGCAAGATTGCGCTGGGAAGCACCGAACTGAGAAAGACAAAACTCAGGAAGACCGAATTAAGAGAGACTGCCCCGGCCCTGGCGGCTGGGGCCGCTTCTTCCGGCAGCAACGAAGTTTCTCTTCAGACCAGCGAGTTGATCGAGACTCTGCGCACAATCCAGCGGCTCAAGCAGGTTTATCCCCCGCAATCGATCCGTCAGTACATTATCAGCGGGGCGGAGTCCGAGGACGATGTGCTCAACCTGGTGCGCCTGGCGAAGGCTTGCGGGGTGCGTCTGGCTGGTTCCGGCGATCGTAGCTCCGGCGATCATGACTCCGGCAATGGTAATTCCGGCAATCATGATCCCGGCCTGATGCCGGTGCCGCTGTTTGAGTCGATCGATTCGCTGCGCGGGGCGGGCGGTGCGATGCGGCGGCTGTGGCGGCATCCTGACTATGAACCGCTGCTCGATTCCTGGGGGCGATGGCAGGAAGTAATGCTGGGCTACTCCGACTCCAATAAAGATGGAGGAATGCTGACCAGTACCTGGGAGCTGCACAAGGCGCATCGCGATCTGCACGGTGTGGCGCGAGAATGCGGAGTGAAACTGCGGTTGTTCCACGGCCGCGGAGGCACGGTGGGGCGCGGAGGCGGGCCGACGCATGCGGCAATCCTGGCCCAGCCGGTTGGATGTTTTTCTGGGCGTATTCGCATCACCGAACAGGGAGAAGTTCTCAATTGGAAGTACGCCGACGCGGTGCTCGCGGAATGGAACCTGGAACTGATGATTGCCGCAAGCCTGGAAGCGTTCACGCGCTCGGGCGCTCAGCCGGAGGATCAGTCGCGCTGGGAAGAGGCAATGGAAGAAATGTCAGGGGAAGCTCATCGCGTCTACCGCCGCGACATCGCGGAAAATGCCGGCTTGCTGGAATACTTTGAGCAGGCCACGCCGATCCACGAACTGGATGCAGCACGCATCGGCTCGCGGCCATCGCGCCGAACCGGAGGCCGTCGTTTGGAGGACCTGCGCGCCATCCCCTGGGTGTTCGGATGGATGCAAAGCCGCCATGCGGTGCCGGCGTGGTACGGAGTCGGACAAGGATTGGAGAGTTTCGCCGGGAAGGGAAGAGGTCACGAACGGCTGCTGCGCCAGATGTTGAAGCATTTCACTCTGTTTTCGGACCTGGTGCGCAACGTTGAGCTTGGCATGGCCAAGGCGGACCTCAACATTGCCCGGGTTTATTCCGGGCTGGTAAAGAACACGGAGTTGCGCACGCGCGTCTTCGCGATGCTGGAAGCGGAGTTTCTGCGATCGCGGCAGATGATTTTGCGAATCTCCGGCCAGCGGGAGTTGCTGGCGCGCAACCGGGTGCTGGCGCGATCCATTCATCTGCGCAATCCGTATGTGGATCCGATGAGCTTGATCCAGGTGGAGCTTTTGCGGCGCAAGCAACTAGGACAAGATCTGGGGAAACTGGAATATCCTCTGGGCGCGACCATCAATGGCATCGCTGCGGGACTGCACAACACGGGGTAGGCAAGGCAGTTTCTCGGCTAGTCGTCTTCGCTAACCGTCTCCGCTAACCATGAGTCCGGCCGCGCGTCATATAGTATGTTGTCCTAACAGGGAGGGCAGAGTCTGCAGTTTTGTCCCTGCGCTTTGCGGAACCTTCATCTTCCTATGTGCGTATTCTTCAAGGAGCCGGTGCGCTGCTC
>JBEKWP010000150.1:0-8245 GCA_049512915.1 Candidatus Sulfotelmatobacter sp.
CTCGCCTGCGGCCTCGAGCGCATTACCGGAGTCGGCACCGACCATCCCAAGTCGCAGCTGGTCTACTCGTTTCCCGCCTCGTTTTGCGGTGTTCCCACCATCGTTGGCCACTATCTTCTGCAGAGCGTCTTATACCTTCATAGCGTGATTGTGCTTGACATTGCCGATGGAGCGAAGCCAGTCGAGGTTTCCAGACTTAAATTCGACGATAACTTTTATCCGCACTGGACGGGGTGGGACCCGAAAACGGGCCGCATCGTCGTCACCGGCGGCGGAGCCGGGGAGCCTCGTCTTTATCTTCTGAGGTTTGATTCTGCCACGGGCTCGGTTTCGATGGATGACGCTTTCCACGATGCCGACGGAAAGCCCGGCTTTAAATTCGCAAACCGGGATTGGCCGCACGGGTGGAGAGGCTCAGGCGTGCCGCACGGAGTCGTTTTTTCACCCTGATCTCTGATCGTTCCCGAGCGAAACGCCTCGCGTGTGCTGGAAAATCGATTCCTGCTGCAGTCTCACTTGTGGCATAATCTCGGCCCGTAAGCACTCCATCTTAAATTGTCGTGGGGGAATCACATGCCTAAGAATCCGTTGAGTCGCCGGGACTTCATTCACATCGGTACGGGGGCCCTCGCAGCCACTACAGTGGCGGCAAATATTCTGCAGCCGCATCTGCTCTCCGCGGCGCCGCGGCCGGTCGCGCCCAGCGATACCGTGCGCTTCGCCAGCATCGGCACCGGCATTCGCGGATGCGAACTCCTGAAGGCCTCGACGCAAGTTTCGGGCGTCGAATGCGTCGCGGTCTGCGATCTTTATGACAGCCGCCATATTGCCGCGCAGGAAGCGGTGAACAACGCCAACGTTCCCGCCACTCGCGACTATCGCTCCATCCTCGATCGCAAAGATGTCGATGCCGTCATCATCGCCGCAATGGACCACCAGCACCGCCACATTTTTGAAGATGCCTGCGCGGCAGGCAAGGACGTGTACTGCGAAAAGCCCATGTCGCACACGGTGGAAGAGGGTTTTTCCATGGTCGAAACCGCACACAAGGCGAATCGCATCGTGCAGATCGGCAGCCAGCGCGTCAGTTCCATTCTTTACGCTAAAGCGAAAGAAATCTATGACTCGGGCAAGCTCGGCCAGGTCACCGCGATCCAGGCTTATTGGGACCGCAACAGCCCCAGCGGGGCGTGGGTCTATCCCATCCCTCCCGATGCCAGTGAAAAGACGATTGACTGGAATGCCTTCCTCGGCAGCGCGCCCAAGCGGCCCTTTGATCCGGTGCGCTTTTTCCGCTGGCGCTGCTTCACCGATTACGGCGAAGGCCTGGGCGGCGACCTCTTCGTTCACCTGATTTCCGGAATCCACTTCATCACCGGCACCAACACCATCGCCGAGCGCGCGCAATCAAGCGGCGGACTCTTTCACTTCAAAGACGGCCGCGAGTTTCCTGATCTGATCGAAACCGTCTACGACTATCCAAATTTCCGCGTGAGCCTGCGCTGCAACCTGAACAACGATGGCGGAGAATTTATCGCCTTCTACGGAACCAAGGGGACGCTCATCATCAAGGATTCCACCTTGAGTTACAAGCCGCAGGACACGCGTCCCGAGCCGGAGGGTTATTCGATTTTCGGCTGGCCGCGAGCCATGCGGGAGCAGTATCTGAAGCAGTGGCACCAGGAGCATCCGCCGGCCGCGCCCCTGTCTTCGCAAGTGGACGACGAAGCCGAATCCTACATCGTGCCCCCGGGATACAGCGACGTAGTCGACCACGAGGCCAACTTCTTCAACGCCGTGCGCAGTCGTAAGCCAGTCACGGAAAACGAAGTCTTCGGCAATCACGCAGCCGTCGGCTGCCATCTGGCGAACTTCGCTTACTTCAACAAGTCCATCGCAGTGTGGGACGCGGGAGCCAAGAAGATTGTGAAGGGATGAAGGACTAACCGACTGACAACACGCCGTCTCGTAAATGGGTTCGGGAAGGGCACGGCTTCCAGCCGTGCCATCTGCATGCTTTCAGGCCTCGGGGCTTAGCCCCGCGATCACCCTCAGCCCAGAACCAGCCCCACCGCGATCGCGGCAATTGTCAGTTTCACCAGCCAGCCCGCAGCCCACGATGCAGCAATCGCCGGAGCCAGCTTCACCCAAAAGGCGTTAACGATGGTCAACGGCAGCGGCCCGATGAGCCAGATCGCCCCGGCTAATTCGAGAGATGCGCGGTAGGTGTGAAGATGCAGGCCGCTACAGAGCGCGACAAAAACTCCGCACGTAAGAAAGGGAAACACGCTTGACCAGAGAATAGCTTTGTTTTCTCCCTGGCCGCCTTGGTATCGCCAGATCTCAGGGTTCCGGTCGTAGCGTTTGTAAAGCCAGTCGCCCGCGAATAGCCAGTCGGTCATTGACGACACGAATCCGCTGGCGAATACTGCCAGCGCAATCCGGCCCCAAGGCATAGTTTCCCTACGGTGTCCCGCGCTGGGTTGCGCGGCAGGTCACGCAGCCACTTCGCCGGCAATGATTTCGTCGATGTAGCACCAGATCCATTCTTCACCGGGCTCAATCGACCGTATCAAGGGATGGCTCGTGTGATGGAAATGTTTCGTGGCGTGTTTGTTCTTCGACGAATCGCAGCATCCCACATTCCCGCAGACCATGCACATCCGCAGGTGAACCCAGATGTCGCCGAGTTTCACGCACTCTTCACACACGTCGGTATTGGTAGTCCTGAACTTGATCTGATCCAGGTGCTTGCATTTCTTAGCCATCTCATCCCCCTTGTCATCCTGAGCGGAGGTTGTGCTTCGCGAAAGCGAAGCACAACCGCAGTCGAAAGCCTGCCCTGAGCGAAGCCGAAGGGGACCCCTTGCATGCCTGTACCACCGGCGGCCCGGCAAGGCGGCTCTACAACCGCTCTAACTTCTCTCCAGTTCCTTCCGGTCCCACTTCGCCAGGTTCGCCCCCGCTTCGTAAGTGCTTTGCAAGAAACTCAGCAGCGCCTCCCGGGGCGAAGCGCTGCGGCGCACGTCGTCATACATCAACAGAAATTCCTTCAGCTGCGGATGATAAAAAGCCGCCGCCGGCTGCACTTTCTGCTCCGCAAAGCCGGCCGGCTCGGGCGCGGCATAGGCGTAGAACGCCGCACCTTTAATATCGCCGCCACCGGGCCAGAATCCCGCGCTGATCACCTCTTGCGAATAAGCTTCGCGCGTGACCGGATCGGCGCCCACGCGTTCCGGAGCGCGCCGCCCCGAGAACCGCGTTACGCACAGATCGAAGCTGCCCCAGAAGAAATGTACCGGACTATCCTTTCCAATGAAGCGAGCGCGAAATTCCCAGAAGATGTTGTCGCACAAAATCAAGATTTGCCAGAAGCGGTGCGCATATTCGGGATCGTAAGAAGCATGCTGCGTATCCTGGTCAAAGGGCACCGGGTTCGCCACTTCCTGCGGCATGGGCCAGATTTTCACCACAATGCCGAGCGACCGCAAGGCCGACATGAATTTAGCATAGAAATCGGCGACCGATTCCGCCTTCAGCGCGAAAGTCTCGGACGTGCCCCAACTAGTCTGGATGATCAGCTTGTGATCGATAAAATCGAATTGCACTTCGAAGTTTCTGCCATTGTAAGGAATCGCAGAAGTGGTGAGCCCGCGCGCGTTGACATACAGCGCAACTTCCCACCAGTGATTGATGCGTGGACTCAGCGCCAGCCGCACCTTGCCCACAATCTGCGTCCACATGTGCAACGTGGCGTAAGTGTCCTGCCAGGCGTCGAGGGGCAACTCAGGCCAGGGGCTCTGATTCAAGCTATCGGGGAGCGCGGCCATCTGGGCACCTCGCGTTCAGGTCAGGAAATGGTAACACCTGCGTCTTCAGATTTTGGGGGAAGCGAGCAGAGCCCTGCCGGAGTGATTACCAAGCTCCTTGTAAAACCTTTCCGGCGATCCTTTGTATCGAGGCCCTCCCGGTACTGTCGAGTTCTGCCTTCAACTTGGCCCACTCCTCCGGTACCACTTGGAAATTTGCGCGAACCCAAAGCTCCGTCTCTCGCTGATCCTTAGCCACGTGGTTTGTCGGGACAATCCGGTAGCCTTCTTCGACCTTGTCAATGGTAATCGTGAACATGGCCGCCCCAATGGCAGCACGCACCATGTAGCCTGACCGGGTCAAACCCGCTGCCTCCGCCAGCGCGTCGATTTTTGCGATCTGGCTCTCCCGGGCCGTGATGTTCACGCGCACGGTTGCATCTGGAGCGTCGACCCTCACCATGAATGCGATGGCTCCGGTCTGCGCAGCGTCCACTGCAATATCATCGACCTTCGATGGTTCCGGCACTGCGTCTCCATCCTCGATCATGCCCTGGATGTGGAGCGCCAGCGCTTCCGCCGCCATCCGGCTCGCTTCATCGAGGGTCCTTCCCGCAGTGATGCAACCAGGAAAATCGGGAAAGCTAACACCGTAATCGGAATCGCGGTCCTTATGAAGATAGGCGATATATTCCATGATTCTTGCTCCTAGCTTGGACAACCCTGCCTGGTCACTCGAGCTCGATCCCCGCCTGTTTCTCAATACTCCTGAGAGTACCCACCGGTATGTCCCGGTTCGGATGCGGCACGGTAACCCTTCCCCTTTTTGTTGGGTGTTTGAATTGCTTGTGGCTCCCGACCTGATTTACCTCATACCAGCCGTCCAGCTTCAGCACCTTTATGACGTCCCGGCTGTGCATGTTTTCTCACATTCCAATGATACACACTTTATACACACTTATCAAGAGAGCTCAAAAACCCGAAGGCGTATGGCCCGCTTTCTTTTTGGCATAGAAGCTGCGCACCTTGGCGCGGTTGCCGCACTGCTTCATGCTGCACCAGCGGCGGTGGTGATTCTTGCTGGTGTCGAGAAAAAACCACTGGCAGGTGGGCGAGGCGCAGGTGCGCACCAGCGCCAGATCGCTTGAGGCCAGCAGGTCCGCGGCCGCGCGCGCTATCGGCCGCAGCATCGCGCCGAGCGAAGCCGTCATCGGCTCGAAGCGCCACTGCAAACGTCCGTCGTTCGGCGGTAGTTTTCCTTCGACAATCTTGGGTTCGACAATCTTGGGTTCGGCGATCTTAGGTTCGGCGATCTTGGGCTGTACCAGCCACGAATGCAGCGCGGCATCGTGCAGATTCGTATTGAGCCTGTCCAAAGCAAGCTGCGGCGCGGGTTTCTTATTCAGCACAGCAGAAAAGATATCGTACAGCGCCTCGCGCAGATTGCGGGCACGGCGCATCGCCTCCTGCGCCTCATCGGGCATGAGATGAACCCGCTCGTAAAAAAAATCCAACTCATGGGGTGTAAGGATTCCCGTGTCTTCGCCGAAGCGCGCCAGCTCGTAGTAGCTCTTGAGCAATTCTTTAGGTTTGCCGCTGGGGCGATTGTCGAGCGTGTTGATGAAATCGAGGCAGACATTTCCCATCAGGTCGAAGAGTGGCGGTTGGCGTCTGCCGGGTTTGGTTTCCATGCTAACTGGGCAAATCCTCCCCTCGAATCATATAACCGTTAAAAACATATTGACAAGTTATACTGCATCGCCTACCATCTCGTATAACCTGTAAAACAAGTATACCAGGTTAGTCGATCCCAAGGCGGTTTCCTATGATTTCCGATCGCTCCGCACAGATAAAAGCCATGCTTCGCACTGGCAAGATGATGCATATTGGAGGTAGACCTGTGATCGTTTCCCCGCCACGCCCGACTGCGAATTGGCACGACCGCCGCGATGCTATCAAGCTGGCGCTGGCCTTTGTGGCAATCTATGTGATCTGGGGCTCGACTTACCTTGCCATCCGGTACGCGGTTGAGACGATTCCGCCGCTGGTGGCGGCGGGCATCCGGCATTCCATCGCCGGCGGGATCATGCTGACCTGGGCCTACTGGCGCGGGTTTCGCCCGACGCGGCCGCAGTGGGTTGCGGGGTTCGCATTGGGTGCACTGTTCTTTTTGATCGGGCATGGTTCGCTGCACTGGGCGGAGCAGTATGTGAGTTCGGGTCTCGCAGCGCTGCTGATCGCGACTGAACCGATGTTTATTCTGGTGCTGGGTTGGATGATGGGGCAGCAGAAAATCAGCGTGCTCAGCGCGCTGGGCCTGGGTTTAGGCGTGGTGGGCGTAGGGCTGCTGACGGGCGCGGAACTCACGGCGAAAGGGTCGAGCCTGGTAGGGCTGCTGGCGGTGCTGCTCGGTTCTTTATCGTGGTCGTTGGGGGTGGTGGTTTCGCCGCGGCTTAAGTTGCCTTCTGATGCCTTGGGGAGAACCGCGTTGCCGACGATTTGCGGCGCGTTGCTGCTGCTGGTCGCGGCGGGGGTGACGGGCGAATTCCGCGATACGCATTGGTCAAGCATCACGTTGCGGTCGATTTTTGGACTGGGTTATCTGATCACGTTCGGGTCGGTGATCGCGTTCACGGCTTACACATGGCTGCTGCAGCGGGTTCCGCCGGCGCTGGTGGCTACGCATACTTATGCGAATCCGGTAGTGGCGGTGATTCTGGGATGGCTGCTGGCGCGCGAGCCTTTGACTTTGCGCGTGGTGCTGGCGTCGGTGGCGATTCTGGGCGCGATTGTGCTGATCCGGCGGGGAGAACGTGCTGTCGCGGTCAAGGCTCCAGAGACAGTTCCAGTTGCTAATGTTGCGGCGACTGAGGAATGCGCTTAGGCGCGCTCCGGAGGACCACGACATGGCAATTCCGTATTACCACGTTGATGTATTCACAGGGGAGCTCTTTGCAGGTAATCCGGCGGGGGTCTGTATTCTTTCCGCTTTTCTCGCGGATGGCATCATGCAGAAAATTGCGGTTGAGAACAGGCATAGCAACACCGCTTTTGTTGTTCGCCGCGGGGATGGTGATTTCGACCTGCGCTGGTTTACACCGAAAATCGAGGACGACCTATGCGGGCACGCAACCCTGGCATCCGCCTATGTGCTCGCGCTGCGGAAGCACGACGTGTGGCCAGTTCGCTTCCACACCCGCAGCGGCGTGTTGATCGTCGCGCGGATTGGTGACAGCTTTGAGATGGACTTTCCCGCCAGGCCACCCCAGCCATGTGAGGTTCCCGTCGGCCTCTTACCAGCCCTGGGTTTGAAAACGGCATTAGTGAAGAAAGCGCGCGATTACCTCGTAGTGATTGATCAGGCTGAGCAAGTGCGAGCGCTCTCCCCCGACATTGCCGCGCTTGCCAAACTAGACATCGGGATCAGCGGAGTCATTGTTACTGCTTCAGGCGAGGGTGACGTGGACTACGTGTGCCGATTCTTTGCGCCGTCGATCGGCATCGATGAGGATCCGGCAACCGGCTCGATACACTGCACCCTGGCTCCGTATTGGGCGGGACGGCTGGGTAAGGATACGTTTCGTGCGCAACAACTCAGTGCCCGCGGTGGAAGTATGCAGTGCACAATCGCCGGCGATCGGGTGAAGATCGCGGGACGGGCGCGCCTTTATCTTCACGGCACGGTCGAAGTCTAAAGGGCTGGCGGGCGGACAAAAATGCCCAGCGAGGCTGAGGGCCGCTTACGCAGGTAGGGGGCCCCTTCGGCTTCGCTCAGGGCAGGCTTTCGACTGCGGTTGTGCTTCGCTTTTCGCGAAGCACAACCTCCGCTCAGGATGACAGGATTGGGTTAGACATCAGTGAATTCCCACACGAGCCTGCTTGCCAGACGAAAAAAAGCCGGCGGGAAGGCCGGCGCTACTTTTAGTGCTGGTCGCGGCGGCGGAGGTAGTCGATGAACATTTGTTCTACCGGCTTGTCGTAGGCCATCAGGACGTGGCGGACAGTGTGGCCGCTGACTACGTGGCAGACTTCTTCGGCCAGGTTTTTCGCGTGATCGCCGGCCCGTTCGAGGGACTGGGTCATGAAGATGATCTGCAGGCTGGCCTGGCGGGCGATGTTTTCGGGATTCTCGATGTGGCGGAGGAAAATCAGGTTCCGGAGGCGGCCATGTGGGTGAGGTCGCGAGTGTCTTCGGAATCGATGCGGCCGGAAGCTGCTTGAGCGCTGTTGGCGAAGCTGAGCAGCAGGTCGCCGATGCGTTCGAGGCTGATCATGAATTTCATACAAGCGAGGAGTTCGCGAGCCTCGGTGGGTTCGACTTCGGTGATGACCGAAGTGACGGCGCTGTCGATTTCCATGTCGAGGGTGTCGAGTTCGCGCTCGCGCTGGCGGAGGGAGTTGAGAAGCGGGCCGGAGCCGGTGGCGATGCCTTCGGC